>JBAUMX010000093.1:0-8073 GCA_049578945.1 Candidatus Cybelea sp. | reverse complement strand
GGGGACGGCGGCAACGGCGGGGGCGGCGGCGGCGGCGCCCCGTTACCGGAAACCGGCACCACGGCGCCGTCGGTTTTCGAAGCATCGATCTCGGCAAGCGTCGCGCCGACCGCGACCGTTTGCCCTTCCCGCGCGAGGATTTTGGTTACGACGCCCGATGCGGTCGCCGGAACCTCCACGTCTACCTTGTCGGTCGTCACCTCGACGAGCGGATCGCCCTCGGCAACGTACTCGCCGACGCGCTTGCGCCATTCGACGATCGATCCTTGGGTGACCGATTCTCCCATCTCAGGAAGGGTCACGCTGACAAGTGTCTCTGCCAAAGCAGGCTTCATCTTATCTTTTGCAGGCGCCGGGGCCTACGACATTGCCCGCGGCTAAGGAGTCTGTAGGGTTATGGCGCCATAAACCCTACAGGCTTCTAAAAGTACTTGGCCGGGAGGGAGGGCGTCGTCTCGAGTGCGTTCTTTCGAAAGTGCGGGCGCGGGTGAGAGAGCACGAATGCCGCAACGTCGTAGGCCTGATCGAGCGAGAGCGTGCCCGGTGCATTCTTCGGCATGTTGTAACGGATGAAGCCCGTCATCCGATCGATGTGTGCCATACCGGCGCCGTCGTTGAAAGAATGAGGGCCCCAGAGCGGTGGGAACGTCCCCGAAATCCCCTGCCCGCGCGGCCCGTGACAGCCCGAGCAGCTCGCAGTAAAGAGCTCCGCGCCGCGCGCGGCATTCGGTGACGCGCTGGGCAACGGCTCGATGTAACGGTCGGATGCCGGCTGCTTCGCACCAATCGGCGTGCCGCGCGAGATCCAAGCGATGTAGGCAACGAGTGCGACCATCGGTTTGCTGTTATAGGCGGGCGCTCGGCCGTTCATGCTGTACAAAAAACACTCCGCGATGCGGTCTTGAAGGGCAATCACGCGGTGCGCGCGTTTGTTCCATTGGGGAAAGCGCGCGTAGGTGCCGATGAAGCTGCCGCCGCGCGGCTGCGTGCCGGCCGCGACGTGGCAGTCGGCGCACTGCAAGTCGGCGCGCACGAATCCTTTCATCACTTTGTGCGTCTTTACCATGATCGCATAGCCGTCGGCGATCGACCTGCCGACCGGTCCGCTCGGGAGTGCGCGCGGATCGTAGAGCGCTTGCGCGTTACGCGACGCGCCGCCGGCACACCCGCAGACCGCGAGCGCGAGCATCGTTCCCAACAAGAACACGCGATTCATAATGGCGTAAGATACGCGTAGCCGTATCTGCTCTGCAGCACCGCGATCGTTGCGACCATCGACGGCACGACGAGCGCGCCTGCAATCAAATGCGTGAGGATGTCGCCGGCGACGTCGGTCGCAGTCATACCGGCCGGCGCAAAACCGCGCTTGACGATCGCGCGGGCTTGCTCCTCAACCGCGGTGTGACACGTCAGAACGATCATGCCGCGGCGCTGCAACGTCGTTATCGCCGTATCCTGGTACGTGCCGGCATCGTCGTCCGGATCCGCATGCGGATCGATCGGCGCGCGCGCGTTGAGATAGACGTTCGATAAGACCGGCTGACCGGTTGAATCTCGCAGCTTCAAAAACTCTCCAAGCCGGTATTTCTGCCAAACGTAATCGGTGTAGCCGTAGACCGCCGACGGACCGTGACCGGCAAGCGCGACCGCGATCGCGCCGGCCGGATAGCCGAAGCCGAACTGCAATCCATTAAACGAGTTTTTGATGCTGCCGAGCACTGCCGGCTCGAACGTAACCGCCTCGTAGAGCTGGCGTATTTGCGCCGGCCGGCCGACGATCGCCGCGAACGACTGCTCGTCGAAGTCCGCGCGCCGTTCAACGCGGTGCGTGCCACCCGGGATCGTTTGCGCTTGCGCTACGCCGGGCACGCCGGCCAGCACCGTCGAGCTCACCAAGAAGCCTCTCCGATTCAATTGACTAAAGTCTCCTTTTTCACCGACGCCTGCATATATTCCAAGGCGCGGGTACTCGTCCCCGTTCGGACTCAGCAAACACCCGTTCGAGGATTTGGCACCGGCACCGGTCAAACTGAGCTGCAAGATGAGCGAACGGGAGATCGATCCGACCGCACCCGCTTCCGAGGACCTCAAGCGTAGCGTCTTTGTCGGCATCTCGGCGGCCGCAACGCTGGCGGCATCCAGCGCGGCGGCCTCCGCGCAGGAGCCGTTAGGGCAACCGCATCCGCCCCTCGTCGCGGAGAACGATCCGGCGATTACGGTCGAGCATGTCAAGCTCGAACGGCCGAACGCGGTCATTCCCGCTTACGCCGCGTGGCCGGCCGCGGCCGGACCGGGCACTCCTTCGATCGTGGTGATCATGCACATCTGGGGTGTCGATACCTCGATCCGCGACGTCGTGCGGCGCTACGCAAAGGCCGGCTTTGCGGCAATTGCCCCCGACCTTTACGCACGCTACGGCGCACCGAGCGGCGACGGCTCGACGGATTACACGATCTTTCGTCCGTACGCCAAGCAACTCGACCGGACGATCTACGCCGGCGACATTCGCGCGGCCGCACTCTGGCTCTCAACGAAGTTTCCGGGCACGAAAATCGGCCTCACCGGCTTCTGTATGGGCGGTCATATCGCGTGGAACGCGGCCCTCGACGACGCGAATCTGTTTTCTGTTGTGGCTCCATTCTACGGAGCGGTCGACGGCGTCGACCCCAAGGCGATCGCGATTCCCGTCTGCGGCAGTTTCGGCGGGCGTGACACCGGCATTCCAGCCGCCGACGTCCGCGCATTCGCCGCAGCGCTCACGGTACCCAACGACGTCCGCGTTTACGACGAAGCCGGACACGCCTTCTTCGACGATCAACGCGCTTCGTACGTTGCATCGGCGGCGGCCGATGCGTGGAAACGTACGCTCGCGTGCTTCGATAAGTATTTGCGCGGAATCACGAAGTGATCGTCGTCGGAGCGCTGGCACTCTTTCTCTTCGGCTGCGCGCTCGGCGGTACGCTCGCGTGGCTTTCGGCACGCTCCCACCAAGAGAAAGCGATCGAGGCGCTCTTGGAGCGCACCAAGAACGAGCTGCGCGAGGCGACGGCGAATCGCGCCAGCGAGCGTGTCGGCGAGCTCGTATCGCCGGTTACCCAAAAGCTGGGCGAGTTCGACCGGCTTCTCGGCGAGCTCTTAGGTCGCACCAACCAACTCGAGTCCGCGACCCAAAACCTCACGACGCAGACCTCGACGCTCGTGACCGCGCTGCGCAATCCGGCATCGCGCGGCAAGTGGGGCGAGATGCAGCTGCGCAACGTCGTCGAGAAGGCCGGCATGTTGCCGCACTGCGACTTCTTCGAACAGCAGACGGTCGCACTCGAAGAGGCTCGCGTGCGACCGGACATGACGGTCAATCTTCCCGGAGAGCGCTGTGTCTTCGTGGATGCCAAAGCGCCGCTCGATGCGATGCAAGCCGCGCTCGAGGCGCCCGACGAGGCGGCTCGCAAACGGCTCGTCAAACAGCACGCACGCGCATTGCGCGAGCACGTCGACTCCCTCGCGCGGCGCGGATATCATACTGCGGAGGGTTCGGCGGATTTCGTGGTGATGTTCATCCCCGGCGAAGCCTTTCTCGGCTCGGCCTGCAACGAAGATCCCGCGCTGATCGACTACGCGCTCGACAAAGGCGTTCTGGTTACCGGACCGCTCGCCCTCATTAGCCTGCTCCGAAGCTTCGCGCTGGGCTGGCAGGCGTTACGTCAGGAAGAGAACGCCAAGCGAATCGCGACGATCGGCAAAGTTCTCTACGAACGCACGATCAAATTCTCCGAACATCTCGTCGAGGTACGAAAGCACCTCGAACGTTCCGTCACCGCCTTCAACGGCGCGGTGAGCTCTTACGAAACGAAGCTGCTGCCGCAGGGACGTAGGCTCAAGGACGAAGCCGCGCTCTCCGGCGACGAGATGGCCGATCTCCCTCCGATCGACGTCGTGCCCCGAACCGTTACGGCGCTCGATACCAGTTCGAGCCCGAAGCGCTTACCGCGTTCGCAAAGGCTCTTCCCCAAAGACGACGCCGTCTAACGGCTACTGCTTTGAGGCGTGATCCGCGTTCCAGGCTTTGAGCGCCGTCAGCGTGTTCTCGACGTGTTGCGACGGATCGAGGCTCGTGTACGTGTAGACGATCGTCCCGTCGGGTGCGATTACGTATGACGTGCGGTTGGCGTATTGCGGATGCTGCGGGAGCACGGCGTCGTACTCTTTCATGACCGTCTGATTGGTATCGGCCGCCACTGGAAACTTGCTGCGGCATTCGCTTACCGAAAACTTCTGCAGCGTATCGAGCTGATCGTGGGAGACCCCGATGACCGTCGCGCCGAGCGCCTTGTACTGATCGCTCGCGTCGGCGAAGTCGTGGGCTTCGATCGTGCATCCTTTCGTGAATGCGGCTGGATAGAAGTAGAGTACGACCGGCCCTTTCTTCAGCGCGTCGGCGAGGTTGAACGTAAAGACGTTGCCGCCTTGCGTGGCCTGCAACGTGAACGCGGGAGCCTTGGTGCCGGTAGAGAGTGCGGCGGACGCCGGCGCCGTCAAGCAGAACGCGACGATCGCGGCAAGCAGTGGAAGATGCATTCTCATCTCGGTGGTCCTTTCTACAACCCCATCAGGCGTGCGAGAATCAGGCGCTGAACCTCGTTGGTTCCTTCCCCGATCTCGTTGATCTTTTGATCGCGGTACATCCGGGAGATCGGGTATTCGTCCATAAACCCGTACCCCCCGTGAATTTGGAGGGCGTCGTTGACGACGCGGTGTGAGAGCTCGCCTGCAAAGAGCTTGGCGAAGCTCGCGGCCTGGACGTAATCGCGGCCTTGGTCTTTCTCCCAGGCGGCGCGCAACATCATGAGCTTGGCGTGCTCGATCTCGGTAAGCATGTCGACGAGCTTGAACGAGATCGCCTGAAACTTGCTGATCGGCTGGCCGAATGCGTGCCGCTCGCGCGCGTAGGCAAGCGCTTCATCGTATGCGCCCATGGCAAGCCCGATCGAAAGGGCTGCGACCGAGATGCGTCCGCCGTCCAGAATCGAGAGGAACTGGCGGTAGCCCTCACCGCGGGGTCCGAGCAAGTTGCCTTCGGGCACCTCGGCGTCGGCAAAGGAGAGTTCCCGCGTGTCCGACGCGCGCCAGCCCATCTTCGCGTACTTTCGGCTGCGAGTGAATCCCGGCGTATCTTGCGGCACGATGATGTTCGAGATCTCGCGCGAGCCATCGGCCCGGCGTCCCGTTACGGCCGTAATCGTCGTCCCCCCGGTAATTTCGGTCCCGGAGTTGGTGATGAACGCCTTGGTGCCGTTGACGACCCACTTCCCGCCGCGCAGCTCCGCCTTGCTCTGCACGTTCCCAGCGTCGCTCCCGGCGCTCGGCTCGGTAAGGCCGAAGCCCCATAAGCGCTCGCCGCGCGCGAGCGGGACGAGATACTCTTGCTTCTGGGCTTCGGTTCCAAAAAGATAGAAGGGCGTCGCACCAAGAGAGACGTGCGCGGCCATCGTGATTGCCGTCGAGGCGTCGGCGCGCGCAATCTCCATCACCGCGAGCGCGTAGCTCACCGTGTCGCCGCCCGCGCCGCCGTACTCTTCGGGGAAGGGCAGCCCCATGAACCCGAGCTCGGCCATCTTCGCGATCAGCTCGTATGGAAAGCGCTCGTTGCGATCCATCTCTTCGGCACGGGGCCGAACCTCGTCGCGCGCGAACTCGCGAGCGAGGCCGGCAATGGCCTTTTGCTCGTCCGTTAAATCGAAGTCCATGGCAAAGGTATAGCCCCGAGCTTCATTTAAACTCCTCTCCCGGCGATGATCTCCCTCCGCGGCGTTTCGCTTGTTTATCCTAATGGAGTCCGCGCCCTCGACAACGTTAGCCTCGAGATTGCGAAAGGCGATTTCGTCTTCCTTGTTGGGGACTCGGGAACCGGAAAGTCGAGTCTCCTTCGTCTGCTCTATCGCGAAGTGAGACCGTCGACCGGCGAAATTGTCGTCGACGGCATTCGCGTGGATCGTTTGCGGCGGGGCCGCGTGCCGGCATTGCGCCGCCATCTCGGGGTCGTCTTCCAAGACTTCAAGCTGCTGCTCGACAAGACGGTGTGGGAGAACGTCGCCTTTGCGATGCAGGTAACCGGAGCCCACACGCGCGACGTGATGCGCCAAGTGCCGCGGGTGCTCGACCTGGTCGGCCTCTCGCATAAGAGCCGCATGTACCCTAACGAGCTCTCCGGCGGGGAGCAGCAGAGGACCGCGATCGCGCGGGCGCTCGTCAATAATCCGAAGATTCTGCTCTGCGACGAACCGACCGGTAATCTCGACCCGGTCAACACCACGGAAATCACGGCGCTGCTACAGCGCATCAATCTTAAAGGAACGACCGTCGTCGTGGCGACCCACAACCAAGCGGTCGTAGACCGCATGCGCCGGCGCGTCGTGCGCCTGGAAGACGGCCGGATCACGACCGACGAGGAGCGAGGCTACTACTATCTTGGACTCGGGCAAGGTCAAGTTCTTTCTGGGTGAGGTGCTGCGCAACTTTTCGCGCAACACCGGGATGCAGATGACGGCGATCGGCACGGTCGCAATCACGATCGTGCTGCTCGGCCTCTTCCTCTTCGTGCGCGGAGCGGTCGCGGATGCCGGCCGTCAGCTCCTCGATCAGATCGAAGTTTCCGCCTACCTGCGCGCGGACGTAACGCCCGCGCAAATAACGGCAATCGCGCACGCGCTGGCGGCCGATCCACGGGTCGCATCGGCCCGGTTCGTTTCGAAGAAGCAGGGTTTGGCGGAGCTGCGCGCCAGGACGCAAGGCACGATCGACACCGCGTTGCTCACCGAGAATCCGTTGCCGGACAAGTTCCGCATCAAAGCGCGCGTTCCGGACGACGTTCCGGCGGTAGCCGCGAACGTTCGCCGTTTGAGCGGGGTCAACAACGTCTACTACGGACAGAAGATCGTCGCGCGTTTGCTGCAGCTCGGCGCGGTGCTGCGACGGATCGGGATCGCAGTGATCGCCGTCTTCTTGGTCGTGGCCGGAATCATCATCTCAAACACGATTCGGCTTACGGTTTTCGCGCGGCGGCGCGAGATCGCGATCATGCAGCTCGTCGGCGCCACCAGCACGTACATTCGCCTGCCCTTCATCTTCGAAGGCCTGCTCGACGGCCTGATCGGCGCGCTGCTCGCAATCGGTCTGCTTGCGCTGGCGCGCGTCGAGCTGTGGCCGCGCCTGCTCGAAGCCCTTCCGTGGGCGCAGCTCACCGTCTCGCCGGTCGACCCGCGCGTGCTCGCCGGCCAGCTTGTCTTAGTCGGCGCCGCGATCGGAGTCGTCGCGTCGTGGATCTCCGTCGGGCGCCACCTGCGTACGTAAGCGACGGATGCGCGCTCGTTTCGCCGTCATCGCCCTTGCGCTCGCTGTCCTTCCGGCGCTCGCCGGCGGAACGACCATCGAGCAACGCATCGCCAACGAACGCGCCAAGGCCGCGCAGATCCAAGCGCGGCTTCACGCCAAGCGCGCCGAGCTGCACGCGGTCACGATGCATTACAACGATTTGCAGCAGCAGCTCGGCGAAACGAATGTCGCGATCGGCCAGGTCAGCGGCCGAATCGACTCGCTGCAGACGCAGCGGGACTCGACCCAACGACGCATTGATTGGACTTCGGTTCAACTCGGCGCCGCGCAACGCTCTTTACGGCTGCACGACGAAATGCTCAAACGCCGGCTCGTCGACGTCTATGAATTCGGCGACCTTACCTATTTTAACGCGCTGATCGGAACGCGCTCGTTCAGCGAGTTCGTCGAGCGCTGGGAAGATCTGCGCCTGCTGATCGCCGCCAACCAACGGACGGTACGATCGCGCAAAGCCGCCGAAGAACGCGTGGCCGCGATCGAAGCCGATCTCGAGCGAACCCGCCTCGCGCTGCAGCAAGAAGAAGCAGCGCAACAGGAAGCGCGCAGTCAGCTCGATTCGCTCGCGGGCGAGCGGCGGAACTTGGTCGAGCTAACGGCGGTCCGACGCCACGGGGTCGAATCTGAGGTCGCGCAGATGGAGAGCCTCTCGGCTGCCGAGGAGTCGGCGCTCGAGGGGCTGATCCT
>JBAUMX010000092.1:0-6623 GCA_049578945.1 Candidatus Cybelea sp. | reverse complement strand
TACGGAGCTACAGATGAGGGCGGCAGCGGAATGTGTTACTTCACGAGCGGCCTCGTCGGATGCGGTACTCTGTACAAAGTGAACGTTTCATCGGGTAAAAAGCGCATTCTTTACAACTTTCACGGAGACTCTCAGGGTCGCAAAGACGGCTACTTTCCTGCCTCGTATGGTCTGATCGATCTGCACGGCATGTTGTATGGCACAACCGTCGCAGGCGGAGTCCAAAACTGCGGTGGCGACAGCGCTCTACACGGTTGTGGGACGATCTTTAAAATACGCCCGTCGGGGGATGGCTACCGTGTCGTCTATCGCTTTAAAGGAGCTAATGGCAGCGGACGTCCCAACAATATACTCGACGTGAACGGCACGCTCTACGGCACCACCGCAACTGGCGGAAGCTCAGCGTGCTTCTCACAAGGGTGCGGTACGCTCTTCAAGTTTGACATTGCATCGCATCGTCTGACCGTTCTCTATCGCTTTAGGGGCGGCAACGACGGCTCTGACCCAAACAGCCTCCTCGCGCACATGAACGGCGCGCTCTACTCGACTACGGTTGCCGGCGGGGACTCGCAGTGTCAAGGTTACCGCGGCGGCGCGGGGTGCGGCACAGTTTTCAAGTTCGATCTTGCCTCGGGACGGGAGACAGTTCTTTACCGCTTTAAGGGAGGAAAAGACGGCGCAACACCATTTAGCGGCGTCATCGAAGCAAACGGCATGCTCTACGGCACGACATCTAGCGGTGGCAGAAACGACAACGGCACCGTGTTCTCGCTGTCGCCTTAATGCGGGGTAGCCAGTTAAACGCGGTAACGGACGATTTCCGACGACATCTCCCATCCTTACGCGTTTGCGTTCGATTTCAGCTTAGCTCTCGACTCCGAGCGCGCCCTCACGCGGCGATGCTGAGCCTGACCGGAAGTTTGAAGGCCCTGATGTAGTATCCCATAGAGTTAGCCGGGGGATACTTCCATGAGAGAAGGCCATCTTGCCAAGGCCGACGTGGCGGCCATTTCGTTTTCTTGTCCGTGTCTCTTCCCTTGCCGCGACCTGCGCCCTACTTCCATTCGCACTCGTGTGAGCGTGTTGTTGGCTCGGTGCACATTGAGGTCCATCATACAGGTCGGCGCTGCCATCCAGCCTGATTGAGGTGAAGGGCACGCTCTATGGCACGACGGAGTTTGGCGGTAAGCACAACCGCGGAACCATCTTCAGCATCACGACGGCCGGCGTAGAGAAAGTACTGCACAGCTTCGGTAAGCGAAGCGATGGTTCTCAACCCTTAGCGCAGCTGGTCCACGTAGGCAGCACGCTCTACGGCACGACCAGTAGCGGAGGCGCGTATACTTGCGGGCGCTATCGGTGCGGAACGGTCTTCAGCATCACGACGGGCGGCATGGAGAAAGTGCTACACAGCTTCAACGGAACCGATGGTCAGGGTCCCGCCGCGGGCTTGCTCGATGTAAGCGGCACGCCATACGGCACTACCAGTAAGGGAGGCGCATACACCTGCGCTGCCGCCACATGCGGAACGGTCTTCCGCATCACGACGCGCGGCGCGGAGAAAGTGCTACACAGCTTCGCGGGGAGTTCCGATGGAGCGTTGCCGCTTGCGGGCCCGATTAAGGCAAATGGCGCCCTCTACGGCACGACGTCCCTCGGCGGCGGTTCGGGATGCTCTGGTAATGGTTGTGGAACCGTGTTCTCAATGAGCCCATAATCCGCGGCGTCCGGTGCGGCTTACTCATCCTGTGCAAGCCCTGGACGCTTGATCCGCAAGCACGCATCGCCGAATATTACGAAAATGCGTATGCGATATAGCGTTTTCGAACCGCCGCGAGTTTTGCAAACGCTGCAAAGTCTGCACGAGACGCGACCGGCCGCCTGAACGGGCGGAAAACGGCGATTTTACAGGCTTTTTGCGAGAACTCTGATCGGCGGCCCAGGAGGCGACGGTGTACGGTTTCGGGCCTCTACCTCACAGCCCGCGAAGCTGCGGTGCGGGATAGACAGAGCGCTTTAAAACAAGCCCCCCCCTGTGCCGCGCTGCGAGGTGCGCTGCTGCTGAGCATTAGGCTGCGGTGTTGGCGATCGCAAGCGCCAAGGGACTCGTGGTGGCGATCAAGCGTGCCTACGATCATCATCGAGTATGACTTCGCCTCTGAGCACGGAGATGCTTTGAGCGCGACCCCTATACCGTCGATAGGCCGCCGATCGAACGAGCCATTGTCGTCATAGATCTGCAAAGCGTTAGATCGGGCCGTGATCAAGTTGAAAGCCGTCAAGGGGAGGGGTCAGCTTTCCGGAGAACCTGACAGACAACGGGTCGATCAGCCTACTAGAAGGAGGCATTTCTTGAGAACGACGCTTGGCTTTTTTGTTTTAGCCGCAATGATGGGATCTCCGGCGGTCGCGCAATCAATGAGTGGTATGGATGCCATGCAGTATTACGTCGGCACGTGGGCCTGTCAGGCCGGGACCGTCGGCCAACCGGCAAGCAATGCAACCGCGACTTATACGCTCGATAGCGGCCTCTTGCGCGGATGGGTCAACGTGCCGCCGCAGGGCAAGATGACAATGCCCTACGTGCTTAACATCGCGATTACATACGATTCAAAGAGCAATCGTTACGTCCAAACTCAGCTGGATAATCAGGCCCACTGGTCCACCTCATTTGCGCAGCCATGGACCGGAAGTATCGAGCAATGGACGGATCAGGCAACGGCCGACGGTAAGCTAGGGCGGAGTGAAACCATTCGCACCAATCAGAATTCGTTCAGCTTTAACGGCTATTCATCGATGGCTGCGACGCAGCCTGACTTTAAGGGCTCGTGCACGCGCTCATCGTAGGCTAGTCACGGATCGAGCTATCGCCGAACGTTGGCCCAACCATTGGCGATGCGCCGTTCGGTATGGCTAGGGACCTAGCCGCATCCGGCTTCCATCTTAATAGCTGGCAGTGGCGATGCGCCACGCTCGACCATGCATCGATGGCGAGCGCCAAAAAGCCTTATGTCATATGGCGTTTTCGACGCTTCTCGACTTTTGCAAACGGCACTGCAAAGTTTGCACGCGGCGCGTTGATCGAGATATGATGCGAAAGGCCCTTATTTTACAGGCTTTTTCGCGAGGCCGGCGGCGGAGCGATCGCAGAGCAGGGTGGCCGGTTTTGGGCCCTTCCCCTATACCCGCGAAGCTGCGGCGCGGGATAGGAGATACGGCCGTTTAAAACGAGGCCCCCCTCGCGGCGCCACGATCTAAGGCTCCGGCGAAACGAGGCCCCTATGCCGGGCTGTGAGGTGTGGGTGCGCTAGGATGGAGCTGAGCGGCGACGAAAAATTCGAGTTGCTGATGCATGTGCGAAAGGAGCAAAGCGGATGAAGACTCCAGGTTTGAGTCTGTGCGCGTTATTTGTGTGCTGCGTCGTCGTTGCGGCATGCTCGCAAGTTGCGCAACCCGCGCGTTCCCAATATGTTCCAAACGCGGTGAAGGCTGATGCTCGCGAGGGCAGTTCGCCGAGCTATAGTGTGTTGTATAACTTCGGCGCGCCTCCCGATGGGAACTACCCCCACTCGGTCTTGATCGACAGGGGCGCCACATTTTACGGCACGACGTTTGCAGGCGGCGCAAACAATTGCGGTTCAAGTACCTGCGGGACCGTCTTTAGCATCACGACGGGCGGCGCGGAAAAGGTACTTCACAGCTTCGGCAGCGGCACCGATGGTTTTTTCCCCTTCGCGGGCCTGACCAGCGCATACGGCACGCTCTACGGTACAACCTCGGCCGGCGGTGCCGAAAACGGTGGCACAGTCTTCAGCATCACGACGGGCGGCACGGAAAAGGTGCTGCACAGCTTCGGCAGCGGAACCGATGGCAGTGGTCCTACGGCAGACCTGATCAACGTAAAGGGCACGCTCTACGGCACAACGACCCAGGGAGGCGAGGACTGCATTCCCGGTTGCGGCACAGTTTTCAGCATCACGACGGGCGGCAAAGAAAAGGTGCTGCATAGCTTCGGCCGCGGACACGATGGCAGCAGACCCGGCGCTGGCCTAATCGACGTGGACGGCACACTTTACGGCACGACGTCACGGGGCGGCGTGCACAACCGAGGCACGGTTTTTAGCATCACCACGGAAGGGACGGAGAAGGTTCTTCACAGGTTCCGCAAGGGACCCGATGGCCATACGCCCGAGGCGGGCCTAACCTATGTACGCGGCACGCTCTACGGTACAACCTCGGCCGGCGGTACCGAAAACGATGGCACAGTCTTCAGCATCACGACGGGCGGCACCGAGAAAGTGCTTCACAGCTTCATCGGGGGAACCGATGTCGATGGCTATTCTCCGGCGGCGCGGCTGATCAACGTAAAAGGCACGCTCTACGGCACGACGAGCTATGGCGGCTCGAAAACGTGCAACGGCTCGTATGATTTGGGCTGCGGAACGGTTTTTAGCATCACGACGGGCGGCACCGAGAAGGTGCTCCACACCTTCGGCAAGGGCACAGACGGCAGCAAGCCCTTTGCCGGTATGACCTACAAGGGCGGAAGCCTCGTAGGTACAACCTACCTCGGTGGCGCTTATGGTTATGGCACCGTCTTCTCGCTTACGCCGTGAAAAGCGAGCAGATCGTTTCCCAACTATAGCTGACTCGGCAGCAAGACGCTTCGAGTTCGCGAAGCTCTATTGCGTGCGTGGCATTGCTGCGCAGCAACGATCGATCAAGTGATCACCACCCTCCCTAATATCGGAAGAACGCGGACGGTTCGATCGACGTGTACGTTCAGAATAAAGCTCCCGGCGGCCCACAAGACGCGAACTGGCTACCAGCGCCGGCCGAGCAGTCAATCTCATCATGCGGCTGTATTCGCCGAGGGAAACACCCCCGTCGATTCTCGACGGTACTTGGACGCCTCCGGCGGTTCAGCCCGCTGATCGGTGAGGAGTAGACAGTGATACAGCACACTGCAGCGCGAATCGTCGCCATCATCGCGATGGCGGCACTTTGCTTTCCGCGGATCGGACTGGCGCAAACACCCGAGACTTCGCCTGCGCAGCCGAGCGCCTCGCCGTCCGCGTCGCCCGGGCCCGTGACGCCGTCCGCGGCACCCGAGGCGCAACCTGCTGCGCCGCCCGCACAAGGCGGAATCGACCTCAGCAAGCTGACGCCGGCACAGCAAGCAGCTCTGCAAGCAGCGATCATCAAAGCCTCCCAGAATCCGGTCGGCAACATTACGATACTGCCATTCCAATTTAACAATAACTATGGGATCGGGCCGTACACGCGCTATCAGTTCAATATGAACTTTCAGCCGGTCGTACCGATCATGCTGAGTAAGAACTTGAACCTGGTTGCGCGCACCATCGTTCCAGTCATCAACAATCCTTCGAACGCGCCGCCCGCCGTCTGCGCCTCCCAGTATGGGTGCGGCTCGACGTTCGGTATCGGCGACATTCAGCAACAGTTCTTCTTTGCGCCGAAGACCAAACCGGGCGCACTCGTCTGGGGCGCAGGGCCCCTCTTTCAAATCACCAGCGCTTCGCCCGACACGCTCGGCAGCGGAAAGTGGTCCGCCGGCCCCGCGATTGTCGGATTAGTGCTGCCTGGGCCCTGGGTCATGGGCATGCTGGTTACCCAGCTTTGATCGTTCGCCGGAAAGCCCGATCGGCCCAACGTAAACTCCGGCTTGTTCCAACCTTTTATTAACTACAATGTCAAAGGGGGCTGGGCGATAACGACGGCACCGATTATCACAGTAAATTATGGCGCGCCGGGAAATCAAAAGTGGGCCGTGCCGATCGGAGGCGGTGGTGGCAAGACGTTTAAACTCGGCGACCAAACGATGCAGATCAACATGCTCTACTACACGTTCATCCAAAAGCCGCTCTATACGCCGCAGACAAACTTGCGAATCGTTGGAGCTTGCTATTCCCGGTGAAACGCGGAATCGACCTCCAAGAAATGCTCCAAGAGAACGCAGGCGCAAAATAGCGGGTTGTGCCCCCACCCAGCGCCGCGAGCCCGCCTCACGTTCGGCGCTTAGATGGGATGAGAAGGCCGGTCCCCAGGACGGACTTCTGAACGAAGTATCCGTGACGCACTCAAGGTGCAATGAAAGGAGACCGACCCTCATGACCAAGCATAGCACGAACCCAAGGACGCGCAAAACGCAGGCAACGCATCGCTCCATCGGAATCGACTTAGGCGACCGCTTCAGCGAACTGTGCGTGCTAGACGGGGAAGGGGCCCTGGTGAGCCAAGCTCGTCTCCCACAACCCGCGCAGCGCTGCAAGAGTACTTCAGCGCGCAAGCGCCAGCGCGAATCGCCCTTGAGACGGGAACGCATTCCGGGTGGGTGAGCCGCATCGCCGCAGTCTGCGGCCACGAGGTCATCGTCGCTAATGCCCGAGAAGTGCGAAAGATTTACCAAAGCGATCGGAAAAATGATCGCGCCGACGCGGAGATCTTGGCGCGGATGGTTCGCTTTGATCCGCAGCTGCTCGCCCCGATCGTTCATCGCAGCGAGCAGATGCAGACCGACATTTCGCTCATCCGGGCGCGTGATGCGCTGGTAGGCGCACGTACCAAGCTCATCAATGCGGCACGCGGACTGACCAAAGCTC
>JBAUMX010000091.1:0-2711 GCA_049578945.1 Candidatus Cybelea sp. | reverse complement strand
CCCTAGTGTATTGTAGCAAGTGGATGAAGTGCGCGAGGGGGATCTTTGGGTCTACGATTAGCTGGATATCACCTGTCGCAACGACTCCTACGCAGTCGTCGACAGATACCTTGCCTCGGCGGGCAGTTCAAAACCGGCCACCCGTGGGCAGTTCAAAACCGGCCAGTGGCCGCCGTCCTGCCCGGACGGAGTTTCGTAAAGGTTCGAGTTGGCTAGGCCGGGCTTTGAACCTTGCGCCGGCGAGCGGCGAGGCTTGATTCGTGAAGCCGGTAGCTCTTGCCGCGGATCTCGATGAGGTTACTGTGGTGCATCAAGCGATCGAGGAATGCGGCGACCGCTGGCGTGTCGCCGAAGAGCTTGGGCCAATCGTCGAGCGGGCGATTCGACGTGATGATCGTTGACGCTCGCTCGTAGCGGCGCATCACGATCTCGAGCAAATCCTCTGCGGCTGCGGCTGGGAGTTTGCGCATGCCGACGTCGTCGATAATTAACAGTGGTATTTCAGTGTACGTTGCGATGGCTTCTGTTCGTTCGTCAGTCGCCGCAGCGAGAAGCAACTCCTCAAAGAGGACGTGCGCCTCGCGGTAGATGACGCGAAAGCCGGCGTGGATCGCCGCCATGCCGATCCCTTGGGCGATGTGGCTCTTGCCGCAACCGGGATTTCCTAAAATAAGGCAGTCCTGATGTTGCTCGATGAAACGCCCGGTCGCCAACTCGTAGACGAGCGCGCGATCGATCGAGGTGTTAAACTTCCAATCGATGGTATCAAGCGTCTTCTGATCGCGGAACGCGGCGAGCTTGAGACGGCGCTGCACCAAACGCTCGCGTCGACGATTGAGTTCGTCGTGTACGAGTAAGCCCAGAAAATCGAGCGGGCCAAGACTGTCGGCGCGTGCTTGTTGCGCGCGTACGTTGCAGGTATCGGCGATTCCGCCAAGGCGGAGTTGCCGTAGAGCACGGTCGAGTTCATCAGTTGTCATGCGGGTCTCCTTGCGTGAGAAATGCGAAATGCTGCGAGTAGGTATCGATAGCCGGGATGATCTTGTGCTGCGACGTGAGCGTCTTGGCGGGGTGATGCGCGAGGTAGGCGCGCAAGAAGCGAAGTCGCCACGTTTGAGCCGCAACCGCGAAGGTGCAAGCACGTTCGAGCACTTCGGGGCCGTAACGGTATGCGAGATCGAGTACGCCGAAGAGCGTGCGCGCCGCCAGCACCCCGCGCTCGTTTTCTACTGCTCTGGCGAAGATCGCGCAGGATGGGCCGAAATGAGCGATCCGTTCGACCAAATCCAAGACTCTCGGCGGCGTTTGTTTCGGGAGGTCAGCCTCGATGATGCGGCGTTGACCTTTGCCGGTAACGGCGTGTTCGCGCAAGAGCTGGTGGGTTCGGGGATCGATGATGCGTATCCACAGTCGACCGATGTGAACGATGACTTTGGTGCCGACGTAGTGCGGCGGAGCATGGTAGTAGGCCCCGTTGACCTCGATGAAACCATCGAAGTGAACGGTGCGCTCACCAATTCGATAGTATTCAAAGCGCGTCGCCGGTAGCGGCAACAGGAACGGGCGCTCTTCTTCGAACATCGCGCGCACTTGCCGTTTGGTGGTGCCGTGAATGCGCGTGGAGGCCCAGCGTTCGTTCCAGTGCAGCAGATAGGCTTGGTGCTCCTCGATGCTCTCGAAGCGTTTGCCCCGCAGCGCTGCCTGGACGTAGCCGATCGACGACTCGACTTTCCCTTTCAGATCTGGAGCGTACGGCCGGCACGGTACGGCGATGCTTCCGTAGTGCGCGAGCACGGCTGCGTAGAGCTCATTGATTTCCGGATCGTAGACGTCGGGATCGAGCACGCCTTCTTTGAGGTTGTCCGGTCGAACGATCCTGGTCGCACCGCCGAAATGTGCGAACGCTTCTTCGTGCAACTCGCTCCAGATTTGCTTGGACGACTTCCACAGTACGGTCGGGTACATGGCGCGGCTCATTCCCAGCGTCATGACGAACAAGCGCGGCTTGCGATATTTCCCCGTTCGCGGATCGCGTGTCGGCGCGCCCTCACCGAAGTCAACCTGCGATTCTTCACCCGGTGGCGTTTCAAAACGACAACTGATCTTCCGATCGTCGGGTCGCAGTTTGCGAACGAACCGTTTTACGGCATCGTAGCCGCCCTCGTAGCCGTGATGCTCGACCAAGCCCTGGTAGATGACTTTGGCGTTGCAGCCTTTGGCCGCTTCGGCCTCGATCACGGCGCGATACGGTTCGCAAACGCTACGGGAGCGAGCTTTGCGTTCACCGATCGCGACACCGAGGTCGGTGGGCACTTTGGCCGGGGTGGCCGGTTTTGGTGGCAGAAGGCCGACCTGGCGGCCGATATTGGCGATCGTTTCACGGCGGTGGCCGGTCTCGCGCTCGACCTTGCGCCGGCTCCAACCTAGGCGCAGCAGTCCGATGATGGTTTCTCGTTCCGTCATGCTCAGTTCGTTCATGGCGGCGCTTTCGCGCCGGGAACGTCCGAGCCGGACGGCGGCCTTAGCAGTGGCCTATTTTAAAGTGCCCACCGACTCTGGCCGGTTTTAAAGTGCCCGCGACTGGCCGCTTTTGCGTGCCCCCCGAGGTTTTTCAAGGCGGCAACGAGCTTTACCGTTACGTAGTTCGAGGCAATCGTTTAAAGCACCGCAGGACAGTATCTCTCAGCGGCGATTTTAAGGCCCTTTTTGAC
>JBAUMX010000090.1:0-12804 GCA_049578945.1 Candidatus Cybelea sp. | reverse complement strand
CCGCAAAACGACCCGTGCGCCGGTCCCGGACGGCTGCTCGCCACCGCGAACCGCCCGACCGTCGGGTTCAGCACCTGCGCGGTCGCAAAACACACGACGGTCTTTGAGTTGGGCTATCAGAACGAGGTTCACGGAACGCCCGAACAGGGCAGCGTCGAGAGTCAGGTTCCGCAGAATTTCCTACGCATCGGCGTCGCCGATCGCGTCGAGTTCGACGTGATCGGGCCGAACTACGAGGGCGTGCGCACGTACGGCCCGGGTGTATCGAGCACCACGCTCCACGGCGTCGACGATTCCGGTTTAGGATTCAAGTACGAGCTGCCGCCGAGCGGACGTTGGACGGTCGCCTTCGACGGCCTGTACACCGGGCCGAATGGTTCGACGTTCCTGACGGCCGGCAATGCCACGATCACCGGAAACCTCGACGCCTCGTACACGATGAGTCGGGCAACCAGCATCGGCACGACGATTGCCGTATCGTCGACGGGTGCCTATGCAGGCACCGAGCACTTCCAATATGGCGTCACGATGCCGTCGCTCGTCGTGACCACGCAGATTCCCAACTACTATCAGCTCTATGCCGAGTACGTAGTACAGTCGAAGGTTGCTCCTCACGAGGGAGCGCGCACGTTCACGGATTTCGGTGTGCAGAAGCTGCTTGGAACTCGAACCGAGATCGACCTCGAGTACGGTCACGCATTCACTGGAATCGACGCGCTGAAGTTCAACTACATCGGCGCCGGCATGGTCCTTCAGTTTTGGTAAAGGATAACGCAGATGCACTCGTACATGTTCGATAACGCCGCGACCGCCGAATACGAGCGGCTCGATTTGATGTCGAAGATTCTCGATCCGCGCACGCGGGCATCGCTGCGCGACCTCGGCCTGCGCGAAGGCTGGACGTGCCTGGAACTGGGGGGCGGGAACGGCAGCATCACGGAGTGGCTTTGCCGGCAAGCCGGCGATTCGGGTAGCGTTACATCGATCGACATCAATCCGAAATTGATCGAGCTTGTCGCAGCGCCGAACCTCACCGTGCTGCAGGCCGACCTTCGCAGCGCCGATCTTCCTAGCGGTCCGTTCGATCTCGTAATGTGCCGCGCGCTCTTGCACCAAATCGCCGAGTACGCTCCGCAAGTGCTTACGAAGATGGCTGCCGTGCTAAAACCCGGCGGCTGGCTCTTCGCCTGCGAGCCCGATTTCAATCTCGTGCGAGCATGCGAGCCGCAAGCCTGGCGAACGGCCTGGGAAGGAATCATCAAGTGGGGACAGAGCCAAGGCGTCGAGTGGTTCATCGGGCGCAGATTGCCGGCAATGGTGCAAGCGCTTGGCCTGGGCGATCCCGAGGCCAAAACCGAGGTGCCAAACGTGCGCGGCACCACTCGCGACGCCGTTTATTTTCAGATGTTCTTCGACGTGGTGCGCGATCGCGCGATCGGGGCGGGATTCGTCGACCCCAAGGCGCTCGACGCTGCTTACGAAATCCTTAACGACCCTACGAGTTGGACCCAGTGCTGGATGCTCACCAGCGTTTGGGTCCGTAAGCCTGTTACGTAGTGGCGGCGGCCACCGTTTCGGCAGCGGCTTCGATGCGCTTAACTACGTCGAACTAGCGAGACTCTAGAAATTGCTCTAAGGCACTCATCGTCTCGGCCGGCTGCTCTTCCATCAGCCAGTGGCCGGCGTTCCTTACGACGACGACGCGAACGTTTGAGGCAACGAGCCGCGTCTGCGCGCCGAGCGCGACTCCAAGCGATTTTGCTCCGCCGATCGAGAGCACGGGCATGGTTAGTTTGCTCTGGGCGAGTTTTGTAAACGCGACGGCGGTCTGGGGAAACGAGGCGAAGTAGGCCCAACCCGCCGCCATCCGCCCGGGGCGCGAGTACGCTGCCGTGTATTCGACGCGATTCGCTTCGGGAATCGAATGGCGTGGATCGGCGGCGAAGTCATTCCAATAGTAATCGAAGTAGATCCGCTCGCGTCCGCGAACCAGCGCGAGCGGCGTTGGGCCGTGGAAGCGAAAATGCCAGAGGTGGGGGTTATTGTAGATCGGCTCCCAGCCGGGTACGCCGGGCAGAAAGGCGTCCATCAGCGCCAGCCGCTTGACCTCGCTCGGAAAGGTCGCCGCGTAGGCGTACGCAACCATGAGCCCGATGTCGTGGCCGACGACGTCCACGTCGCGATAGCCCAGCGCCAAGACGGCACCGCGAACACGTCGCGCCGACGTCGTCATGTCGAGCCCCGACGATGGAATCGAAGAGTTGCCGATGCCCGGAAGGTCGGGAGCGATTACGGTAAATCGCGGAGCCAGCGCTACGGCAAGCGGTCTCCACATGCGCGAGTCTTCGGCATAACCGTGTAAGAGCACGACGGCCGGTCCGTGACCGCCGACCGTCATACTGATCGTGGCGCCGTCGACCGTTACCGAGCGCGTCGTAAAGCCCGGACCGAAGTCGACCGGAAACGCGGCGGCCGATCCGGACGCTGCCGTGGCAAAGACCGCCGCAAGCAAAAGCGTTCTATGTAGCATCATGCATTCTCCCCAATCAAATCGACGTCGAGAACGATCTTGCCGCGCGGATGCGGCAACGTGCCGGCCAGCATCTCGTGAGCCTTGCGCGCGTCGGCCATGCTCAAGACGACGCCGAGATCGACCTTCAGCGTGCCGTCGTCGATGAGCTGCGCGATCCGCTCGAGCTGCGCGGCCGGCACCTCGACGATGAAGTATACAGTCCGAACATTGTGCTCGGCCGCTAGTGCGTCGGACGGCTGCGAGACGCTCGATACGAGCATACCGCCGGGTTTGATGACCTTAAACGAGCGTTCTTGCGTATCGCCGCCCACGGTATCGATGACCGCGTCAACCCCGGCAACGAGCTCTTCGAAGCGTTGCGTGCGAAAGTCGATGACTTCGGCCGCTCCCAGGCCACGCACGTAGCCGGCATCGCCGGCTCCGGCAACCGCAATCACGCGCGCGCCGGCCCAACGCGCGAGCTGAACGGCATACGCGCCGACGTTACCCGCCGCGCCGTGCACGAGCACCGTTTGCCCGGCGCGAACGCCGGCGCGGTCGAAGAGCATTTGCCAGGCGGTGACGGCGACGACCGGCACCGACGCGGCTTCCACAAAGCTTAAGTTCGTCGGCTTGCGTGCGATCGAGCTCGTCGATGCCGCGGCATACTGCGCGTACCCGCCGGTAAAGGACCGGTTCGTCACGCCGAAAACCGGCTCGCCGGTCGATTGCATGACCCCGGCGATGTCGGAACCCGGTGTGACCGGTAACCTCTGCGGCAGGCCGCTGTGTCCGGTTCGAATCAGCGCGTCCCACGGCCCGACACCGGCCGCGCTGACACGAACGAGCGTCTGGCCGGCCTCCGGCGCCGGTATCTCGCTCTCCTCGAGGATCAGCTGCTCGGGTCCGCCGTACGCGTGAACTCTTACCGCGATCATGTACGAATACGCTCGCACATCGAGGCCCTAAAATCTAGCCAAAAATTCGATCGTGCGAGCAGTTGTGTGACCCGGGCCTCTTTCGCCGGGCGCCTCATCCGGCTATGCTGTTCGAACGAAGGAGAACAAGCATGACGTATTTGACGTTGCGTGACGGAACAGACCTCTACTACAAGGATTGGGGAACCGGGCAGCCGGTCGTATTCAGCCACGGATGGCCGCTCAGCGCAGACGCGTGGGAAGACCAGATGCTCTTCCTAGCCGCGCACGGTTATCGTTGTATAGCGCACGACCGTCGCGGTCACGGACGCTCCAGCCAGCCGTGGGACGGCAACGACATGGACACCTACGCCGACGATCTCGCCGAGCTGGTAAAAAGCCTCGATCTGCGAGATGCGATCCACGTCGGCCACTCCACGGGCGGGGGTGAGGTCGCGCGCTATATCGGTCGTAACGGTACCGAGCGGGTAGCAAAGGCGGTGCTGATCAGTTCGGTCCCGCCGCTCATGCTCAAGACGCCTGGGAATCCCGGCGGCCTGCCCATCGAGGTGTTCGACCAAATCCGCGCGTCGATTCAATCCGACCGGTCCCAATACTGGAGAGATCTGAGCGCGCCGTTCTTCGGAGCGAACCGCGAGGGTGCGAAGGTCTCGCAAGGGTTGCGCGACTCGTTTTGGCTGCAAGGAATGATGGCCGGCATCAAGGCCTGCTACGATTGCGTCAAAGCCTTCTCGGAGACCGACTTCACCGAAGATCTCAAGAAGATGGACGTACCGACGCTCTTCATCCACGGCGATGACGATCAAATCGTCCCAATCGCCGATGCATCAATGCTTGCGGTCAAGCTGGTACCGAACGGGCGGCTGGAAGTCTACAAGGGTGCTCCCCACGGACTTCCGTCAACCTTAAAGGATCGTGTCAATGCCGATCTGCTGACATTCTTCGGTGCGCCGGTGACAAGCGCAGCGGCGTCACTCAACTAACCAGCAAGAAGAAGCACCCCCGGGAGGACGAACTCTCGGGGGCGTGACCGTTACGAGCGCGCCGTCCTTCGGCGACCTGCTCAAGAAACATCGCCTCGCGGCCGGCGCGCGCAACCGAAAAGCTGAAGCTCCAACCAACCGAAGCCAATAGCTGCGGCATCCTGAACTCGGCGCTGGAACGGCTTAGTTTTGCCCGAGCCGCCGAACTTGTGCTTGCCGGTGAAAGGCGATAGGCTCAAGCGAACGAGTCAGGAGGGCCGGATGACGACCACACCATCAAACGATGGCGGACAACTTCGTACTTCACCAAACCAGTGTGACATCGTGATGAAAGGCGGAATCACGAGCGGCGTGGTTTACCCCGCGGCCGTGGTCTCGCTTTCCGAAAAGTATCGTTTTCGCAACATCGGCGGGACGTCGGCCGGAGCGATCGCGGCGGCGATGACGGCTGCTGCCGAGTACGGCCGGCAAACGAAGAGCGGCACCGCGTTTGCGGGCCTCGGCGAAATACGTCGCTGGGTTTGCGGAGGCGGCAACCTCTTTGGTCTCTTTAGAGCGAATCGCAGCACGCGGCCGCTGCTCGCGCTTCTAACGCGCGTACTCGATTCGCCGGGAGGACAGAGTAAGCTCGTTGCGGCTCTCGCAGCCTTGTACTCGTGGAACGTGCCGGTCTGTGCGGCCGCGGCGACGCCGGGTGTGCTCCTGGTCGTCTACGGCGTCGCGAGCGGGCACTGGTGGGCGGTCGCTTTTGGTATTTGCATGATGTTGGTGTTGCCGCTTCTCATTTCGCTCTGGATCGTATTCGACTGCCTCACAAACAAGGTTGCCGCCAATCTCTACGGCATTTGCAGCGGGCTCGACGATACGAATCAAAACGACACGAGCGTGCTGACGGCATGGCTTGCGAACACCATCGACAAGCTTGCCGGCGTCGAAGGGCGCGAAGAACCGTTGACGTTCGAGGATTTGTGGGGGCTGGGAGCAGCGGCGCCGGGTGCTAGCCCGCTCGCCGACAGCGAACAAGATGCGTACGCTCGCGACCGCGAGCGCGAAGCGCGCGAGATCAATCTCGAGACGATCACGACGAACCTGACCCACGGTCGACCCTACCGTTTTCCGTGCGATACCAGCATCTTCTATTTCGATCCGGCCGATTTCCGAAAGCTTTTTCCGGGGAGGATCGTCGACCATATGGTCAAGATGAGCCGCAAGCCCTCGGGGAAAGATCCCACCGAGCCGGCTCGGATGGAATCCGCGTTGCCGCGGATACCGTTGCCGAACGCCGCCGATCTGCCGATCGTGGTCGCCGCGCGAATGAGCCTCTCATTCCCGCTTCTCATCAGCGCGGTGCCGTTATACGCCGTTGACTGGGGTCTGGCACGCAATCAGGAGAACCGCGAAGCGCCTTTGTTCGAGAAGTGCTGGTTCTCCGATGGCGGCCTCTCGAGTAACTTTCCGATCCATCTTTTCGACGCCCCCGTCCCGACGAGGCCGACCTTCGCGATCGATCTGGATGCCTTTCCTAGCGGTCAAGACGAGGCGGCGGATCAATGCAAGAACGTCTGGATGCCCGATCGCAACGGCATACTGCTCGAGACCTGGACGCGCTTCGAAGATCCGAAACCCAACCTCGGCGGCTTCCTAGCTGCGATCTTCAACGCGATGCAAAACTGGCAAGACAATATGCAGAGTCGCGTTCCCGGCTTTCGCGATCGCATCGTCCACGTGTATTTGAACGCCGACGAAGGTGGAATGAACCTGAACATGAGCGCCAAGCTATTGGATAAGCTCGCGGAGCGCGGTACCTGCGCCGGTCAGCGGTTGATCGACAACCTTGCGCGGCCAAACCCTGCCGCGTGCGCGCCGCACCTCGTTCAGCCTACCAACTGGGATAACCACTGTGTCGTGCGCTATCGAACCTCGATGGCGTTGCTCGAAAACTGGATCCGCCAATTCTGCAATGCCTACACGCCCGAGTATAAAGCGCTGATGAACCGCGCTCTCGACGCTCCGCCCTGTTCGTATGCTTGGGAAGATGACGGCCAAAGCGCCTACGCGGGAGCGGTCACCGGCGATGTGTTCACGATCAACGACCGCCGCGAGAAGGCCGCTCTAACCCTTGCGGTTGGGGTGCCGAAACCTCAACCGGAGTTAGTAATCCGGCCGCGAGCGTAGGCCGAACGCGAGCGCTGAGGATCCTTCGACTCCGCTCAGGATGACAGGGGCCCGGCGTCGAACTGCGGGTTACCGAAATTACTAGTCCCCCTGACGGTTTGGAGGCGCGAATGTTTCCAGCCCCGTTCGATTACCGGTCGGCCCGCTCGGTCGAAGAGGCGCTTGAATTGCTTGCGGGAGGTGGCGACGATGCGCGCGTGCTGGCGGGCGGCCAAAGCTTGATTCCCGCGATGCGGTTCCGCCTTGCCCGGCCGTCGCTGCTCGTCGACATCAATCCAATTGAGGAGCTGGCCTATCTGCGCGAAGGCGACGGCGTGCTCGCCGTCGGTGCTACGACGCGCGACTTTACGCTCGACACCTCGAAGTTAATCGCCGACCGCTATCGGCTGCTCGCCGATACGTCCGCAGTCGTCGCCGATCCGGTCGTCCGTCAAATGGGTACGGTCGTCGGGAGCCTCTGCCACAACGATCCGGCCGGCGACTGGCCGGCGACGGCGCTTGCATCGCGCGCGCAGATCGTCGTTCGCGGAAAAAACGGCACCCGAACGATAGCGATCGACGATTTTTTGGTCGATTCGTACACGACTGCGGTCGGCACCGGCGAGCTTGCTGTCGAAGCGCGTTTTCCGACGCCGGGCACGCGGACGTCGGGCTCGTTTCAGAAGATCGAGCGCAAGGTCGGCGACTTCGCGACCGCCTCAGCGGCGGTGCAGATCGCGCTCGCCGGCGACGGGACGATCGCCGACGCCGGAATCGCGATCGGCGCGCTGGGTGCAAAAGCGCTGCGGGTACCGGCCGCCGAGCAGCTGCTCAAAGGCGCCAAGCCGAGCAAGAGACTTGTCGAAGAGGCGATGCGCGAAGCCGAGAAAGTCGCCGACCCGAGTCCCGACAATCGCGGTTCGGTCGAGTACAAGAAGTCGATGGCCGGCGTGCTCGTCGGCCGCGCGATCCTGCAGTCGTTGGAACGCCTCGGCGTGGGAGATCTAAAATGAAGGTCAGTCTTACCGTCAATGGCACCGTCTACGAACGCGACGTCGAACCGCGCATGCTCTTGGCGTACTTTCTGCGCGAAGAGCTCGGCCTAACCGGAACGCACGTCGGCTGCGATACGTCCAGCTGCGGCTGCTGCGTGGTCGCGCTCGACGGCGATCGAGCGGTCAAGTCGTGCACGATGTTCGCGGTGCAGGCCGACGGCCACGAGATCACGACCGTCGAAGGCCTCGAGCAAGGCGGCAAACTTCATCCGCTCCAGCAAGCCTTTTGGGACCAGCACGGACTGCAGTGCGGTTACTGCACGCCGGGCATGCTGATGACGGCCTACGTGATGCTCAAACATAAACCGCAGCCAAGCGAGGCGGAGATCCGCGAGCAGATCGCGGGCAACCTCTGCCGCTGCACGGGATACCAAAACATCGTCAAGGCGGTCGAGCAGGCGGCGAACGAACTCGTCGCCGAGCTGGCCGCAGCGGGGAGCTGATCATGTCGACGACGACCACCGACGGACAACAGCGTCACGCCATCGGCGTCGCGATGAAGCGCAAAGAGGATCCGCGCTTCATTCGGGGGCGCGGGCGCTATCTCGACGACATCAAGCTGCCCCACATGCTCTACCTGGCGCTCGTACACAGCCCGTATCCGCACGCGCGCATCAAGAGCATCGATAAGAGCAAGGCGATGGCGCTGCCCGGCGTCAAGGCGGTCATCACCGGCGAGGACCTCGACGCTGCCAAGCTGGAATGGCTGCCGACCTTCCACGGCTACGACAAGCAGATGGTGTTGGCGTTCGGCAAGACGCTCTACCAGTATCAGGAAGTCGCCGGCGTCGTCGCCACCTCACGCGAGATCGCGGCCGACGGCGCGGAGCTGGTCGAGGTCGAGTACGAGCCGCTCGACCCGATCTCCGATCCGTATCAAGCGCGCGAGGATAAGATCATTCTGCGCGACGATCGCGAGCAGAAGACGAATCACATCTATCATTGGGAGGTCGGCGACAAGGCCAGGACTGAGAGTGCGCTCGCGTCCTCCCCGGTTCGCATCAAGGAACGGATTCTCTCGCCGCGCTGTCACCCCGCACCGCTCGAACCCTGCGGTGTCGTGGCCGACATGAATACGGCAACGGGCCGCTTGACCATCTACATGACGTCGCAGGCTCCGCACGTCCATCGGACCGCGTTTTCGCTCGTTACCGGAATCCCGGAAGATAAGATCCACGTGATATCGCCCGACGTCGGCGGCGGCTTCGGCAATAAAGTTCCGGTCTATCCGGGCTATGTCGTCGCGACCGTTGCCTCGGTCATCATCGGAGTTCCGGTGAAGTGGGTCGAATCGCGCACCGAAAACCTCACCACGACGGGATTCGCGCGCGACTATCATATGGACGTCGAGATCGGCGCGACCGAAGAGGGCAAAGTCACCGCGCTGAAGGTCTCGACCGTCGCCGATCACGGCGCGTTCGACGCCGCCGCCGATCCGCGTAAGTATCCGGCCGGAATGTTCGGCATCGTCACGGGCTCGTACGACTTTCCGGCAGCGTTCGCCGAAGTCGACGCTTACTTCACCAATAAGGCGCCCGGCGGAATCGCCTACCGCTGCTCGTTCCGCGTGACCGAAGCCTCGTTTGCTATCGAGCGGGGGATGGAGATTCTCGCGCGCAAGCTCAACATGGACGCCGCGCAGTTCCGCGAGAAAAATTTCGTCAGGAAAGAACAGTTTCCGTATTCGTCGCCGCTCGGCTTTACCTACGACAGCGGCGACTACGCCGCGACGCTGAGCAAAGCGCTCGATAGGATTGGTTACGACGCGCTGCGCAAAGAGCAAGCCGAGAGCCGCGCTCGCGGCGAGCTGATGGGGATCGGCATCTCGACCTTTACCGAGACCGTCGGCGCGGGTCCCGGCAAGCAGTTCGACATCTTAGGCATCAAGATGTTCGACAGCGCCGAGATCCGCATCCATCCGACCGGCTCGGGTATCGTGCGGGCCGGAACCCGCCATCAGGGCCAAGGCCACGAGACGACCTGGGCGCAGATCGTCGGCGAAGAGCTCGGACTCGACCCGCAAGAGTTGCTCGTCGAAGAGGGCGATACCGACACCGCTCCTTACGGCTTGGGAACCTACGCGAGCCGCAGCACGCCGGTCGCGGGCGGCGCGCTCGCGTTGGCGGCGCGGCGGATTCGCGAAAAGGCGAAGAAAATCGCCGCGCATCTCTTGGAAGCTTCTGAAGACGACGTCGAGTGGAAAGATTATAAATTCGGCGTCAAAGGCGTTCCCGGAAAGAGCGTCACGATGAAGGAAGTCGCATTCGCGGCTTACACCAATCCGCCGCCCGAGACCGAACCCGGACTCGAAGCGACGTATTATTACGATCCGCCGAACCTGACGTTCCCCAACGGTGCGTACGTCGCTGTCGTGGACGTCGATAAAGTCACCGGCGCCGTAAAGGTTCGTCGGTTCTTGGCGGTGGACGACTGCGGAATCGTCATCAATCCGATGATCGTCGAAGGACAGATCCACGGCGGTCTCACCGAAGGTTTTGCGATGGCCTTCATGCAGGAGATCAAGTACGATGAGAGCGGCAACAACCTCAACACCAACTTCACCGAATACCTCATCCCAACGGCGCTCGAAACGCCGCACTGGGAAACCGACAACACGGTAACCCCGAGTCCGCACCATCCAATCGGCGCCAAGGGGGTCGGCGAAAGTCCGAACGTCGGCTCGCCGCAGGCCTTCGTCAACGCGGTCATGGACGCGCTCGCACCGCTCGGCGTCACGCACATCGATATGCCGCTGACGCGCGAGAAAGTCTGGCGCGCCATCCGCAACGCCTCCAACGTGTCATCCTGAGCGAAGTCGAAGATGAACCTCAACTGGAGCGGGCAGGAGCGAATTTCCGCCGATAAGGCGATAGTTTGGAACTTTATCAACGACCCGGCGAAGATTGCCGCGTGTCTTCCCGACGTTCAATCGACCAGCGTCATCGACGCGCACACTTTCAACGCGACCGTCGGCGTCGCGGTTGGTCCGGTCCGTGGCAAGTTCACGTTCAAGATCATCCTCGAGCCGCGCGCCGACGGCAATCATATGGATATGAAGATTAGCGGCGGAGGTCTGGGCAGCGTCGTCGACTTGGTCGCCGGAGCCGATCTAAGCACCGATGGAGCCGCTACGACCGTTCTGGATTGGAAAGGAACGGCTTCGTTGCGCGGGCCGGTCGCGACGATTGGCGGTCGCGCCGTCGACACCCAGGCGCAGCGCGTGATCGCGACGACCTTCGAGAACGTGAAGAAACGGCTGAGCGGCGGTTAGCACGATGACCGCGCGCGAATGCTTCGAGCGCGCCGCCGAGCTCGAGCGGGCACGCATGCCGTTCGCCCTCGCAACCGTCGTCAAGCGCGAGGGCCCGATCAGCTCGCACGTAGGGGACCGCGCCATCGTTCTCGCCGACGGCGCAATGCACGGCTTTGTCGGCGGCTCCTGCTCGCGCGACATCGTGCGCCAGGAGGCGCTCGACGCGATGCGCAGCGGCGAAGCACGCTTGGTGCAGATCGAAGGGGAATGCGCGTCAGAGGGCGCCGTCGACGTTTACGTCGAGCCGCATCTGCCGGCGCGCATGCTCGTGATTGCCGGCGCAACTCCGGTTGCGGCCGAGCTCGGCCGGCTGGCCGGCGCGCTCGATGGTTACAACGTCGTTCGCGTGGTCGAGCCTGGCGAGCTGCACCAGCTCGGTGAAGCACAAGCCGAGCACGCGGTGGCGATTGACGCGCTGCCCGACTTTCTGGCTGGAATCGAGCCGGCGGATCGCGAGCGGCTCGTTGCGGTCGTCGCGTCACAGGGGCATTACGACGAAGAGGCGCTCAAAGTGCTGCTTGAGATTTGCGAACCAGCGTATCTCGGTCTGCTCGCAAGCCGCAAGCGCGCCGTCGAGGTCTTCGCCGAAACTGAGCGGCGCGGTATCGCAGCGGAGCGGCTGGCGCGCGTGCGCAATCCGGCCGGCATCGACATCGGCGCACGTCGTCCAGGTGAAGTGGCAATTTCGATTCTGGCCGAGATCGTCGCGACGCTGGCGGCCGCAGAAGCAGAAGCCGCGCGGTGAACGCAGAGCAGATTGCCGAGCGCTTCGCGCAGCGCGGCTACATCGCGGAGGAGGACGTCGCGACCTCGCTCGAGCTCGCGCTGGCGCTCGAGAAGCCGCTCTTGGTGGAAGGGCCCGCCGGCGTCGGAAAGACCGAAAGCGCGAAAGTGCTGGCCGACGTTCTGGAGACGAAGCTGATCCGGCTGCAATGCTACGAGGGACTCGATTCCGCAAGCGCGCTCTACGAGTGGAACTATCCTAAACAGCTGCTGCACATTAGGCTCACCGAACATCAGGACGCGAGCCTGCAGGAGCGCGAGGAACAGATCTTTGGGCGCGAATTCTTGCTCGTGCGGCCGCTGCTCGAAGCGATCTGGCAAGACCGCGCGCCGGTGCTTCTGATCGACGAAATCGACCGCGCCGACGAGGCATTCGAAGCTTTTCTACTCGAGCTGCTCGGCGAGTTCCAAGTGACGATCCCCGAGATCGGCACGCTGCGCGCCAAGGCGCGCCCGGTCGTCATCGTTACCTCGAATCGCACCCGCGATCTCTCCGATGCATTACGGCGTCGCTGCCTCTACTTGTGGATCGGCTACCCTTCGTTCGAGCGCGAACTGGAAATCCTGGGCGCCCGCTTGCCGGAAATCAACGAACGTCTGGCGCGCCAGATCGCGCGCTTCATGGAGTTTCTTCGCTCGCAGCCATTCCAGCGCGTTCCCGGAACCGCCGAGAGCCTCGATTGGGCGCTCGCGCTCGTGCGGCTACATCGCGACGCGCTCGACGAAGCGACGCTCGAAGCGACGACCGGATGCATCTTGAAGGTGCAGGAAGATTGGGAGCTGCTGCGCAGCTTGCGTCCGCAGTACGAGCCGATGCTGACACACGTATGAACGACCATCTCGCCGCAAAGGTCGTGGAGTTCTGCGAGCGGCTGCGCAGCGTGCACAAATTCAATATCGGCCCACGCGAAGCGATCGAAGGCGTGCGGGCGATGGAGCTCGTCGGCCTTCGCGACCGCCGGCGTGTCGCCGCCGCACTGCGCACCGTCTGCTGCAGCAAGCCGCAGGAGATTGAGTTGTTCGACCGTGCCTTCGATGCGTTTTTCGCAAGCGCCGAGCCCGGAGC
>JBAUMX010000089.1:0-4855 GCA_049578945.1 Candidatus Cybelea sp. | reverse complement strand
GTCTACGGCCGGTCGCCGGCGCTGCCGTCGGCGCGCGCGGTGCTGATGCACGACACGCCGATCGCGCACGCCGGTGCGCTGGGCGGCCGAAGCGGCGTCATCGTAATCGCGGGAACGGGTTCGGTCGTCTACAGTCGCAACGACGAAGCCCGGTCGTGCACGCTCGGCGGCTGGGGGTTCTTGTTTGGCGATGAGGGGAGTGCTTTTGCGATCGCTCGCGACGCGCTCGCAATTTTGATGCGCGCGCAGGACGATGGCGATGCGTCGTTCGTCGAGCAGACGCGCGCCGCGTGCGAATTCTTCGCCGTGCCGTCGCTGCGCGCGCTGGTGCACGCATTCTATAAAGGAGAGCTGACGCGTGACCGGCTCGCGTCATTCGCCCCAACGGCGATGCGTTTCGATGTGCTGCAAGCGGTCACGCAGCGCGGCACCGGCCGATTGGCGGAGTTGGTACGCACCGCGGTTGCAGCCGGCGCGCCGGCGCGCGTCGCGTTCGTCGGAGGCGTCTTCGCCGACGAGGACTTTCGAACGCGCGTGCGCGACGGGATTATGGCGGCGCTTCCGCATGCCGAGATTGTCGCCGCGCGTTACGAACCAGTCTATGGAGCGCTGCTGCTCGCATATCGCGAGCGCGCCATCGGCGTAACCGAGCTGCACGAATGAGCCTGCTCAACTCTATCCGCGGCGGCTTGATCGTTTCCGTCCAAGCCTGGCGCGGCTCGGCAATGGACGATCCCAGCATCATCGCAGCGATGGCGAAGGCGGCGCAAGAGAGCGGGGCCGTCGCAGTTCGGGTCGCCGGCAGCGAGCACTTGCGTGCGGTACGCGCACGCGTCGAGCTTCCCATCATCGGATTAATCAAACGCGAATATCCGGGCTTCGAGCCGTATATTACGCCGACGCTCGAGGAGATCGGTGCGGTCGTTGCCGGCGGAGCAGAGATCGTGGCCCTCGACGCAACGCGGCGCCGCCGCCCCGGCAACGTCGCGCTCGGCGAGCTGATCGCGGCGATTCACGCTGCCGGCCGTCTGGCACTTGCCGATTGCGCGACCGCGGCGGACGGGATCGCTGCCGCTGAACTAGGCGCCGATCTGCTCGCGAGCACGCTCTGCGGCTACACGCTCGAAACGGCCGGCCAACGGCTTCCGGCGCTGGACCTGGTTGCGGAGCTTGCAGCAACCGGGAGCTTTAGCATTTGCGAGGGGGCCGTCCGTTCGCCGGGCGACGTGCGCGCCGCACTCGCCGCCGGGGCCGATGCGGTCTGCGTTGGAAGCGCGATCACCAACGTCGACTGGCTCGTGCGCGAGTTTGCAGGGGCTACGGATAAAGGCTCTTAACAGCCCGTTTAGTCGGTGCGCGCCGCGTGCTCGACGTCTAGAATGAGCTTGGGGAGAGAGCTTCTTTTGGTTGAGAACAGGGCGGAGTCAGTCGGCCTCCCGCGCGGCTTCTGGAGCGTTACCGCGATCCTCGCGGTGCTCTCGGTCGCGGCGATGGTGTTCTGGGCAACTTTTCCGCTTGAGACCTATTTGCCGGCCGCAATCATCACGGCCCGTCAGGTCGACCACCTCTTTCGCTTCATGGCCGCGACGGGAAGCGCGCTCTGGATTTTCATCGCGGGATATCTGGTCTATTTCTCGATCGCCTTTCGCGCCAAGCCGACCGACCCTCCGGACGCGATCGGAGCGCAGATCCACGACAATCGCAAGCTGGAGTTCTGGTGGACGGTCATCCCGGCGATATTCGTTATCGTGCTCTCGATCGTGAGCGTGCGGATTTGGTACGAGATCCTGCTGGAGCCCGAGAACGGCATCGTCGTCGAAGCGATCGGACATCAGTTCTACTTCTCATTCCGCTACCCGCAGATCAACGGCGAGGTCCCCAACGAGATGCACCTTCCGCTGGGCGTGCCGGTGACGCTGAACTTAACCTCAGCGGACGTGATCCACGGATTTTGGGTGCCCGCGATGCGGCTCAAGAACGATACCGTGCCCGGGCTCCTGACGACGATCAAGTTCACGCCGCGCTTGCCCGGCCGGTATCCGATCATCTGCACCCAGTTCTGCGGCGTCCTGCACAGCGAAATGGACAAGCAGGTGCTCGTAATCGAGCCCAAGCCGGCATTCGACAAGTGGTATAAATCCTGGCAGCAGAAGAACGCGCACGTGAGTAATGCCCTGCCCGCGACGGGCGGTCAAGCGGTTTCGCTCCAAGGCGGGAACGCGGCTGCCGGCAAGCAGGTCTTCAGTCAGAAGTGCACGGCCTGCCACAAGCTGGCGCCGTTCAGCCAAACGCTGGTCGGGCCGGGACTCCAGGGCGTGCTGCACGACCCGTCGCACCCCAACTTAGTGAATGCGCAACCCGCGACGCCTCAGAATGTGGCGGCGATCCTGCAGAACGGATTCACCGGCAGCATGGGTACGATGCCGAATGCGACCGCGAACGGGCTGTCGCCGCAAGATATCGCAAACCTCGTGACATTTCTGGATACGCTAAAGTGAGAGACTCGAAGCAACCATGGCAGTAGCAACGGTACACGCAGGCGGAATCGCCGACCACATCCACCCGGAACCGCAGGGATTCGTCCGGCGATACGTCTTTTCGCTCGATCACAAGATCATCGGCATTCAGTACATTATCACCGCCTTCGTGTTCTTCGTGCTCTCCGGCTTGCTCGCGGAAGTGATTCGCACCCAGCTCCTCAATCCCAATGGCGGCTTCGTCGCCGCGGACACCTACAACGAAGTCTACAGCATCCACGGCAGTGCGATGGTCTGGCTCGTCATCATCCCGATGCTGACCGGCGGGTTCGGAAATCTCGTCTTCCCCCTCCAGATCGGCGCGCGCGACGTCGCCTTCCCATGGCTGAACATGCTCAGCTTCTGGATCTTCCCGGTCTCCGGCTTGATGCTTTTCTCGTCGTTTTTGCTAGGCGCGCCGACCGCCGGCTGGATGGAGTATCCACCGGTCTCGCTGCAGGGGGCGGCCGGAACCTCGATGTGGTGCGCAGCGATCTTTCTGGTCGGCGTCAGCTCGACGATGACCGGAATAAACTTCGTGGTAACGATCTTAAAGATGCGTGCGCCCGGCATGACCTTTACGCGCATGCCGCTCTTCGTATGGGGCCAGTTCGCAACCGCGCCGCTGCTGATGATCGCGACGACGGCGCTCGCGGCGGCGCTTGCCGCGCTCTTCATCGAGCGTGAGTTTGGGGTGCCGTTCTTCGACCCGACCAAAGGCGGCAGCCCGGTCATGTGGCAGCACATGTTCTGGTTCTACTCGCACCCGGCCGTCTACATTATGGTGCTTCCGGCGTTCGGGATCATCTCCGAGGTCCTGCCGACTTTCGCCCGCAAGCCGATCTTCGGCTACAAACTGATCGCGTTCTCCTCGATGGCGATCGCGCTGCTGGGCTTCATGGTTTGGGCGCACCACATGTTCACATCCGGGCTGGCGCCGTTCTTGCAGCTGCCCTTCATGATCCTGACCTACATAATCGGCGTGCCGACCGGAATCAAAATCTTTTCGTGGACTGCGACGCTCTTCCGCGGAAAGATCCATTACACGACCGCGATGCTCTTTGCGATCGGTTTCATTGGGCTCTTCACGATCGGCGGGATCACCGGGATCTTCCTGGCGGCGATTCCGTACGATCTGCACGTTCACGGAACGTACTTTATCGTCGCACACCTCCATTACGTGCTCATCGGCGGCAGTTTGATGGGAATCTTTGCCGGCATGTACTACTGGTTCCCGAAGATGTCGGGCCGGCTCTTGAACGAGAAGCTCGGACACTGGCACTTCTGGCTCTTCTTTATCGGCTTCAACTGCACGTTTCTGCCGATGCACTGGCTGGGCGTTCTCGGCATGCCGCGCGAGGTGGCGACCTACGATCCGCAGTTCACGTTCTGGAATCGCTTCGAGTCAGTTGGCTCGTATTTAATGACGTTCTCGATCCTGCTCTTCTTTGTGAACGTCCTCTGGAGCATTCGCAACGGGCAGCGTTCCGGACCGAATCCTTGGGGAGCGCGCACGCTCGAGTGGCAAATTCCGTCGCCGCCCAACTACTACAACTTCAAACACGTCCCAACGGTCTACGGATTGCCGTACGACTTCTCGCAGCCGCTTCCGTATAAGGGGCTCGAGGAGGAGCTCACCGATTCGCCGCCGGCGGTTCCGGCCGGAGCCCACTGATGTCGGTCGCATCGCTGACTCAAGACGCGCACGGGGAGGCCGACCAGCTCTACATCGAGACTCGCGAGCTGCGTCTTCAGGGCTTCCTGCTCTTCCTGGTCAGCGATTGCGTGCTCTTCTCGTCGTTCATCTTTGCCTATCTCTACATGCGCAACAGCGGGCAGGGATGGCCGCCGCCGGGAATTCAGCGCCTCGACGTCGGGTTCGCCGCTTGGAACTCGGTGGTGCTCTTCGGATCCGGCGCGACCATGCACTATGCGCTCGAGAACTTCAAGCACGGCCACTGGATGCGCTACATGTGGTTCCTGCTCGCGACGATCGTTCTAGGCGTCGGCTTTCTCGGCGGTCAGGCCTACGAGTATACGCACCTCATCTACGCCGAACACGTGACGTGGTCGGGCAGCGGTATCTTCGGTGCTTCGTTCTTCACGCTGACCGGAATGCACGGCTTTCACGTCTTCCTCGGCGTCTGCTACCTGACGACGCTGGTCCTGCAGTCGGCGGCCGGCGTCTACACGCGCGGAAAGTTCTTCGGTATAACCGCCGGTACTCTCTACTGGCACTTCGTCGACGTGATCTGGGTAGTCTTGTTCTCAATCTTCTACTTGATATAAGGAGCCCTTATTTTGTCCATCTCGTTGTCGCCTTGGGCCTCCTTTACCGC
>JBAUMX010000088.1:0-29392 GCA_049578945.1 Candidatus Cybelea sp. | reverse complement strand
GGGGTCGACGGGGGCGCGAGCGTCGGCTGGCCGGCCGGATACGTCAGCGGCACGAGCCGCACGTATCCGACCGAAACCGTTCCATCCTTGGGAATCGTCGTGTCGGCTGTCGTCGTCGAGTAACCGGGGGCGCGCGCCGTGACGGTTTGATCTCCCGCGACCGTTCGCAACGTGAAGGCTCCGTTCACATCCGCACGCGTCGTGTAGAGCGAGCCGACCGACAGCAGCGCGTTTGGAATCGGCCGGTTGGTCATCGCGTCGAGAACCCGGCCGGTAACGCGTCCAAAATCCTGGACGCCTACGACATTTGGCGGGGGCGAACACGCGTCGCCCAGCGCAAAGAGCAGGAGCATTCCCAAGAGCGCGTACCGCATTCTGTAGATGTACGGCATGGCACCGCGAGTCTCCCGGTCCAACAGTCTTGTGGTGGCCCGCCAATACACGCAAAGGACAGGTATGGCGAGCCGCTTGTGAAAACTTTCACAAGCGAATGAATCCATACGGTCCGGTCGCAATCTACCTTTGCGTCGCAGTCGCAGCCGCGCTGCTCTTCAGCATTTTGCCGGGTCTATTGGGACGAGGCAAGCCGAATCGGCACAAGAGCGAAGCCTACGAGTGCGGCGTCGAGCCGACCTCGGCGGTGGCGGGGCGCTTCCCAGTGCGCTTCTATCTAATTGCGATGCTCTTCGTCGTCTTTGACGTAGAGGTAGCGTCGTTCTATCCGTGGGCGATTAAAATGCACGCGTTGCGCGTCTTCGGATTACTCGAAATGTCAATCTTTATCGTCGTACTCGCCATCGGCTACGCCTACGTCTGGAAGAAGGGCGGCTTCGTATGGCGTTAGGTGGTCCATTGGCGTTAGGTGGTCCATGTCACTAGGCCCCGGTCAGTTCATGCTCGCGCGGCTCGACGATGTGGCGCGCTGGGCGCAAAGCTCGTCGGTCTGGCCGCTCACGATGGGTTTAGCCTGTTGCGCGATCGAGATGATGAGCGTCACGTCAGCCGAATACGACATCGCGCGACTCGGTTCGGAAGTGTTCCGCAGCTCGCCGCGTCAAGCGGATCTAATGATCGTCTCGGGCCGCGTCGCTCAGAAAATGGGTCCCGTCGTCAAACGCCTTTACGATCAAATGGCCGATCCGAAGTGGGTGATCTCGATGGGAGCCTGTGCGAGTTCGGGCGGCATCTTCGATAACTATGCGATCATTCAAGGCGTCGACACGATCATTCCGGTTGACGTGTACGTCCCAGGCTGTCCGCCAACACCCGACGGTCTGCTCTACGCGGTCAATCTCATTCAGCAGCAGATCCGCGAAGGCGGCCGCGGCGGCCTCTTGGCGCGAGCGTAATCGCCTGTACATACTAGCTTCTAAAACTTCGAGAGTGCACTCTGCCTAGCACGCAAACTCCGCCGATCGCCGGCGCGGCGATCGACCCGACGAGGCTGCGTCCGCCGATCGACGATGCCGCGATCGAGCGGGTCGCTCCGGCGCAGCTTCGCGCGCGCCTGGAAGCCCTCAAAGCCGAGGGGTATGCGATGCTGCTCGATCTTGGCGCGGTCGATTATCTCGCCCGCACGCCCCGGTTCGATGTTGTTTACCACCTGCTCGCGCTTCCGCCGAAGAGGGCGACCGTCGCGCAAGTAGGGACTCCGGCGCGGCGGCGCATTCTTTGCGGCGCCGAGGAGGGCGAACGCTTGCCCTCGGTGATGGATCTGTGGAAGTGCGCCGATTGGGCGGAGCGCGAGGTCTACGATCTCTTTGGAATTGTCTTCGAAGGCCGCTCCGATCTTCGGCGCATTCAGATGCCGTACGACTGGGAAGGCCACCCGTTACGCAAGGACTATCCAATGCGCGGCCCAGCGCGCGAGCGCGCGCCGCGCCCGAGCTTCGCGAACAAAAGTAACGTCGTAGCCGGTACGCCGCCATCAGGGCGGACGCTGGAGGCGCTGCAAGAAGAAGTGAAACGGGCTCGCGAGTCGTGACGGCTCCAGCGATGCCGCTCGCTGCCGACGTCGTCAGCCGCAGCGGCAATACGATGGTCCTCTCGATGGGTCCGCAGCATCCGTCGACCCATGGCGTCTTGCAGATCGTTCTGGAGATCGACGGCGAGAACGTCGTCATCGCCGAGCCGGAGATCGGATACCTACACACCGGCATCGAGAAGACGGCTGAAGGGCTCTTTTGGACGCAAGCGCAGACCGTCATCGAACGCATGGATTACCTCGCACCCTCCTCAAACGCACTCTGCTATGCGCTCGGTGTCGAGAGGCTTCTCGGCGTCACCGATCGGATTCCACCGCGCGCACAGGTCATTCGCGTGCTCTCAATGGAGCTCACGCGGATCGCATCGCATTGCGTCTGGCTGGGAACGCACGGCATCGACCTGGGCGCGATCTCGGTTTTCTTCTATTGCTTCGATTTGCGCGAAAACATTCTCGATATGCAAGAGGCTGCCGGCGGCGCGCGCATGCACCCCAACTACATGCGCGTCGGCGGGCTCAACGGCGATCTTCCAAGCGGCTTTTTCGACCAACTCGATGCGTTGATCGAAAAGTTCCCCGGACGCATGCGCGAGCTGCGGGGACTTCTGCAAGCGAACCCGATCTTTCAGGATCGCACGATCGACGTCGGCACCCTCTCGCCGGAAGACGCGGTCGCCTGGGGCGTCACCGGGCCGAGCTTGCGCGGCAGCGGAATTGCTTACGACGTTCGAAAGGCGTTCCCGTACAGCGGCTATGAGACGTACGATTTCGACGTGCCGACTCGAGAGGAAGGCGACGCCTACGCGCGGTTCTTAGTACGCCTCGATGAGATGGACCAGTCGATGCGAATCATCGAACAGGCGCGCCGGCGACTCGATACGCCGGGACCGGTCATGATCGACGATACGAAAATCGCGCTCCCGCCCAAAGAGACCATCGCACTCTCGATGGAGGCGTTGATCCACCACTTCAAGCTCATCAGCGAGGGGTTTCGGGTGCCGCCCGGTGACGTCTACCAATCGATCGAATCTCCGCGCGGCGAGCTCGGCTACTACATCGTCAGCAACGGCGAGAACCGTCCCTACCGCATCCGCACGCGTCCGCCGAGCATGTACAACCTGCAGGTGCTCAAAGCGATCGCTCCCGGCAACATGATCGCCGATCTCGTCGTGATGATCGGCTCTCTAGACCCGGTCTTTGGAGAAGTCGACCGATGACTTGGCGCGAGGACGCGCGACATGGTGGTTCGGGGACGCTCGCTTTTTCGCGTCCTGCGAAAAAGCTGCTCGCCTCGTCGTCGCTCTCGCCCTCCGGGCTCCGCTCCTCCCTTCACACGCCCCTCACCACCACGTCGCGCGTCCTCGCGCCAAGTCGCCGATCGTGGGGGGAGTGTAGTAACACAGTCATGTCGAGCGTCTCGACCGCATGACGGAGCGTGAGAAAAACTTTCCGGCGTTGCGCGAGCGGCTCAAGCCTGAATGCGACGAGATCATTGCGCGGTATGAGGAGAAGCGTTCGGCGCTGTTGCCGATCATGCACCTTTTTCAGAAGCACGAGGGGTTCGTGAGCCCGCAGGCGATGTACGCCGCCGCGGAGATGCTCGAGATCACTCCGGCCGAGGTCGAAGGAACGGTCTCGTTCTATACGCTGCTCTATCGGCGTCCAGTCGGAAGGTTTATGCTCCAGGTCTGCCGCGGACTGGCATGCACGATCGATGGTGCCGAGGACATTATGGCGTACTTTCGCGAGAAGCTCGGCATCGGTCACTTGCAAACGACGCCGGACGGCCTCTTCTCGTACGAAGAGGTCGAGTGTCTGGCGGCCTGTGACCGCGCGACCTGCATGGAAGTGAATCTGGAGTTCGTCTACGATCTCACGCCGCAGAAGATTGATGAGATGCTCGAGGCGATGCGCGCCGGGACGTATGCGACTGCGCCGATGGCGCAGACCGAAGCACCGGCCGGCACGTGGGCGATTCCCCAAGACGCGCAGATTTCCACCGGCAAGAAGTCGCGCGGCGCTAGGGACGTGCCGGAACCGAACAACGCGGGCGGGGTCGGCGACCGCAGCGGCATCATCATGCTCGACAATATCATCAATCGCAACGTCTATCGCTTTACCGGTACGACGGAGCGTGCGGTCGTCGATTCGCGAGCAGTCGTTGAGATCGTCGATGAGGAGAGCCCCGGTGCCGGTCACTAAAGTTTTGACTGCCGGAATCGGCGAGGTCGATCTCTGCAATATCGACGTGTACCGCGAACGCGGCGGCTACAAGCAGTGGGAGCGAACGGTCCGCGAGTTGCAGCCCGTCGACGTGTTGAATCTGGCCGCAAAATCCGGCCTGCGCGGGCGCGGCGGCGCCGGTTTCCCGACCGGACGAAAGTGGTCGTTCCTGCCAACCGACAAGCATCCACGCTATCTCGTCTGCAACTGCGACGAGGCCGAACCGGGCACGTTCAAAGATCACATGCTGCTCGAAACGGTCCCGCATCTGGTTTTGGAAGGAATGCTGATCGGAGCCTACGCCATCGCCTCGCACCATGCGTTCATGTACATTCGCGGCGAGTTCAAGCAAGGTTACGAAATCTTCTGCAAGGCGCTGAAAGAGGCGCAGCAGGCAGGATACGTCGGAAAAAACATCTTTGGGAGCGGCTACGATCTCGAAGTGACGGTGCACCGCGGCGCGGGTGCTTACATCTGCGGCGAGGAGACTGCCTTGCTCAACTCGCTCGAAGGCAAGCGCGGCGAGCCGCGTCTGAAACCGCCTTTTCCGGCGGTTGAAGGGCTCTATCGCAAGCCAACCATCGTCAACAACGTCGAGACTCTCGCCTATCTCGTTCCGATCTTGGAGCGGGGCGCGGAATGGTTCGCCGCGGCCGGCACCGAGCGCAGCAAAGGTTACAAGATCGTCTCGGTCTGCGGACACGTGCGCAATCCGGGCAACTACGAGGTTGCGCTGGGGACGACCGTGCGTGAGATCATCGAGCTGGCGGGCGGCCTGCGCCCCGGACGAAAGCTCATGGCGGTGCAGCCGGGAGGCGGCTCGTCGGCCTGCATTTTCGAAGAGCAACTTGACTGGCCGTACGACTACGAAAGCATGGCGAAAGCTGGTTCGATGCTCGGCTCGGGTGCATTCGTGGTCTTCGACGATACGACCGATTTCGTCAACGCCGCGTACAATCTGGTGCGTTTCTTCGCTCACGAGTCGTGCGGTCAGTGTACGCCCTGCCGCGAAGGTGGAAGCTGGATGGAGCGCGTGCTCGAGCGGCTGGTTCATCGTCGCGGAGTCGCCGGCGACGATGAGATGCTGCTCCGCGTTTCCAGCTCGATCACCGGCTTGAATCTCTGCCCGCTCGGTGATTCGATCGAGCCGTTCCTCAAATCGGTCATGCAGCGTTTCCCTGAGCAATTCAAAGCGCGCATCGCTTCTGTGGCGGCTCCGGCATGAGCGCTCCGTTACTCGCCCCAAGCACGCAGATGGTCAATCTCACCATCGACGGGGTTCCCGTCACGGTGCCGAAGGGAACGTTGCTCGTCGAAGCCGCCAAGACGATCCAGCAGCAAATCCCGATCTACTGCTATCATACGAAGTTGGGACCGGCGGGGCTCTGTCGCATCTGCGTCGTCGAGATCGAAGGTACGCCGAAGCTGCAAATCGCCTGCAACACCGTCGTGGCGGAAGGCATGGCCGTCAGAACATGCGGCGAGGAGGTCGACGCTGCCCGTGCGATGGTGCTCGAGCTCTTCCTCGTAAACCATCCGCTGGATTGCCCGATTTGTGATAAGGGCGGTGAGTGCGACCTTCAGGATTACGCGATGGCGTACGCACGCGGCACTTCCGACGTCGCCGATCCGAAGCTCGCTAAGCCAAAAGCCGTCGACTTGGGTCCGACGATCGTGCTCGACGAGGAGCGCTGCATCGTTTGTCAGCGCTGCGTTCGCTTCGACGACATCATCGCCGACGAACGCCAGCTGGTCGTCAAAGACCGCGGCGCACGCGACATCATCGCGACGGCTGCCGGCCTGCCGTACCGTCATAACTTTACGGGAAACGTAACCGAGCTCTGTCCCGTCGGTGCACTTACCTCGAAAACGTACCGTTTTAAATCGCGTCCGTGGGACTTGAATCGGACGCAGACGACGTGCACCCAGTGCGCGGTGGGTTGCCAGCAGTTCGCGGACGTGCGCCAGGGCAAGCTCCTGCGCAGCATGCTGGTTGAAGACGATCCGATCTCGGATGGTTGGCTTTGCGACCGCGGCCGCTACAACGTCGGATTCTACGTCGCGCCCGATCGGTTGACGCAGCCCCTCTACCGCAAGGATGGGAACTTCGTGCAGATCGGCTGGGACGACGCCTTCATCCTGTGGGCGAAGGCGATCCGCGAAGCGATTGCAACGCGCGGCGCCGGCAGCGTTGGCGCGATCGGCGGCGGCAGGCTGACGAATGAAGAGGCCTTCGCATTACAGCTCATTTTCCGGTCGTTAGGCGTTGCGAATCTCGATTGGCGGGCCGGCCGGCAACGCCAGGCCACTCCAGGGGCCGGCGGCGCAGCGCTCGACGGCATCGATCGTGCGCAGGCGATCGTTATCGCCGGTCAGGCTCTCGACGAGCGTGCGCCGGTGTTGTGGCTGCGCGTCCGTAAGGCAGCGTTGCGCGGCGCGAAGGTCGTGCGCGCGAAGAGCGCGGCGCAAGCTCTCAGCGCTGCCGGCGATGCGTCCGCCGTTGCGCTGATTTGGGACGGCGTGGATCGCGCGGAAGCGCGCAGCTACGCCGAAGCGTTCGGCGGTGCTGCCGCGCTAACGACCTATATCGCCAGCGAGCAAGCAAACGCGCGCGGCGCCGAAGCGATGGGCATGCTGCCGTTTAGCGGCCCCGGTTTCGTTGCTTCGCAGCAGGGTCTCGACGGCCGCGCGATGCTCGATGCGGCGCGCGCGGGGAACGTTACGGTGCTCTCGATTTTCGGCCTCAACCCCGCTCGCAACGCGAGCGACCCTTCAGCTGCAATTGCGGCGCTTGAAAAACTTCCATTTCTTGCCGTAAGCGAGCTCTTCATGACCGAGACGGCGGAGCGCGCGACACTCGTCCTGCCGGCAAAGGGCGCCTTTGAAAAAAGCGGCACGACGCTCAACTTAGCCGGCGATCTGCTGCCCGTCAACGCCTCACTGACAGCTCCCGAACCGGTGCGATCGGACTTCGAGATGCTGCTCGGACTCGCCGACGAGCTCGGAATCGCGCTGCCTTCTTCCGAGGAGCTTCATGGCATCGTGGTCGCGCTTGCGGCGAAAGCCTCGCCGGATTTTGCATTCGGCGACCGGCGGTTCGCCTCGTCGTCCGACTTGGCGGCCGATCCGCTGCGTCATGACTCCGATTCGATTCTTTCCGGCGGAGGTACGTGGCAGCACGATCCATGGCTGGGCGGAATGAGGACGTAACCGATGCCCTGGCTCATCGTCCTCGTCAAATCGGTGATTCTGCTCTTCGTCGTCGTTACGTCGTTTGCGTATGCGATGTTGGCCGAACGCAAGATCCTGGGTTGGATGCAGATGCGCCCGGGGCCGAATCGCGTCGGTCCGTGGGGTTTGTTGCAGCCGGCGGCCGATGCGGCCAAGTTGATTCTCAAAGAAGATCTCGCCCCTGAGACCGCCGATCCGTTGCTCTACAAGCTTGCGCCGTTCATTTCTTTGCTGACCGCTTTTGCAGTCTACGCGGTCATCCCGTTCGGTGCGTCCCGCTCCGGCGCAACGTGGGTGATCGGCAACGTGAATGCGGGCATCCTCTTCGTCCTCGCGATCACGTCGCTCGGCGTCTACGGAATCTGTTTGGGCGGCTGGGCCTCGGGATCGAAGTATCCGCTGCTGGGAAGCGTTCGTTCGACCGCGCAGATGATCAGTTACGAGCTGGCGATGTCGCTCTCGCTCATTGGCGTACTGCTGCTGGCCGGCACGACCTCCCTCGACGGGATCGTGAACGCCCAAGCGCGCTGGTGGTTCTTCATTCCGCAGCTGGTGGGGTGCGTCATCTACGTTATTACCGCGGTTGCCGAGACGAACCGGGTGCCGTTTGACCTGGTCGAAGCGGAAACCGAGCTTGTTGCCGGTTTCCATACCGAATACTCGGGCTTGCGCTTCGGCCTGTTTTTCATCGCCGAGTACGTCAACATGCTTACCGTCTCGTGCATCGCCACGCTGCTCTTCTTCGGCGGCTGGAACGCGCCGTTCGGCCTGACGGTAATCCCCGGCATCGTTTGGTTCGTCATAAAGGTCGCGTGCTTTATGTTCTTTTACATGTGGTTGCGCGCGACGCTGCCCCGGCTGCGCTACGACCGCTTGATGGCCTTCGGCTGGAAGGTGCTGCTGCCGGTAGCGACGCTGAACCTCGTGGTGACCGCGATCTTTGTGGCCTATAGGGGGTGAGCGATCCGATGGTAACGCGCAAGCGCCTCTTTAATATCGGAGCGATCCTGCGGGGATTGTCGATTACCTTCGGGATGATGTTCCGCCGGCGCCCGACCATCCAATATCCCTCCGTCAAAAAGCAGCACGCCCCGCGCTTTCACGGACTTCACGAACTGCGTCGTTATGACGACGGCAAGGAGCGCTGCATCGGCTGCGAGCTCTGTTCGAGCGTCTGTCCCGCTAACGCCATTACCGTTATCGGTGCCGAAAACTCTCCGGACGATCGCCACTCGCCGGGTGAGCGTTTCGCTGCGGTCTATGAGATCGACGAGCTGCGCTGCATCTTTTGCGGGATGTGCGAGGAAGCGTGTCCGACCGACGCGATCGTGCTGACGCCGCGTTTTGAAATGTCCGACTATCGCCGCGGTTCGTTCATCTACGACAAGGATCGCCTGATCGTGCCGCCGTCGGCCGGCGTCGGAACGCCGCCCGACGATCGGCCGGGCGGAATTCCCGGCGACCTCGGTCGCGTCGCGGAGATCAAGTCCACCACCGATGTCGAGAGCGGTTACCGCGCTACCTGGAGAGGCGAGATTCTGTTGAAGCAGCGCAAGGGCTTGACCCTGCTCGAGCCCTCCGAATGATTTTATTCTGGATTTTAGCGATCGTCGTCGTCGCGAGCGCCGTTTGGACGATTTCGGCGAGTAAGCCGGTCTATAGCGTCGTCGCGCTGCTGCTCAACTTCGCTGGGCTCGCGATGCTCTTCGTTACGCTTTCGGCCGAATTTCTGGCCGTCATTCAGATCATCGTCTACTCGGGCGCGATCTTGGTGCTCTTCGTCTTCGTCATCGCGCTGCTTAGCAGCGGCGTGGGGCCTTTTGCCGCCGGACCGAACCGCCTGCCGAGAATTTGGCTTCCGGGCGGCATCGTCGTGTTGACGGCGCTCGGATTCCTCGTCTACGCGCTCTCCAAGAGCGCAATGTTCCCGCCGCGACCCACTGGGCCGGTTGGGGCCGCCAACGTCTTCGGGAGCGTCGCCGACTTCGGCACCGCACTCTTCACGGTACACCTACTGCCGTTTGAAGTCACGGCACTGATTCTGATGGTGGCGATTATCGGCGTGATCACGCTGGGCGGCGAACAGATGCGTGAAGCTCCGCCGCGCCACGAGGCGTCGGTGGAGCGCGCGATGCGCGAAGCGATTCTGCGGGAGGGTGAGGGATGATGGCCGTACCGATCGGCCACTACGTCGCGCTCGCCGCGGTCATGTTCTTCATCGGCGTCGTCGGCGTCGTCGTCCGGCGCAATCCGCTCGTGATGCTGATGAGCATCGAGCTGATGTTCAACGCCGCCAATCTGCTCTTCATCTCCTTCGCCCGCGTCTGGCTGCAGAATGCCGGACACGTCTTCGCCTTTCTCGTCATCACCGTCGCCGCCGCCGAGGCTGCAATTGGGTTGGCGATTATCGTGACGACCTTCCGCCCGGAGCGCTACGTCGATGTTGACGAGGTGCGGGCTTTGCATGGCTAATCTTGCGACTTCGCCGTTCGCTAGGGTGGTTCGGGGACGCTCGCTTTTTCGCATCGTGCGAAAAAGCTGCTCGCCTCGTCGTCGCTCTCGCCATCCTGGCTCCGCTCCTCCCTTCACACGCCCCTTACCACCACGGCGAACGGCAAAGCCGCCGATACGTCATGCAACTGTAGAGAGATTGCGGGGATGATGCATCACGTGATGGGGGTGGGCGGTTCGTACCCTCTGGTGATGACGCTCTGGCTCTTGCCGTTGGCAGGCGCGATCGTCTGCTGGACGTTCGGGCCGCAGCTCAGGGCGCTCGCCGGCTGGCTCGTCTCCGGGCTCGTCGCGGCTTCATTCATATTGGCGGCGCTATCGTGGGGAGTTGCGACGCAAAACGCGGGGGGATTGGTGGGCGCGAATCAGGCGCTCTTCTCGTGGATGCCGGGACTGGACTTCGGACTGCTGCTCGACCCGTTATCGCTGGTGTGGACGTTCATCATTACCGGCGTCGGCTTTTTGATCGTCTTCTACTCGATCGGCTACATGGAAGGCGATCGCGCCACTGCGCGTTTCTTCGCGTACATGAGCTTCTTCGTCTTCGCGATGCTCACGCTGGTACTCTCCGACAACTTCGTGGGGCTGCTGGTGGGTTGGGGACTGGTCGGCGTGGCCTCGTACTTCCTGATCGGGTTCTGGTTCGAGCGCCCGTCCGCGGTGGCGGCCGCGCGCAAAGCCTTCGTTATCAACGTGGTCGGCGACGTCGGCATGATGTTCGCGATCTTTATCATCTTCGCTCACATCCATTCGGTCGGCTTTGGAGACACGTTTGCGGCGGCGGGCACCTTTGGATCGGCGCTGCTTTTTTCAATCTGCATAGCGCTCTTCATCGGCGCGGCGGCCAAGTCGGCGCAGGTACCGCTGCATACCTGGTTGCCCGACGCGATGGAGGGCCCGACGCCGGTTTCCGCGCTGATTCACGCCGCTACCATGGTGACCGCAGGCGTGTATCTCATCGCGCGCTGCGCTCCGCTCTGGGAGCATAGTGCCTCGGCGCGGCTTTTGGTCGGCACGATCGGCGGCCTCACGGCGCTCATCGGCGCGGTGCTCGGCACGGCGCAGTGGGACATCAAACGCATCCTCGCGTATTCGACGATGTCGCAGATCGGCTACATGATCATGGCCGTCGGCGTCGGCGCGTACGAAGGCGGCGTCGCGCTCTTCTTTACTCACGCCTTTTTTAAGGCACAGCTCTTTCTCGGCGCGGGTCTGGTGATTCACGCGCTCGATAACGAACAGGACGTGCGCCGGATGGGCGGCCTCTGGAAAAGGATGCCGTTTGCATTCTGGGTGATGCTTATTGCAGTGCTCTCGATCACCGGCGTCCCGGGGTTCAGCGGGTTCTTTTCGAAGGACGAAGTCATCTACGGCGACCTGCAGTTCGGCCATCCGTGGCTCTTCGCCGTCAGTGCGCTGACGGCCGGGATCACGGCCTACTACATGTTCAGGCTGCTCTTCATCGCGTTCCTCGGCGAGTATCGTGGCGACGTCGATCGCGCGCACGCGCCGGGCTGGACCATGAACGTCCCGGTCGCCATCCTCGTCGTTCCAACGGTCGCGATCGGTGCGGCCCTGCTGTACGGCGGAGAGAGTTCGCCCTGGGGGCATTTCTTCGCGTCGCTCTTTAGCCCGCAGAAGGCGCCCGTTCCGGGTACGGTGACGCCGGCGGTCTCCGAAGGCATCACGTCGGCGATCGTTTTCATTTTCGTCCTGCTCGGCTTCGCGGTTGCGTGGATTCGGTACGCGACGGCAAATGCGCAACGTGACGCAACACAGCGTCTGCGCGTCGAGAGCGAGCGCATGCCGGCCGTGCTGACCAATCTCTTCTATTTCGATGCCGCGATCGACCTGATCTTCGTGCGGCCGGCGCAGCTGCTGGGCGTGCTGTTCGGACGCGTCGTCGATCCACACGTGATCGACGGCGCGGTTCGCGACGTTGCCTTCTGGGCGGGCTGGCTCGGTACGCTGGTCCGGTCGTTCCAAACCGGTCTCGTCCGCGCGTACGCGTTGATTCTCGTCTTCGGCGCCGCGTGCTTCATCGCATACTACGCTGTCGCAGGGGTAGCGCACCCATGACGCTGGTTCCGGTCTCGTTTCTCCTGCCGATCGTTGCCGGCGCGCTGCTCTTCGCACTTCCGCGCGGCCCTTCGGCTTCGGAGCGGACAAGTTCCGACGTGCTCGCGCGAACGATCGGCACGCTCGTGGCGGTCGCCACCTTCGCGATGCTTCTGGAGATGCGTGAGGCGCAGTGGAGCGTTCGTTGGCTCTCGCGGCCGTTTACGGCAGCCTTTCACTTTGGGGCTACGCCCGTCTCGTTCTGGATTGCGCTGCTGCTGACGATCTGTACCGCCTGCGCGATTGCGACGACCCGAGTCCACCGCGCCCGCGATTTCGTGGCGCTGATGTTGATGCTCGAAGGGACCATGCTCGGCCTCTTCCTGGCGCGCGACCTGCTCGTCTTTGCGCTCTTCTGGGATCTAATGCTGGTGCCGGTCTTCTTCGGATTGATCGGCTGGGGCGAACACCCGGCCACCGCGTGGCGCTACTTCATCTATAACTTTGCGGGCGGTCTGACGCTCCTGCTGGCGACCGCCGCGTTCGGCGTTATCTACGGTTCGACCGACGTCATCGGCCGAAGCGGAGCCCACCTCGTCGGCGCGTGGGCACCTTGGATTTATGCGGGATTTGCTTTTGCGTTTTTGGTGAAGACACCGGTTTGGCCGCTCCACACCTGGATGCCGCCGACCTACAGCGGGCTGCCGCCGCCGATGGTCGCGATCGTGTCGGCGGTGCAATCCAAGGCCGGGCTCTACGGATTTCTCGCAATCGCCCTCGCACTCGTACCCGATTACGTGCGCGAGTACGCCGGTCCGTTGATGGTGCTCGGCGCGATCTCGCTGATCTACGGTGCGGTGGTCGCGCTCGTGCAGAACGACGCGAAACGTCTCGTCGCCTATTCATCGCTCTCGCATTTGGGTCTGATCATCGTGGCGATCGCCTCGGGCAACCGAATCGCTCTAGCGGGCGCGCTGGTGTATATCGTGGGGCATGGGCTCTTCTCGGCAGCGCTGTTCATGCTGCTTGGATACCTCGAAGAGCGCGAGGAGACGCGTTCGCTGCTGCGCCTCGGCGGTTTAGGGTGGAATAATCCGCGGCTCGCCGGCGCGCTCTGCATCGCGGCGCTCGCCGCGCTGGGATTACCGGGGCTGGCAGGCTTCGTCGGCGAGTTGATCATTTTGATCGGCGTCTATCAGGCCGGATACGTGTGGGCCGTCATAGTCGCGCTCGTCGCGATCGTGATCGCGGCGGCATACATGATTCGTCTCTATCAGGACGCCATGAATGGACCCGAGGTGGCAGACGTGCCGGTGCGAGCCGATCTCACGTGGGTTGAGGGCCTTGCCGTCGCGCCGCTGCTCGCCGCGCTCGTCATCGTCGGCGTTTATCCGGGGCCATTGCTGCGCCTATGAAGTTGCCGTTCTCGCACGCCGATTGGTCGGCGGTCGTTCCCGTCAGCGTCGTCGCGGTAACCGCACTGGTCGTGCTGCTGGGGGACTTGTTCTCGGGCAGACGCGACCGGCGCTATCTGTCGATCGGCATCGCGTTGCTGGGGACGATTATCGCTGGAGAGCTCGCCGCGCGTCAGTACGGGCATCATCACGATGCCTTCTTTGGCGGCTTCATCGTCGGAGGTTTCGCGACGGTTTTCCAAGAGATCATCTTGATCGCGGCGGCCGGCTCGATCGTACTCTACGGCGCGATCGGGCCGGCTGGGCGCATTGCAGGGATGACCGCGATTATGTTGTGGAGCGCGTGCGGCGCGATGTTGATGGCCGGGGCTGCGAACCTCATGATGATCTTCCTCGGCCTCGAGCTGCTCTCGCTGGGGCTCTATGCGCTCTGCGGCGCGGTCGAGCGCAAAACGGCGCGCGAATCGGCCCTGAAGTATCTCATTTTGAGCTCGACCGCGGCCGGATTTTTGATCTTTGGATCCGCGTTGCTCTTTGGTGCAACCGGCAGCGTAAGACTTGCCGATTTGGTCAACCCCGCGTTGGCGTCGAACCCGCTCTTCTGGGTCGGCGCCGGGATGTTCCTCATCGGTCTGGTCTTTAAGCTCAGTCTGGTGCCGTTTCACACCTGGACACCGGACGTCTTTCAGGGCGCTCCGCTGCCGGTGACCGCATTCATGAGCGTTGCGACCAAGGCCGGTGCGCTTGCGGTCTTCGCTCGTTTCATCTACGCGGCGCTTCCGTCGGGTACTTCGGAGCGGCTCCTACTTCCCGTCTGGATCGTAGCTGGGATTTCAATGATCGCCGGCAACGCCGGGATGCTAGCGCAGCAAGACCTCAAACGATTGCTGGGCTATTCGGGCGTCGCACAGGTGGGATATATTCTCGTCGCGCTTGCTGGTCTTACGCCGATCGGCTTGCGGTACGCGCTCTACTATCTTACCGCGTACGCGTTCATGAACTTGGGCGCTTTCGCGGTAGCCGCCGCGATCTCGGGCGACGGCGATGAAGGAGCGAATCTCGCATCGTATCGCGGCCTGGGCCGCCGCCGGCCTTGGCTGGCCGCTATTATGACGGTCTTTCTGCTGGCTTTGGCCGGCGTGCCACCGACCGCCGGTTTTCTCGGTAAGGTTCTTATTCTCTCGAGCAGCGTTGCGAGCGGCTACCTCTGGCTAGGGGTCCTTTTGATCGTCGGAACCGCGATCTCGCTCTACGCCTACGCGAAGGTGGTTTGGCTAATGTACGCCCGCGAGGAAGGCGAACATCACGACCTCAAACCGTTCGTTCCGCTGGCATGGGCGAGCGCCGCAATCTGTGCCGTCGCGGTGGTTGCGATGGCGTTCTATCCGCTGACGCCGAGCAACGTTCTACCGCTGGTGCGTTAACCGGCCGCCGGGCTCGCCTGTCGCGTATCCCGTGAGGGCTCGCCTAGCGCCTCTTCGGCTGGGGGTCGTCACGGCACCCTTGGAAAATGCGCTATAGTGGTCGTGAGGTACCTGACCATGCCCCGACGCCTCCTCTTCGCGCTCGCCTTGCCGGTCCTAGCGGCCGCGGCGGCGGCAGCCCTTACGGTTCCGGCGATGGCCCAAGGCTCGAACGTCATCCTAACGCCTGAGGCTCACCAGCTGGCGGATCAACAGGTCGCGATTAACTATGCGCGCGAGCTGATTGCTGCCGGCCAGATGGACGCGGCGGTCAAGCAGCTCGCAGCCTTCGTCGCAACGCATCCCGACGGCACCGAGGCCGCTCGGTTTCTGGGGGATCTCTACTACCGTCAGGGGCGCTTCGACCGCGCGGAGGCCGTCTATAAGCAGTTGCTCGCCCGCGATCCGCACGATAAACAGACGCACAACCGGCTTGGAGTCGTCTACGCAACCGAGAATCAGGTAGACCAAGCGATCGGCGAGTTCCAAAGCGCGTTGCCCGGAACCGATTCGATCCGCGACCTCGTTTTGCTGCATTTGCGCAAGGGAGATCTCTCGCAGTATCAAGCCGAGATGGTACGGGTTGCAAACGATAACCCGAACGACTCCGACGATCAAGAAGAGCTCGGCGAGATTCTCGAAACGATCCACCGCCCCAACGATGCAATAATCTATTTTCGGCGCGCTCTGGATAGCGACGCGCGCTCCATCCCGGCGCTTAACGGTCTGGGCATGTCGTACTTGGATCTTCACCAAGCGGCCGCGGCTTCGCAGTATCTCAACGATTGTCTCAACGTCGACCCGGTGAACTATGCATGCCTCGACAATCTCGGCGTCGCGAAGATTCAGGGCGGACTGGACGAGCAGGCAATGGCGACGTTCAGGAAAGCGCACCGCCTCGAACCCGAGCGGCCCGAGGCGCTCGTGAACTTCGGTTACCTGGCTGATCTCGACGGCGATTGGAAGCGCGCCGTCGCCTATTACGTGCAGGCGATCGCGGTCAATCCATACGTACCCGAGTCCTACGTCAACTTAGGGATCGATTACGAACATAACGGTCTCTATTCTCTCGCGCAGTCCGCGCTGCTCAAGGGCGTCGCGGCCGTTCCCTACGATGGTCGCGTAAGGTATCTCCTCGCGCGGGCCTACGCCGCGCAAGGAAAGAAGGCGCTCGCGCTAGCCGAGCTCAAGGCCGCGCAAGCTTCGCTCGATCCCGATGTGGCGCAGATTGCGAAGGAAGAGACGGCGCGGCTGATGCAGATGCCGGTCTCCGCTCCACAGTAAAAGTACCTTTTACTCTCTAGCGAGACATTCGATTTCGACCCGCGCGCCGCGCGGCAAAGCGGCAACCGCGACGGTCGAGCGAGCCGGTTTGCTCGCGCCGAAGTACTTTTCGTAGACGGCGTTGACGGCCGGAAAATCGTTCATGTCGACCAGGAAGACCGTCGTCTTTACGACGTCCTCGAAATGAAACCCGGCCGCGCAGAGAATGGCACCGAGGTTCTCGATGACCCGCTCGGCCTGCACGGCCGCATCACCGGCGACGATCTCGCCGGTCTCGGGATCGAGCGGGATCTGCCCGCTGCAATACAGCTCTCCTCCCGATTGAATCGCTTGGCTGTATGGGCCGATTGGTTGCGGCGCATGGCGCGTCGCGACGTGCTCGCGTTTCATCTTCCCACAGGCTCCTTCGAGGGTGACATCGTGCCTTTGAAAGCCGGCGCCGGTTCGACGATCCCGAAGTTGTCTTTATAGAGCGCGTCGACGCGGGCAAGCTCGCCGGCGGTGAGCGGCGGCGCGTCCGGTGCGGCCGCGAACTCCGCGAGCTGGGCGGCGTCGTAAATGTTGGGAAGGACGGACGTCACGCGCGGCTCGGCGAGCAGCCACGCGATCGCGGCTTGACCGAGCGTGCGATCCGGGCGCTCGAGAAAACGAAGCTGCGCCACCTTTTCGACCCCGTTAACGAGCCATTCGCGCGAGCGATGGCGGCGGTGATCGTTCGGGGCAAAGGTCGTCTGCACGGTGTAGTGCCCCTCCAGCAGCCCGCTCGAGTGCGGGACGCGAATCATGTAGCCGGTAATCGCTGCGCTATCGTACGCCGCCCGTATCTGCTCGTTCCCTGGATACTGCTCGAGCATGTTCCAAATGATCTGCAGGCTCGGGACGTTCCGCTTGCGCACCGCGTCGAGAGCCTCATAGAGCCATCCGATGGCAGGACCGAGCGCCACGCCGTACGTGCGAATCTTGCCTTCACGTTTGAAGGCTTCGAGCAGTTCCCAGAGCGCGTCGTCCTCGATTTGCGCCATACGCGCGTTGTGCATCTGATAGATGTCGACGTAATCGGTTTCCAGCCGCCGCAGCGACGACTCCAGCGCCGCGCGCACGAAAGCCGGCGAAAAGTCCTGGGGCAGCTCGGATTGGCCTCTGCGCTGTTGCGCGTCGTTCGAGAAGTCGTAGCCGAACTTGGTCGCGTACACCACCCGTTCGCGGCGACCGGCGAAGGCCTTGGCGAGCTGTTCCTCACTGCGTCCGTTGCCGTACGTGTCGGCGGCGTCGTACAGCGTGATCCCCAGATCGTGGGCCGCGTGCAGCATTTCGACCGCCTCGGCGTCGCTCTTATCACCCCACCAACCGGTCGAGGTCGTCCATAAGCCAAAGCCGACCTCGCTTACCGTCACGTTGCTGCCGGGGTAGGTGCGGAACTTCATAAACGGGCCTTCTCCATCGAGTGGGCTAAGACTGCTAGCATGACAGCGGAACGGTCGAGCACGCTGCGCGACGACCTGGAACGGGTCGGCGCGTGGATCGCACGGTATTTCGAGCAACCGCAAGCCTATCGCGTCATGCCCCAAGTTCGGCCCGGCGACGTCGTGGCCGCCCTGCCGGAGCACGCACCGGAAACCGGCGAGCCATTCGAAGAAATTCTCGCCGACTTCGAGCGGATCATCGTGCCCGCAACGACGCATTGGAACCATCCGCGCTTCTTCGCGTATTTTGCGACGAGTTCGGCGCCGGCGGCGATCGCTGCGGAGGCTCTGGCCGCAACTCTCGACGTCAAGGCAATGCTTTGGCGCACCTCGCCGGCCGCTACCGAGCTCGAAGAAGTGACAATGCGCTGGCTGCGAGAGTTGCTCGGCCTGCCGCGCGATTGGACCGGCATTATCTACGACACGGCCTCGATTGCCGGATTCACCGCTCTTGCCGCGGCCCGCGAGTCGCTCGGGCTGCACGTCCGCGAGGAAGGCATGAGCGGCCGTTCGCTGCCGGCGCTTCGCATCTACGTTACGGACGAGACGCACTCGCACGTCGAGAAGGCGGCGATTGCGCTAGGGGTCGGACAGCGCAACGTCGTGCGGGTTCCTCGCGACGACGCCTTTGCGATGCGCGCCGGCGCGCTGCGCGCGTGCATCGAAGCCGATCGCGACGCCGGAATGCGACCGCTCGCGATCGTCGCCACGGTCGGCACCACCTCGACCACCTCGGTGGATCCGGTCCGCGAGATTGCCGCGATTGCGCGAGAGCACGGAATCTGGCTGCACGTCGATGCAGCCTACGCGGGAGTCGCCGCGATCGTACCGGAGTTTCGCGGCTTGCTCGATGGCGTCGAGCTGGCCGCTTCGCTCGTCGTCAATCCGCACAAGTGGATGTTCGTTCCGATGGATCTTTCGGTGCTCTTTCTGAAGGACGAATCGACCGTTCGCCGCGCGTTCAGCTTAGTGCCTGAGTATCTCTCGACTCCCGAAGCCGACGCGGTAAACTATATGGATTATGGGCTGCAGCTGGGCCGTCGCTTTCGCGCGCTCAAGCTTTGGTTCGTGTTGCGGCATCTCGGCGCCGAAGGGATCCGCGCGAAGCTGCGCGCGCATATCGCGCTGGCGCAAGAGTTTGCAGCTTGGGTCCGCAGCGAGCCGAACTGGGAAGTGCTCGCGCCCCATCCACTCTCGGTGGTTTGTTTCCGCTACGCTCCGCCCGGCTTCGACGAAAAGGCGCTGGAATCGCTCAACGCGTCCATCATGCACGCCGTCAACGCGACCGGAGAAGTCTTCATCTCGCACACCAAAATCGACGGCCGCTACGCCATTCGGCTCGCAATCGGCAACCTGCGCACGCAACGCAGCGACGTCCAACTCGCCTGGGAAATTCTCAAGCGAGAAGCGCGCAACTCAATTCCCTAGTAGAGCCGCAGATACTGATCGCGTTCCCACGGATGTACGGCGCGGCGGTAACGCTCGTACTCTTCGAGTTTGGCGTCGCGAAACGCGTGGTAGAGGTGATCGCCGAGGGCGACGCGGACCACCGCGTCCTCATCCAGCTCCGCGATCGCTTGGCGCAGCGATTTCGGCAGCGTGCGGATACCGCGTTCGTGGAGTTCCCTCTCGGTTAACTCGTAGGTCGATCCGACGAGCGCCGGTCCGGGCAACGTAGCCCGTCTGACGCCGTCGGCTGCAGCGCCGATCAGCACCGCGAGTGCCAGGTACGGATTGCAGGCCGGGTCGGGGCTGCGCATTTCGATCCGGGCCGGCGTATGGCCGGGCGGGACGCGAACGAGCGCGTTAGCGCTGCGCTCCGACCAGACCGCGTAGATCGGCGCGTCCCAAGCGGCGACCAAACGCTTGTACGAGTTGACCGTCGGATTGCAGATCGCGGTCGTTGCGGGCGCGTGCGCCAGCAGGCCGCCGACGACGTAGAGCCGGGTCTCTTCGTCACTCGATTCGGCCAAACGGAAGTCGGCATGAAGACCGCTTCCGGCGAAATCGGCGAGCGGCTTGGGCATGAAGGTCGCTTCCAGCTCGAAATCTGCGGCGACGTGCTTGGCGATCGTGCGCAGCGTCAAGACGTGATCGGCGGCCGCAAGCGGATCGTCGTGCGCAACGTCGATCTCGTGCTGTCCCGCGCCGTGCTCGTGGTGCGCTGAAGAGATCGGAACGCCCATCGCACGTAGCGCCGCGACCATTGCGTTGCGCGCCTCCTCTCCGCGGTCGTTGGCCGAGAAATCGAAATACGAGCCGACGTCCGACGTAACGGTCGAGGCGCCGGCGCCCCCTCGCTCGAATAGATAGAACTCGACTTCGAAAGCGACGCGTTGGCCGTTTAGCGTGGATGCGCTTTCGATCGCGCGCCGTAGCGTGGTCCGCGGGCAGCCCTCGAACGGCGACCCATCGGGCATCGCGATATCGCAAATCAGACGCGCCTCACATGCCTCCCCCGCTGCCCGCCACGGATAGACGGCGAAGGTCGACGGGTCAGGTTTGAGCAGCATGTCGAGCTCTTCGCCGCGGACGAAGCCGTCGATCGAGCCACCGTCGAAGGTGACGCGTCCCTCGAGGGCAGTCTCGAGCTCGTCGACGGGAATCGAGACATTCTTGCTGACGCCAAAGATGTCGGCAAAGACCAAACGCACGAAGCGTACGTTCTGCTCTCGCGCGAGGCGCACGACCTCCCGCTTTGCGGAGGGCCGGCGCCACTCAGATCGAGTCGTGGAGTTCATCGATTGCAACCGCCAGGCGTAGGGTGAGCTGATCGTGCGGGGAGTCGAGCGCACGTCCCGAGATTTCGCCGATCTGGCGAAGGCGATAGAAGACGGTGTGGCGGTGAACGTTCAGCTCGGCCGCCGCCGTTTTGACGTTCTGACCGGTCTTGAAGTAGAGCTTGAGCGTTCGCTCGAGCTCGGTTTGATGTTGTTCGTCGTACCTGCGAAGCGGCGCGAGCGCTTCGGCTGCGAAGGCACGCAGCCGCTCGACGTCCGCTCCTTCGTAGAGCACGCGATAGGCGCCCAAATCGTCGTAAACGGTAACGCGGCCGCTTCCGTAGATTCGCCGTCCGATCGCGAGCGCAGCCTGGGCCGCGTGCACGCTTACGTCGATGCAAAACGGTGTTTCGAGGGTCCCGACGCCGCCGGAGATCCGAAGCTGCGGTTTGCGTCGCGCGGCGCTCTTTGGAAGCAAACTGGCGGCGGTCTTTGCATTGCTCGCGTCGACCGCACGAGGCGTCGGCACGAAGATCGCCAGCGCGGCGCCGTGCTGGAGCAGCCCCAGGTCGCCATCGGCCGATCGAAAGGCGGCGGTTGCGAGCTCGCGCACGTCCGTAAGATCGCCTGCGCTGCGCTCCGCGTCGCCGGTCTCGGTTTCGAGAACGACCGCAAGGTAATGCGGCGCGAGCGCGATGCCGCGCGCGGCAGCCTCTTCGCGGGCCTGCGTGGCGTCGTGAAAGGTACGCGCGAGCAGGGCTTCCCAGATGTCCGCCTCTTTCTCGCGCGATACCAAGCCGTTGCGCGCCAACTCGATGCCGATCGCCGCAGCGGTCAGCCGTAAGAGCAAGTCCGCGTCCGCTGCGCCATCGTCGCCGAAGAGCGAGAGCCAGCCGGCGCTGCGATTACCGGCGGCAACGCGCTGCGCGCGCCCGGGTGCGCCCGACTCGACAACCCCGCGCGCGCTAGCCGGAATACTGCCCGATCCTGCCGACGCGAGATGGCGCCATTGCGCGTCTTCGAGTAAGACGCAGCCACCGGCGGTCCGAGCTAAATGCACGGCGAGCGCTTTGGGACCGCCGCCCGATGCGGCGATGCGCGCGAGCGATTCGGTAAAAGCGACGATCTCCTCCGGCGTCACGTCACCGCGTGGGCTCGATGGCGCCGGCGCACTCGCGGCAGCTTCTTCGCAACGTCGTCAGGCATAATCATATCGATCGCGTCGTCGACGGTGACGATCCCCAACATCTTTCCGGCGTCGTCGACGACCGGCACCGCGAGCAGGTCGTACCTTGCAATCGTGGACGCGACGTCAACCCCCGGTTCGTTCGGCGCAACCGTCACCAAATCGGTCTCCATGATGCGGTCGATAAACGCGGTTGGGAGCGCGAGCAGCAGCGCTCGCAACGAGAGCGCGCCGAGCAAACGATCCTCTTTGTCGAGGACGTAGAGGTAGTAAATGAACTCCGATGCCGGTGCGATCTCGCGAATCTTGCGAATCGTGGCTTCGGTGGTCCGGTGCGGATAGATCCAGACGTAATCGGTCGTCATCATGCCGCCGGCCGTATCCTCCGGGTACTTGACGAGCTCTCGAAGCTCGCCGGCGGTATACGCGTTCATCTCGGCGAGGAGCTCCGATTGCTGCTCCTCCGGAAGCTCGGCGAGAAGATCGGCCGCGTCGTCGGCATCCATCTCTTCGATGATGTCGGCGGCGCGCTCGGTGCCGATATCATCGATAAGGCTCTTGCGCGTTTCGGCGTCGAGATGTTCGAATGCGTCGGCGGCCGTTTCGTCGTCGAGCTGCCCGACGACGGCGAGTGCTTCGCGCGACGAAAGATCGCCGATGATCTCTGCAAGCTCGGAGGGATGCAGGCGCGCGAGCCGCTTCTCTTTTACCGAGAGGCGCACTTGCGACGGGTTGACCTCGCGAATCGGCGCGACCGAATCCCACGCGATCATCGAGCGCGGTACGTTGCCGATTCGCGTTAACCAGCGTTTGCCGAACGAGCGCAGACCGAGTCGCCGAAGAAGACCGGCGAATCCCACGTCCGCCGCGACGACGCGCAAGCGTCCGCCGGTGTTGGCAACCTCGATGTCGTTGATTCGGACGACCTTACGGCCGTCGACGTCGACGATCTGTTTATCGAGCAGATCGGCGACCAAAAAAAGTTTCTGTTGCTCCGGCGGTGCCTCTTGGGTCGGCGTGACGGTCAGCGCGACGTTGCCGTTGCGATCCACATCGGCGACGCTCTCAATCGGCGCGAATCGAAGCCCCTGCGCGGTCTTGATGACGAACCCGTCGATCTGCGGAAAGACCGCATCGGGCTTGCCGACGACGAAGTCGGTAACCTTTCCGATCGGCCGATCGTCGATCGTCGCTTGACGCCCGACCAGCTCCGAGATGAATCCCTCGGTGAATGCCACAGCCGGTACTCTTCGTTACGCCGCGAGGGGAGCCCGCCGCATCCACGCGCCGTCGCGAAGCTTCCATTGCGTGACCAGCGCGCGCACCGTCCAGGCGACGATCCAGCCGAGTGCAACGCTATAGAGGCCGAGATGGAGGCGCTCGATGCCGATCCACGCGAGCGGAATGACCAGCGCGCTGCAGAGCAGACCCACGGTCATCGAAAACCGAGTGTCACCCGACGCGCGGATCGGAGCGATGGATATCATTGCCCAGCCCTTGAGGGGCAGCGTCAGCATGTGCAATGCGAGCGGCCAGGCCGCAATCGTCGCGATCGCCGCGTCGAGCGTGAAGACGTAGGCCAGCGGCCATGCAAAGAGTGCGACGACTGCTCCGGTGATCGTCGTAACGACGAGCGAGACGCGCAGCGCGCGTTCGAAAAACCAGCGCGCGCCGGCCGGATCGCGCGCCCCGAGCCGCTGACCGATGACGACCTGTGCCGCGCTCTGTAAGGGGCTCGGCACGACGAAGGTCAGATCCGAAACGACGTTAAGCGCGCGAAACGCCGCAACCGCGATCGCTCCCAGGGGAGCGAGCATTGCGACGATCAGGATATCGGGGACGGTAACGCCGAGCAGGAATATTGCTTCGGGGAAACCGATCCGCGCGCAGCGTTGCGCGAGCGGCCAGGAGAGATCCCTTTCGGCAAAGACCCGATATTCCGGGCGACGCGTTACGTAATAAATCGCGTAGCACGCGGCGATCGTTTCGGAGAGCAACGAGGAGACACCGGCGCCGACGATCCCAAACGGATGGTGCGTCCACCAGCCCAGACCGAGCATCAGCAGTAGCGGGATATGAATGAGGTTGACGACCACGAGGACGAGAATTCCGAGCCGCTGGTTTCCTGCGGCGCCTAATCCCACGATCAACGTTCCCGAGACGACGATCGGAAGAATCGAGGCGCAGCGCAGCACGAGATAGATCGCGCTTGCGTGCGCGCTAGGCAATGCGCCGACGAGCGCGTGGATCGCCGGCGCCGAAGCGAATAGGCTCGTTCCAAAGGCACCGGCTCCGATCAGCAGCGGCACGATCACGCCCGCGCGAACGGTGCGCGCGAAGCCGTTAACGTCGCCGGTGCCGATGCTCTGTGCGGCAACGATCGAAGTGCCGCTCATGAAACCGGACGCCGAGAAGACGATCGCGATGAAGATCGTGTTCGCGGCGGTCGCGCCCGCCAGAGCGACCGCACCCAAGCTGCCGATCGCGATCGTGTCGGCGGTTCCGAGAAGCTGGTCTCCAAGAATCTGAAAGGCGACCGGAATCGAAAGGCGCCGGAATGCGGCGCCTATTCTCGTGTGGTCGACGATCATCGAAGCCGCCCCCACCTTACCGCACCCTATCTAGCACCCGAAAGAACTCGTCGATCTCTGCGTCGGCCGTGTAAAAGTGCGGTCCGACGCGAATGCCGCAGCCGGGACGATAATCGACGAAGACTCGCTGCTCGATTAAACGGCGACAGGCGTTCTCCGAGCCGTCGAAGTCGATACCAATCCAGCCGGTTCTGCGTTGGGGATCGAGTGGCGAGTTGACGCGCAGCCCTCGCTCGAGTGCTAGAGCGGCGATCCTTTCGGTGAGCTGCACGTTGCGTTGCCGAATGCGCGCCACGCCGACCGACGCAACGATCTGGTGCCCCGGCTGCGCGACCACGTAACCCGGAATCACCGGCGTGCCGTGGCCGAACCGGTACATCGAAGACGCGTGCACGATTGGTGCCGGCTCGAAGGCGAACGGGCGCGCGTGCGCCATCCAGCCTGTGACCGCCGGGCGAAACCGTTCGAGCAGCGAGGGCTTGAGGTAGATCCAACCGCACCCGGCCGCGCCGCAGAGCCATTTGTGCGATCCGCCGGTCACCAGATCGAGGTCCCAGGAGGTGACGTCGTATGGGTAGACACCCGTGGTTTGATAGGCGTCCACGCAGAGGAGCGCGCCGACGCGGCGGCAGTGCTCCTGAATGGTTCGCACGTCGGCGAGTGCGCCGGAGACGTAGTACGCGTGGGAGAGCACGGCGAGCGCCGTTCTCTCGGTGATCGCTTCGATGATGCGCTCGGTCGGAATCGTGCGCCCATCGTCTGAAGCGACGACCCGCACGGCAGCTCCGTAACGCTCCCACTCGCGCCAAACGTAAGTGAGCGACGGAAACTGCAGCGCCTCGTGAACGATTTCGTTACGCTCGCCGCGAAAGTCGATGCAGGTTGCGATTCCCGCCTGAAGCACCGAAACGTTCGGGCCTAAGAAGCAGCTCCCGGCAGGCGCGCCGATGATCGCGCCGATGCCGTCGGCGATCTCAGCGATGCGCGGCAGCCAACGCTCCCACGCCTCGGGACCCTCGGCACTCCACTCTTCCCAGTAGCTTTCGAGCGCGCGCCGCGCGCGCAGCGGTGCGGCCCCCATCGAATGGCTGACGAGATACGTCGAGCTCGCAAGGATCGGGAACTGTTGGCGCCACTGTGAGAACTCTCGCGAGGCGAGTGCAAGCGTTTCGCTCATGCGTAGGTCCCTTCGCCCAGGTAGGTACGGACTTCCCAGAGCTCCGGAAAAAAGCGATAACCGAGCGTGCCCTCGAGATAGCGCGCGCCGGATGAACCGCCGGTGCCTTGCTTTTGGCCGATCATTCGCTCGACCATGCGCACGTGACGGCCGCGCCACAGAAGAAAGCGTTCGTCGAACTCGATAAGGTCCTCGAGCAAGAGGTACAGGTCGTAGTATTGCGCTTCGTTCGAGTAGATCCGGCGGTAACTCTCGATCAGATCGGCGCTCGAATCGACTTCGAACCCTCGGCGGCGGAGCAAGCCTTTGGCGCGATCGTAGAGCGACGGTTCGTTCAAGCGCGTCTCGAGACGGGTGCGCGCGGCATCGTCGGTCTGGATCAACGTTAAGAGCTCGGTTCGCCGCACGCCGCAGGCGAACTCCAGCTCGCGAAACTGTATCGATTGAAAGCCGCTGGCCGGGTTGAGGTTGTCGCGGAACTGGTTGAACTCTTGGGGCGTCATCGTTTCGAGGATGTCAACCTGCTGCTCGATCAGTCGCTGAATCGCATGGATACGCCGAAAATGTTTCGCCGCGCGCAGCAGATCGTCGCGGTCGAGGGCGCGCATCGTCCCGTCGACCTCGTGCAAAAGCTGCTTGAACCAGAGCTCGTAGACCTGGTGGATGACGATGAAGAGCATCTCGTCGTGGTGGGGAGGGCGAGAGAGCGGCTGCTGTAAGTCAAGAAGCTCGTCGATTTTCAGGTAGGAGCCGTAAGATAGGGGCACTAGCGGTCTGTAGCCCCCGGATGTGCAGTGTCGTGATGGGCGCCACGGGTGCGAGTGGCAAGGCCCGAGGAGGGAGCACAGCTGCCGCTTTGTGACCGACGAGCAACGCAGCCAGCGCGCCCGTGCTGCCCATGACCCGAAGGGCTGCCCGTTTTCGGGCGAGCTGCATCGTCGCTCTTCGCTCGCAAAGCCAACCTTTTGTCGCTCATCGCTCCTTGCATTTCATCCCGAAAACGGGCAGCGTCGCTGCACATCCGGGGGCTACAGACCGCTAAGGCTTACGGGGGGTCGCGGGGTTCTCCTCGAATGCGCAGGCGGTGACGCGTTCATACCTAGCGGCGCTCGCAGCCGTCCTGCTGGCGGCTTGCTCGAGCGCGAACCACGGCTCGGCGGGCGGCAGCTCGTCGACGGCTACAACCAATCCGATTGCTTTTCCGCTCTTCGGCGGTGCCGAGGTGCTGTCGACGCATGGCTGGCGCACGACGATCTCAAAAAAGCCCGGTCTAGCCGACAGCGCGGTCCTTTCGCAGGGGGCGGGAACCTACGACGGTCACGACGTTGTCGCCGGGACCCAGGCGATGATGCCCGCGCTGGAATCGTGGCTCGGAAACCTGAGCGCGAATCCGCCGGCCGGCTATCGGCTCGCGGTCACCGGAAACGGCGTCGATGCGGTGCGCACCCACACGCGCGTACTCGGCGTGGATTTTGTCGCGTTTGAAGGCACCGATCCGGGCAAACGTCAGGGCGTAGTCGTGATGGTCGTCGATCCACAGACGCTCGACGAAAAAGCCGGCCCGATGCTCGGCCTGATCGGACGATTCAAACACGTACCGAGCATGCTGCGCGATCCAATCGACGCGCAAGCGAAGAAGCAGACCGGCTTTTCCATCACCGAGGCGACGAATCCGGATACGCCGATCGGAGCGGCTGTGGCGGCGCTCGACCAGTTGCGTGACTTCGGCGGCCGTGGGATCGTGCTGATCGACGCCGTCAAACAGTAGCTCGCAGCGATTCGCCCGGTCACGACGATTCAGTCTCTCGGAGCGTGGCTGTGCGATCGCGCCGGTGCCTTTACGCTTGACGAATCGCTGTGTATTCCGAACCTCGTTCGAATGCAGCAAGTCGAAATCGCACCGACGCCGGCCCGGCGCCTTTGATTCGGCCGTCGGCTCCGATTACTCGATGCGCAGGAATGAAGAGGTCGAAGGGTGCCGTGGCCATCGCAGCAGCAACGCCGCGATGCGCCAGCGGCCGTCCGATCGCGCGCGCGACGTCGGCGTACGAAACAAACTCGCCGAATGCGAGCGACGCAACCGCGCGCCATGCGGCGATTTGTAAAGGCGTTCCCTCCAGCGCAAGCGGCAGATCGAAGCGGCGTAATCGTCGACTGAAATAGGCCCGCACCTGCATTCGCGCCTCGGCGAGCAACGCGTCGCTCGGTTTGCCTTCACTCGCTCGCTTTGGTGGGACAAAATCGCTCGCCAAGATCGCCTCGCCGTTGCCTACGATCATCAAATCGCGACGCAGGGGCGTCGGAATCCGCAGACGGATGGGGGCTATGGAGGCATCCACTGAGAAGTCTACCCCGTTACTTGGGAACGGCGGGGTCCGGCGCCTCGTTAACGGTTGGGAGGTCATTGTGAACCGCAGAATACTTGAAGCTTTACCCATATTAACCGTCGTGGCGCTGGCCGCATGCTCGGGCGGTGCGATGAACCGATCGCTGCTCCCATCGAATGCGGCGATTACGCAGGACGCGGACTTGCCCCCCGACGCGCTCGCGGGACCCGCCAGTGGCGACGTCCCGTTCCTGACGGCGGATCCCGTTCGGCGGCTCTGCACGACGCCCGGCACCGCAGATCGAATGCAGTGCTTGGCTTCGGTGCGAACCGACATCAAGCCGACCTTGATCGCGTCAAACCAGATCGCATCCGACGTACAAAGCGCGGGCGAAGCTTGCCCGTTCTCTGCAGGCGAGGGATACTGTCCAATCGATCTGCAGCAAGCCTACAAGCTTCCCTCCTTGACGCGCGGTAAAGAAAAGACGGTGGCGATCGTCGATGCGTTCGGGTATAAGCGCGCCGCGTCAGATCTCGCCGTCTTCCGTAAGACGATGGGGCTAAAGGCCTGCGGAACGGCAGACAAATGTTTGCGCATCGTCAACCAGCAAGGTCACTCGTCGCCGCTGCCGCACGAGCCGCCGGCGAGCGACGACTGGCGTGGCGAAACGTCGCTGGATCTCGACATGGTTTCGGGCATCTGCCCAAACTGCAAGATCATCCTCGTCCAGAGCGACAACAATGACACGAGGAATCTCTATGCCGGCGTCGCAACCGCCGGCCGGCTCGGTGTCAAATACATCGGCGTATCGTGGGGTGGTCGTCCGGAGCTACCGGACAACAAGATCTTCCACCAGCCGGGCGTGGTAATCGTCGCGTCCGCCGGCGACAACGGCGGCGGCATTCAGGATGGCGGCGGACCGATCCAGCCGTGCACCTTCACGTACGTCGTTTGCGTCGGCGGAACGCGCCTGGTGCGCGCGCAGAACCCGCGAGGCTGGAGCGAGAGCGTCTGGAACGATTTCACGTTCGACGCTTGCGGCGGTCCGTGCGGTGCGACCGGCAGCGCGTGCAGCGCGTCGATCGCGAAACCGTCGTGGCAGACCGATACCGGCTGCAAGCGGCGTTCGGCCGCCGATACGTCCGCCAGCGCGTCGCTGCGCTCGCCGGTGATCGTCTACAACTCCGAAATCGAAGGCGGCTCCTGCAATCCGCCGGCATGCTTCTGGGCCTTCGGCGGCACGAGCGAGTCCGCGCAAATCATCGCGGCCGTTTACGCGCTCGCTGAAAACGCCGCCAACCAGATGGGCGCTTCGTATTTCTGGAAGCATCACAAGGACAACGTTTACGACGTTGTACACGGAAACAATACCGACCCGGGCCGCGGGATCACCTGTGCCTCGTCGATCACGTACATCTGCACCGCCCGCCTCGGCTTCGACGGTCCGACCGGGTGGGGTAGCCCCAAAGGCATCGGCGCATTCTAAGGCTCCTCGCGCTGACCGCCGTCGTCACCCTAGCGGGCTGCATGGGAACCTCGCTGGAGCAGACTCCTTTGCCGGTCGATCAGTCTGGGGGTACTTCGCAAGCGCCGGCGACACGGGAGTCGCCGCAAGACGACGCTAGCGACGACCCGTCCGAAGAGGTCGCTCCGGTTTCTGATAGCGCTTCGCCAAGTGCCGCGCCGACGCGCTCGGCAGCGCTTCGATCGACGGGTCTTCGATTCGCGTGCCGGCACCCGGCACTCGCCGGCCGTCGCG
>JBAUMX010000087.1:0-10511 GCA_049578945.1 Candidatus Cybelea sp. | reverse complement strand
AGCTAAACGTTTGGCCCGAATCCTGACCTTGATTTGCGCGAAGTGAATCGTCGTGAAACGCTTGCTTCGCGACCCAGCCTCGGCCGAGAACGAAGCCGAGCAAAGATGCCAGTACCTTCTTCATGACACATGTCTCCCGTTTTTATAAATCTGCCGCGCGCAGCCAACGAGCGCAGCAGCAAGCGAACTCGCCTATCGCGAGCCGCCCGTACGAAGTATTACTTGGCCCGTCATCCACCGCGTTGCCTCACCCCCTTTCCGTAAAATAAAAAAACTGTCGCGCTCCTCGCAGGCCGACAGTTTGAGAAACTCCGCGCGGCGGGCCGCGCCAACTCCCTCAGTGTCGAGCTTTAGCACTGCACAACTTAGGCCCGTTCCCTTACGTGTCGCCCTGAGCGGAGTCGAAGGGCGAAGGGCCAGCCGCATTAGATTTCGCCTTGATTCGGCGGAGTCTGGTCACCCGTTGGGGTCTCTCGACCTTTCCGGGCAGCGGCATCTCTTCGTGCAGACGCCTCACCTAACGAGGAATCCTTAACCAGGATACTCCCGACCGAGGCTTTGTCAACCCCAAGCCGCGAACTGCTCGTCGTGGCAAGCATTCGCGAACTCGATGCGGTGACGATCGGTCAGATCGCCGCCGGCGAGATTATCGATCGTCCGGCGTCGGTGGTAAAAGAGCTCGTTGAGAATGCCATCGACGCGGGTGCCATTCGCATCACCGTTCACGTCGAACGCGGTGGGCTCGATCTCATCGAAGTCATCGATGACGGAGCCGGAATTGCGGCCGGCGAATTGCCGCTCGCGCTGCGGCGACATACGACCAGCAAGCTGCGAACGGCGCAGGAGCTCGAATCGATTGCTTCGCTGGGCTTTCGCGGCGAAGGGTTGGCCTCCGTCGCTGCGGTCGCGCGGACGCAAATCGTTTCGCGCGAAGCGGATCGCCCAGTTGGGGCGCGGATCGATGGGCACGGCGAGGACGTCGGCACCATCGAACCCGCCGCGGCGCCGGTCGGCACCGGCGTGCGCGTCCGGGGACTCTTCGAGAACGTACCCGTGCGCCGAGAGTACCTGCGTTCACCGAGCGCCGAGTTCAATCGTATTTCGGCTTGGCTCTCTACGTTTGCGCTTGCCTATCCCGAGCGCACCTTCGTGTTGCGCCACAACGGGAGAGAGGTTTGGGTGATGCCGGCCAGCGGCGACGAGCGCGAACGGCTCGCGATGGTCTTCGGACGTGAGGCGGCGAAGAGCCTCCTCCCGCTCGACGGCGACGCAGCGCGCATGCTCGCGGGACGATTGCGCGGTTACGTGAGCTCTCCGGGGAACGATCGGCCCGACAGAAGGATGCAGGTCCTCTTCGTCAATGGCCGGTTACTGCGTAGCACCATTTTAGCGGGCGCGTGGACGAGCGGCTATTCGACCTTTGCGATGGCGGGGCGCCATCCGTATGGCGTCATCTATCTCGACCTTCCGCCCGACCATGTCGACCCAAACGTCCATCCGACCAAGAGCGACGTTCGGCTGCGCTACGGCAATCAAGTCTTCAGTGTCGTGCGCCGAGCGATCGCCGCGACGCTGAGCGATCACGCAAAGATGCGGTTTGCGCAGCAGATTGGGGGCGCGCACGAAGGCCTCTCGTTCGCGCCTTCCGCCAATGGTCCGGGCGCGCTCGCGCTCTTCGACGATTCGGCCGAGGACGCAAAAGCCGGTGCGGGCGGCGGCCTGCGCATCATCATGCAACTTAACCGCACCTTCATTCTTGCCGCCGACGCCGAGGCGCTGCTTTTGGTCGACCAGCATGCGGCGCACGAGCGCATCGCGTACGAAGCGATCGTCGCCTCGGCCCGCGGCCGCGTCTCGAGCCAACCGCTGCTCGTACCACGGACCGTCGAGCTCGATCCCGAACGCAGCGCGGTGCTCGATCGAGCGATCGAGTTCTTACGCGAAGGTGGACTTGAGATCGAACCCTTCGGTGAGCGAACGTATCGAATCGTCGCCGCGCCCTCGGGGTATGGTGCGCATGCGTTCGATCTTGCCGGATTCATCGATGACTTGAGCGATGAGCCTAAGCAGCGCGACGTACGCGAGCGCGTCTGGGCGTCACTCGCCTGCCATTCGGTAACCGTTGCGGGCGAACGGCTCGAAGCCGGCGAGATGCAGACCCTGGTCGAGCGGCTGCGAGCGTGCGAAAACCCGATGCATTGTCCCCACGGGCGACCCACTATGATACGCCTCGGCCAGGACGACATCGCGCGCATGTTCAAGCGTGTCTGAGGAGCCGAGCGTCCTGATCATTGCCGGACCGACGGCCGGTGGGAAAACCGAACTGGCAGTCGCGCTGGCGCGCGAGTTTGACGCAGAGATCGTCGGCGCCGACTCCCGTCAAATCTATCGAGGTATGCCGATCGGCACCGCCGCGCCGACTCAAAGAGAGCTCGAAGAAGTGCCGCACCACCTGGTAGGATTTCTCGCCCCGCACGAGCGTTATTCGGCGGCTCGCTACACAGATGAAGCGATGGCCGCGCTGCGTGGGATCTGGCGGCGCGGCAAACGCGCGATCGTCGCCGGGGGCACCGGCTTTTACATTCGCGCCCTCATCGGGGGAGTGGCGCTCGCGCCGCAGTACGACGAGCGTTTGCGCGGTCGTCTAGCCCGCGAAGCGCTGACTCATCCGCCGGAGTTTCTTTACGGTTGGCTGCAGCAGCGCGATCCGGTTCGCGCCGCGGACTTGCGAACGAACGATACGTACCGAGTATCGCGCGCGCTCGAGATCGCGCTTGCTGCGCCGGCGGCGACGCTGCGGGATCGGCCCCCACAGACGCTGCGCAGCGAAGGCATCCCGTATCTGCTCGTTTTTCTGGATGTGCCCCGCGAGCTCGTCGGCGGGCGAATCGCTCGTCGCACGGAGCGCATGATCGAGAGCGGCTTGGTCGAGGAAGCGGAGCGAGTCGGTACCGCTGCGGTTGCCGCGGATGCGGTCGGCTATCCGCAAGCATGGGCATATCTGCGTGGCTGGAGCACGAAGGCCGAGCTGCGCGCGTTGCTCGAACGAGCGACGCAGCGATATGCGCGGCGCCAGCGAGCCTGGTTTCGCAGTGAGCCGTCGACACTGTGGATCGAACCGCAAGCAGTCGGAGTCGCGGTAAGGGAAAAGCTCGGATGGTCTACGAAGCGCGCTTGAGGGGCCTCTGATTAATCCGATGCACGTCTCGAAGATGCACGGCGCACGTAACGACTTCGTCGTCGTCGATGGACGCGCGACGCCGTTGCGCGGCGTAACGTCCTTCGCTCGTTGGGCTTGCGACCGGCGGGCCGGGATCGGTGCCGATGGCGTGATCCTTCTCGAGCCGTCGCAGCGGGCGACCGTGCGCATGCGCACGATCAATGCCGACGGAACCGAAGCTGAGATGTGCGGCAACGGCATCCGTTGCGCAGCGCGCTGGCTGGACGAATCGGGCGAGGGCGATAATATCGCATTCGAAACCGATGCCGGGATCGTTGGTACCGAGATCGTCGCCCGCGAGCCGGAATATTTGGTTCGGGTCGCGATGGGTCGCCCGCGAATCCTTTCAGGCACCCGTTCCTCGACTCCGCGCGCGACCTTCGTCGATTTGGGGAATCCGCACGTCGTCATCTTCGAAAGCAATCTCGGTTCGATCGATCTCAACGAGTTGGCGAAAGGGTATCAGAACGACCCGGCTTTCTCGAACGGCACGAACGTCCATCTGGCCGCGCCGCTTCGGAACGGCTCGCTGCGCGTTATTCACTGGGAACGTGGAGTGGGGTTGACGCAAGCGTGCGGAACGGGAGCGGTGGCCTGTGCGGCAGTCGCGGTCGACAAAAAGCTCGCCGCTTCACCTGTAGAGATCTTCGTCCCGGGCGGAAGGCTGGTCGTCGAATTCGACGAGTCCGGAGCGGCATATTTGATCGGCCCGGCGGTGCGCGTCTTCGACACGGAGGTGAACGTTGGCGTCGGTCTCATGCCGTAGCGGAAAGACCGTCGGTCTGGCTTCTTGCGACGAAGGCGGCGCAATTTCGTACGATGCGTTGCTCGTTCCGTTTGCCGACGGTGGAATAGTGCGCGAGGCGTCGCTCGACGAGTTGATTCCCGCTCCCGATGCGGCGCTCGAGATGCTCTTGCCGAAGCGTCGCCCACTGACCACGATCGGTCCGATCGCAGGACGCACCGCGATGGCGGTCGCGTTACCGTCGGGATACACGCGCCTGCTCCTGCCGGCGTACGCCGCGGAGCGGGGTGCGCCGGCGCTCCCGCTCTTCGGCTATACGTTCGCCTGCGTGGTGGACGATCGATTACATGTCGCGGCAATGCGGACGGACGAGGCGGACGAGTGGGAACCGCGCAGCTTCGACCAAGGCGAGCTCGAAGCGCGCATCGAACGGCGCCTGGCGCGCCGCCCGCGGAATCGCGTGCTGAAACAGGTTGCGCTCTGCTCGCTCGAGTACGGCTGCTTTACCGCCCAAAACGTTTTCTTGGAATGCGGCGAAGCAGCTTTACCCGTCTCTCCAAAGTGCAACGCGCGTTGCATTGGTTGCATCTCCGAACAAGAACCGGACGCCGGCCTTCCTTCGCCGCAGACGCGCATCGCCGAGGAGGCCGCCGCGCTAGAGATGGCGGAGGTGGCGATCGATCATCTCGAGCGGGTCGGGGACGGGATCGTCTCGTTCGGTCAAGGCTGCGAGGGCGAACCGCTCCTGCGATCGATCGCGATCGCGCGGACCATCGAACGGATTCGTGCCAAATGCTCGAACGGCATCGTCAATCTCAACACGAACGGAAGCCTGCCGTCGGCGCTCGTGCGTTGTGTCGACGCTGGTTTGCAAGCCGTACGAATCAGTCTCAACTCGTTTCGGCCCCGAGTATACGCAGCGTACTATCGACCGCAGGGCTACGATCTTGACGACGTTTTGGGATCGATTCGGGCGGCGATTTCGCGCGGTCTGCGCGTGAGCCTGAACCTGCTTACCCATCCGGGTGTCACCGACGACGAAGAAGAAGTTGCGGCGATGGAGGCGTTTTTGTCCGAGCAGCCGGTCACGATGGTCCAGACGCGCACGCTCAACATCGATCCGGCCGTCTACTTTGAAGCGGTCGGCCGTCCGCGCACGCCGATCGGCATGCGTCAGGCGATCGAGCGCATTTGCCGCCTGGCTCCGGTCGGCAATTTTACGCATACGCACTAGTGACTGCTAGCCCGTGACGATCTGGCGGATTCTGATCGTCGTCGCGCTCGGCGTTGCATACGGTCTCATATCACCCGGGCGCTTAACGTATGCCTTCGGCCATGCCACGCTGTACGTGTTTCTTCCGGCGTTGCTTTTCGAGGCGGCCTGGAATCTGAACTATCGGGCAATCGTGCGCCAATGGGTCGCGATTGCGACACTAGCCGGCCCGGGCGTGTTATTGACCGCAGGGCTCGTTGCGGGCGCGCTCTCGATCGTTCGCGTTCCGTTGGGGCCGGCGCTGCTGGCCGGCGCGATTCTCAGCGCGACCGATCCGATAGCGGTCGTTGCGATCTTTCGACGACTGAAGGTCCCCAAGACGCTGGTAACGATCGTCGAGTGCGAATCGCTCTTTAACGACGCGGTGGCGGTCGTGCTCTACCGCAGCGTACTTGTTGCGCTGGCGTTGGGGGTCGCGAGTCGGAGCGCGGTCGCACTCGTGGCTCTGGGCACACTCCTCGGAGCCGCCGGCGGGATCGCCCTTGGCATCGCGCTCGCGTTCGTCGTGGCGAGCGCGATGCGCCGGCGAGCAGATGCCGCGGTTCAAATAGGAGTGACGATCGTCTGCGCTTATGGCGCCTACTTTGCGGCCGACGCGCTGCGGCTTTCGGGGATCTTTGCGACCATTGCGTGCGGCATCGCGCTACGATATTATGAGCGCTCTTGGATCACGCTGCGGATCGCCGATGACGTCAACCGTTTCTGGGACATTGCCGCGCTGCTCGCAAACGTGCTGGTTTTCTTTTTGGTCGGCGCCGCCTTGGAGCTCGGCCGCGTTGCGCAAGAACCGCTTTTCGTGGTGGCCTGCATCGTCGCGATTGCGGTCGCTCGGATTGCGGTTGCCGGGCTGCTGCTGCCCTGCCCGTATCCGCGAGAATGGATCGACGTTATCCGCGTAGCGGGAATGCGAGGAGCCCTATCGCTCGCGCTTGCATTGGCGATTCCGCCCGGCGTTGCATACCGCCACGCGATCATCGACGCAACGTTCGCCGTCGCGCTGGCCACCTTGGCGGCAGCCAGCCTGACGGTCACGCAGACAGTCGGACGAGCCGTTGCGAGGCGAGGGTAATAAACCGTGAGGCCACTGGATGCTTTTGGACTGGCTGCGGTCACCGCGATGCTCGTTACCTACGCATTCGAAAAGCGGAGCTCGTGGTTCATCCTCGGATTTGCGGCCGCCTGCGCCCTGGGTTCGATCTATGGATTCCTGCAAGGGGCGTGGCCCTTCGGGATCGTTGAGGCCGTGTGGGCCGTGGTCGCGCTCTGGCGTTGGCGCCGGTCACTCGAGATCTCCGCTTAAAACGTCACGCCGCGCTGGAGCTCGAAATGTTCGACGATCGGGCCGAGTAGATCGGCCGGAAGGAACGTCAAAGCGCCGACCAACAGGATCACGCCGACGAGCAGAGCTACGAAGAGCGTGTTGTCGGTTCTAAACGTGCCCGCATGCGCAAGGTCATTCGTCGGTCGCGCCGCCAGAGATCCGGCGAGGGCGAGCGTCGGAATCATCACCAAAAAGCGTCCGCCGAGCATTATCAATCCGGTCGCGATTTCATAGAAAACGTTCGGACCGAGGCGGCGAAGGCCGACCCGTTATTTGCCGCACCCGACGCGAAGGCGTACAGCATTTCGGTGAAGCCGTGCGGTCCGGAGTTGCCGAGCGTCGCCGTGCCCTGCGGGACGACGACCGCCAGCGCGGTCGCAAAGAGTACGATGCACGGAAAGATGAGCACCGCCAGCATCGCAAACTGCACTTCACGCCGTTCGATCTTTTTCCCGAGGTACTCGGGCGTTCGTCCCACCATCAGTCCCGCCAAAAAGACCGTGACGATCGCGAAGACCAGCATTCCGTAGAGACCGCTGCCGACGCCGCCGAAAACGATCTCCGCCAGCTCGAGATTCAGCAGCGCGAAGAATCACCGACCGGTGTGAGCGAATCGTAGGCAAAGTTCGAGGATCCCGTTCCCGAGTCAGTCGCACCCGCAAGTGAGAGTCCGGCGTTGGCGAGGCCGAAGCGCACCTCTTTGCCCTCCATGTTGCCGCCGTGGACCCCCAGAGTGTGCACGATTGGGTTTCCGGCCTGTTCGGAGAGCTGCGCTCCGGCGAACGACCCGCAGCCGAGCACGAGCATCGCAACGAGAAGCGCTCGCCCCGCGCGCACGTTGCCCGTCATCCGGCCGAAGAGCAGCGGAAAGGCTGCGGGGATGAGCCAGATTGCCAAGAGTTCGAGCAGATTCGAGACGCCGTTTGGGTTTTCGTTCGGCGACGCGGAGTTCGCGCCGACAAAGCCGCCGCCGTTGCCACCGATCAGTTTCGGAGCTTCTTGCGACGCGATCGGGCCGCCAGTGATGCTCTGCGTAAAGCCTTCCGCGTTAGTTGCCGTCACGTAGCGCGAGAAGTTCTGATGGATGCCCTGCGACGCGTAGAGCAGGCCAAAGAGCATGCAGAGCGGCCGCAAAACGTAAAAGAGGCTTCGCACGCAATCGACCCAGAAGTTTCCGAGCGTCGCGCTGTTTCTACTCGCAAAGCCTCGAATTACGGCAACGCCCGCCGCCAGACCGATCGCGCCCGCCACGAAATTGAGCCACGCCAGCGCCGCCATCTGCGAGAGATAGCTCATAGTGCTTTCGCCGGAGTAGAACTGCCAGTCGGTCGTCGTGACGAAGTTGACCGCCGTGTTCCAGGCGATCCATGGAGCGACGTTAGGAAAAGCTTGCGGGTTGAAGAAATGTCCGTGCCACTGCTGGGTACGCATGATTGCGTATGCCGCAAGGGTGGTGACCAGCGAAAGCGCGATCGCGGCGAGAGAGTATTCGGCCCATCCCATCTCGTGCTTGGGGTCGATGCCGCAGCATCGATGTAAGACGGTCTCGCCCCACAGGTGCAGACGCCCTTCGAATACCGCATGCAAGTATCGCGCGAGCGGCGAAGCCGCGACCAGGAGCAGCGCCAGGAAGACGACCGCGTTCAGCCAGGGCACCAGAACCCAATTATACGAGGGTTACCGCCGGCGCGGCAGCGTCCTAACGGATCATCCGTTCGGCGGCAGCGCTTCGGTGCCGGACCTAGGCCGCGGTTCAGACGCCTAGGGGGTAAGCTTCCTCTCCGTGGAGCGCAACGTCTAGCCCGCTCTCTTCAGCCAGTTCGTCAACCTTGACTGGCGTCACGAGGTTGATCAGCCATAGCATGGCGTAGGTGAAAACGAAGGCCCAGGTGCTGCACAGCACTGCGGCGGTGAACTGCTTGCCGAGAAAGGCCGGGTTTCCGCGAAGCAAACCATCGGCCCCATGTGGATTCCAAAGTGTCGACGCGAAAACACCCAGCAGAACGATACCGAGGAATCCACCGACGCCGTGTACGCCCCAGACATCAAGCGCGTCGTCCCAGCCGAGCTGGTTCTTGAGGGTGACGGCATAGTAGCACACAACGCCGGCGGCGATGCCAATGGCGACTGCCGTCACGGGCGAGACGTACCCCGCTGCGGGCGTTATGGTGGCGAGTCCAGCGACCGCGCCGGTGAGCAAACCGACGAATTTGGGTTGCCGTCCGCGTGCCCACTCGACGAGCATCCAAGTGATGGCGGCGAACGACGCGGCGAGATCCGTATTCAAAAAGGCTGAGGCTGTTACCGAATCGACGCGGAGCTCGGATCCGGCGTTGAAACCGTACCATCCGAACCAAAGCAAACCGGTTCCCAGTGCGATCAATGGAACGTTGTGCGGTTTGTTGTCGATAACGTGGCGCCTTCCGACGTAGAGCACCGAAGCTAAGGCCGCGAAACCGGCCGACGCGTGTACCACAAGACCACCCGCGAAATCGAGCACTCCCCATGTCGCGAGCAGGCCATTAGGACTCCACAGCATGTGTACGAATGGAAAATAGACGAAAACCAGCCAGAGGGTCAAAAACAAGAAATACGCCTTGAAGGTTACTCGATTTGCGAACGCCCCAGTGATCAACGCGGGGGTGATGATCGCGAACATCATTTGGTATGCGATGTGAACGATCAGCGGAAATTGGGCGTTATTTCCCGTGAACATCGTGTCCAGCGTGACGCCCCGCAGAAATGCGTATGTCGTGGGGTTGCCAATGATGCCGTGCCAGGTTGGCCCGAAGCTCTCGGAGTAACCGAAAGCAAACCACAGGACGGTTGTCCACGCCAGGGAGACATAGCTCTGCATCATGATCGTCAGCACGTTTTTGCGCTGGACCAAGCCCCCATAAAAGAACGCGAGACCCGGGGTCATCAACATCACCAAGCTCGCGCAGAGCAACATGAAGCCGGTGTTCCCGATATTGACGGTCGCCGCCGCGGTGCCCATCGGCATCCTCCTAAGATATAAGGAAAGGTGCTTTTGAGGAGGCGTTAGCGCGCGCCCGAATTTTTCCCGCCTTAATTCATGAAGGAGAGGCCGGCGCCAATGTAGTGCTCGGTTTGACCGTTGATGAGGGTCGGCGAGAGGCCGTACTCGATGTCGAATTGCAGGTGCCCGCCGAAGTCGCGCTGGTAGACGAAGTCAACGAGGTTCTTAGGGCGGACGCCTGGGCCGTCCGCAGAGAAGTAGGCGTACTCCGCCGAGATCTGAGACGGCCCCCCCGGCAGCGCTGCGCTGAGTTCCAAGCTTGGAATGAAGGCAAAATACGACTGGAACGCGCCGACCGAGTTTGCTCCGCTCAACGCGTTGAAGCTAAGCGTACCCGCGAGGCTGAACTCCGAATTGATCGTGTAGGCCCCGTTGAAATCGCCTGTGAATTCGGCGTTTCCGGCCGTGAAGGCGTGACTCCCGGTTGGATAGGTAATCGCGCCGTACACGCCCCAGTCGGCTTTCGAGTTGAAGCCGAGTTCGTATTTCGTCGCAAGAGTCACGTCACTCGAACCGCTCAGCGTCGGCCCACCTACCGACGTCGTCTCGGCGCTGGGGAAACCGACTTCAAAATCGAGATGGGGGTCGGCCGTGCCGACTCGGAGCACCGACTGCGGGTAAATTGCATTGCTCCCGCCTCCAACTCCGGTGAACGTCGTGTTCGTATAACCGTTCTCGAGGAGAAAATGGCCGGGCCGCACCGTGCAGACGCCCGTCGAGACCGTTGGGCGATTCACGATCGAAAGGAGCGACCCGCACGGGTCGCTGGGCGCGCTAGGCGTCGGTGACGGCGAGGCGATCTGCGAAGCGGAAGGCGAGGGCGTTTGAGCGCTCGCGCCGCCGGCGCCGGCGGCGAGTCCCCAGACGAGGGCCGCTCCGGCGAAAAGCGGTGTACGATTCATGGCGCTGCCA
>JBAUMX010000086.1:0-23547 GCA_049578945.1 Candidatus Cybelea sp. | reverse complement strand
GCCCCGCATACGCGGGGCCGTTCTCTTGTTTGAACGACTACGGAGCCCTAGAGGTCTTCGGGGTTGATACCCTTCAGACGGTCGTACTGCGTTTTCTTCGGACCGGCATGCGGGCTGGTGTGGTCTTCGTATTCGCCCTCATACTGTACCGTTAGCGGCTCGCGATTGCGTTCGTAGGCAGTGACGAGCCGGCTCATCCCGTCGCCGTTTCCACCCCCCATGACTTCGGCCAGCGCCGCGTCATCGGCCGTCATCGTGACGTACGGCAACTCGTACTCGTGGCGCGGCCGCCCGTCGTCGTCGACGTCCTGGCCTTCCGGCACAATCTCGACGTTGCGATAACGCGACATTCCGGTACCGGCTGGAATCAGCTTGCCGATGATGACGTTCTCCTTGAGCCCGAGAAGCGGATCGTACTTGCCCTTGATCGCGGCATCGGTCAGCACGCGCGTCGTCTCTTGGAAGCTCGCCGCCGATAAGAACGACTCTGTCGCGAGCGACGCCTTCGTGACGCCCAGCAGCACGGGGTTCGCGGTCGCGACTTCCTTGCCGGCCGCCTTCATCCGCTCGTTTGCCTCGTGGAACTGGGCTGCTTCGACGAGCTGGCCCGGCAGCAGCGGCGTATCGCCGCCCTCGACGATCTTGACTTTGCGCAGCATCGAACGAACGATTACTTCGATGTGCTTGTCATTGATGTCGACGCCTTGCGAACGATAGACCTTCTGAACTTCCTGAACGAGGTAGTTCTGGAGCGCCGTCTCACCTTTGACGCGCAGAATATCGTGCGGGTTGAGCGAGCCCTCGTTGAACTGGTCGCCCGGTTCGACGTGCTGCCCTTCTTGCGCGAGCAAATGCGTACCGGGCGGGATTTCGTACTCGTGCTCGTCTCCGTTCGAATCGGTCACGTAAACGATCCGCTTATTCTTCTCGTCCCCGTGCCTAACGGTGCCGCTGACTTCGGCGATCGTCGCCTGTCCCTTCGGTTTGCGTGCCTCGAAGATCTCTTCGACGCGAGGCAGACCGGTGATGATGTCTTCGGTCGCGACGCCGCCGGTGTGGAAGGTCCGCAGGGTTAGCTGCGTTCCCGGCTCACCGATCGACTGTGCAGCGATGATGCCGACAGCCGTGCCGATGTCCGCGTGGCTTCCGGCCGCCAGATCGCGACCGTAGCAAAGCGAACAGACGCCGTACTTCGATTGGCAGGTGAGCACCGAACGGATTTTTACTTCGGCGACGCCCGCATCGATCAGCGCTTTGGCCTTCTCCTCATCGATCTCTTGGTTGCGCGTTACGATCGCGGTCGTCGGACGCTTGGGATCGAGGCGGATCTCTTCGGCTGCCCGCCGTCCGATGATGCGGTCGATGAGCGGTTCGATGATCTCCTTTCCGACGCGGATATCGCTGACCGTTATGCCGTTGCTCGTTCCGCAATCCTCCTCGCGGATGATAACGTCTTGCGCAACGTCGACGAGACGCCTCGTCAGATAGCCCGAGTCGGCCGTGCGCAGCGCCGTGTCGGCCAGACCTTTGCGCGCGCCGTGGGTCGAGATGAAGTACTCGAGAACCGTCAGCCCCTCTTTCAAAGATGCCTTGACCGGGATCTCAAGAATTCGTCCTGACGGGTCGGACATCAATCCGCGCATTCCGCCAAGCTGCTTAACCTGCGCGATCGAACCGCGCGCGCCCGAGGTCGCCATCATGAAGACCGGATTGAGCGGGTTCTGCGAGGCCTGCATCGAGGTCGTGACCTCGTCGGAGGCCTTCGACCAAACGTCGATCGTCTTGTTGTACTGCTCGTCTTCGGAGATGAAGCCTTGCTCGTAGAGCCGGTGCAGCTCGTCGACCTCGTCTTGAGCTTTGCCGACGATCTCGTCTTTATTCGGCGGAACGATGACGTCGCTAATCGAAACGGTTGTCCCGGAGAGCGTCGCGTAGTGAAAGCCGAGATCCTTGATCGCGTCGAGGAATCGTGCCGTCTCGGAGTTGCCGTAGCGCCGATAGCAATCCGTAATGATCTTCCGCAAGCTGCCCTTGTCGATGATCTGATTCACGTACTCGTGATTCCAGCTCTCTGGGAAGGCCATGTTGAAGATCACGCGGCCAACCGTCGTTTTGATCAAGTTGCCGTTCCAGCGCACGTAGATCCACTCTTGAAGGCCGATTTGCTCGGTTTCGTATGCCGTGATAGCCTCTTTGCCGTCGAAGAACGTGGGAATCGCCCCGGGCGCGTCCGCGGCCGGCGCGTTTTTGTTCGTCGCTCGTTCAACGCGCTCGTGCTCTTCGAGAATCTCGGCTTTCGCCGGTCCCGCGTACTGGTCGCGATGGAACGTCAGATAGTAGAGGCCCAAGACCATGTCTTGGGTCGGAATCGAGACTGGATTGCCGTATGCCGGCAGCAGAATGTTGTTCGACGAGAGCATCAGAATGCGCGCCTCCGCCTGCGCTCCAGCGGAGAGCGGAAGATGCACGGCCATCTGGTCGCCGTCGAAGTCGGCGTTATACGGTGTACACACGAGCGGATGCAGATGCACCGCTTTGCCCTCGACGAGCACCGGCTCGAACGCCTGAATTCCCAGGCGGTGGAGCGTCGGCGCGCGGTTGAGCAGGACGGGATGCTCTTTGATGACCTCTTCGAGCACGTCCCAGACCTCTGGGCGAACGCGCTCGACCATGCGCTTCGCACTCTTGATGTTGTGCGCAAGCCCTCGGTCCACGAGTTTCTTCATCACGAACGGCTTGAAGAGCTCGAGCGCCATCTCTTTCGGGAGGCCGCACTGGTGCAGCTTGAGCGTCGGTCCGACGACGATAACGGATCGTCCCGAGTAATCGACACGCTTGCCGAGCAGGTTCTGTCGGAACCGGCCCTGCTTTCCTTTGAGAATGTCGGAGAGCGATTTGAGGGGACGATTATTCGGACCTGTCACCGGACGTCCGCGACGCCCATTGTCGATCAGCGCATCGACAGCCTCCTGGAGCATCCGCTTCTCGTTCTTGATGATGATCTCGGGCGCGTTGAGCTCCAGCAGCCGCTTGAGGCGGTTGTTGCGGTTGATGACGCGCCGGTAAAGATCGTTCAGGTCGGAGGTAGCGAAGCGGCCACCATCGAGCTGAACCATCGGGCGCAGCTCGGGCGCGATGACCGGGACGGCGGCAAGCACCATCCACTCCGGACGGTTGCCGCTCGAAAGGAAGGCTTCGACGACTTCAAGCCGCTTGATGGCCTTCAGCCGCTTCTGTCCGCTCGTTTCCTTGAACTCTTTGCGAAGGTCTTCTTGCAGCTTGCGCAGGTTGAGATCGCGCAGGAGCTCGCGAATCGCCTCGGCACCCATGCCGGCTTTGAAGCGATTACCGAACTTTTCACGCGCTTCACGATACTTTTGCTCGGAGAGAACCTCGCGCTTGGTAAGCGTCGTGTCGCCGGGATCGATGACGACGTATGCCGCAAAGTAGATGACCTTCTCGAGCTGGCGCGGTGACATGTCCAGCAGAATGCCGATCCGACTAGGCACGCCCTTGAGGTACCAGATGTGGCTGACTGGGGTCGCGAGCTCGATGTGACCCATGCGCTCGCGCCGCACCTTTGCGCGCGTGATCTCGACACCGCAGCGGTCACAGATCATGCCTTTGAAGCGGATCCGCTTGTACTTGCCGCAGTGGCACTCCCAGTCTTTTGTCGGGCCGAAGATCTTCTCGCAAAAGAGACCGTCGCGCTCGGGTTTGAGCGTGCGGTAGTTGATCGTCTCGGGCTTCTTTACTTCGCCGAACGACCAAGCGCGAATTTGCTCAGGCGATGCCAGCCCGATGCGCATTGCGTCGAAGTTGTTGACGTCGATGAGATTCAAAGGAAGGGACTCCGTCTGGCCCACCGCTGCTGCCGCTTACGCAGGGAAAACGCGTCTCACGTCGTCACGTAAGGGTTCCCACCGTCGCCGCTGGCACGGGGCACAGAAAAATAGGATACCACAAGCCCCCGGTGAGCATCAAGCGGTCGTCAATTGCAGCCTATCGCCGGCACGCTCGGCCGGCATTCGTAAACTCAGGAACCTCTCAGGATGCGGGGTACGAGCTAGCCATGAGAATAGGAATTGTAGGGTCTGACGAACGCGCGACGGCGATCGGACGGCTGATGCGCGGTGGGGGTCACCAAGTAACCTTTGCCGATCCAAACGCGAAGGAACGCGCAAAGCGCGCGGCAGCGACGATTGGCGCCGGCCACGAGATCCCTTACAGGCAGGCGATGCGTTCCGATCTGCTTGTCTTGGCGGTTCCGCGGGCGCAGATCGATCGGGTCCTGACGGCGCTCGGCGCCGGCGCCGATGTGGTAATCGTGGACGCAGTCGAAGACGAGCGCGGTAGCGCATCCCACAGCGGTACCGAGATTCTTGCGCACAAGCTCGACACCGACCGGATCGTGCGGGCACTCATTCACATACCGCAATCCGGCTCGAACGTTCAAATCTGCGGCAACGACGCAAACTCGAAAGTCTTGTTCGATCGCGCGCTACAAGCGTGCGGCTGCGCCACGACCGACCGCGGGCCACTTTCAAACGCAGTGGAGCTCGAGGCGCCGCGGGTCGCCGCTTAGCTTCTATCCTTTGTCTTTGCCGATCAGCGTGATGCGCTTGACCGCATCACGCTGCACCTCGAGGTCGGTAAGCGAGCCGTCGACGCCTGGGAACATCTCAAAGAGACCGCCGACTTGGCTTACGTCGAAGAGTCTCGCGACGGTTCCGCTTGGTTTCGTCAGCAGGAGCCTGCCCGTTCCCAGTGCCCTCGAGTTGCGTAGCTTAACCAATTCGCTTAAAACCGTCGAATCGATGTAACTCGTGGGCCCCAAGTCGACGATCACAACCGGGTCGCGCGCCGCGACTTCGAACGCATCGGCCAGTCGCTGCCGGTCGGCTAGATCGAACTCGCCTTGGAGCGTAACGACTGAGGCGCCTGACAGAATTGCCGTGCTTTCACACTGTTCCACGAGCATAACTATACGCCGCCCGCATGCCGATTGTCTGTTAGGAACAAGACAAAATGTTGACCAGGCGACCGAGCTGACGAAGGCCTGCTTAGCCGCCGCTTCGTTGCGGGATACCCGTATCTAATGGTCCGAACGTCTGATGCGCCAAGCTCCAAGCCGAGCGTCGCGCAGAAGCTCGGAGCCGAGGCTCTCGGCACGTTCCTCCTCACAGCGACGGCAATCGGGGTCGACGTTTTTTACTACACGGGCGACCACGTCGACTACGTCTCGCGTTGGCTCGCCCGCGGTTTTGTTACCGCGGCGGTGATCTACGCCTTTGCCGAAACCTCCGGCGCTCACGTTAACCCTGCGGTGACAATCGGCTTTGCGCTCCGGCGCATCTTTCCGCCGGCGCTCGCCGTCGCCTACATCGTCGCGCAGTTTGCCGGCAGCTTTGTCGCGGCGGCGATTTTTCTGTCGCTCGTCGGTCCTCATCTGGCATTAGGCGCGAGCCACCCCGGACCTCACTTTTCGCAACTCGTTGCGGCTGTTACCGAGATGGTCCTGACCTTCGCGGTCGTGCTGGTGATCTTGATGACCGCACAAGAGCAGCCGGCGGTCGGCAAGCAGGCCGCGCTCGCCGTCGGGTTCATCGTTGCGGCCTGTGGATTCGCTGCCGGCCCAATCAGCGGCGCATCGATGAACCCAGCCCGGACGATCGCACCGCAACTGCTCGTCGGCGCGTTCGCTAACGTCTGGATCTACGTTGCGGGTCCGCTTGCCGGCGCCGCGCTTGCGGTCGGGGCGCATGCGCTACTCTCTGGACCCCCGTCGCGGGGTGCCCGCAAAGCGGCGACCGGCAAGTAGTCAAGAGCGCTTGGGTTTGGGCACTTTAGCGCCGCCGCGGCGAGCCTCGCTTAGCCCGATGGCGATAGCCTGCTTGCGGCTCTTTACCTTCTTTCGCGACCGCCCTGACTTAAGCTTCCCTCGCTTCATTTCGTGCATCGCGCGTTCGACTTTCTTGCTCGCCTTGGGCCCGTATTTTCGCGTTGACTTTTTGCGGGCGGTTGATTTTTTGCGCGTACTCGACTTCTTGCGGGTGCTCGATTTTTTGCGTGCAGGCATCTCACCGACTCCTTTCTCAAACGCGCAGCGCTAAACGCGCAGTCCTCGCCCCGTGAGCAAGTTCACGATGACCAATATCAGCACGATCACCAAGAGTATGTGGATGAGTCCTCCCCCAATGTGGAGCAAGAACCCGATCAGCCAAAAGAAGAACAGAACGACGATAATCGTCCAAAGTATGCCTACCATCTAACCTCCAACGAATGCTCCGTAACCATATTGGGGCCAGTCTACCCCGATCGCGGGCTAACCGAACCAGAATCTCTCAGGCGCCGGGTTTTGCCGCGTCGAACGAAAAATAGCTCGCGCAGAGCCGGTAGCATTCGCAGGCAAAGGATTCGAGGCATTTGAGGTCCTGAATACGCACCTGACCGCGGCCGTTGGTCAGGCATCCCGCGTCGCGCAGTGCTGCGATCGTGGAGGTGACCGTCGGCCGGCCGGCGCCCAGCATCACGCTCAACCGCTCCTGCGTCATTGGAAACGACAGCCGCCCGGTTCGATCGTAGGTCATCAGCAGCCATCGAGCACAGCGCTGCTCGACGCGATGCAGACGGTTGCAGGCGATGAGCTGTGCGAGCATCGCGCAGTAGCCGCCGGTGTAGTCAAGCAACGCTCGCATCAGATCGTCGCTATCCTTCGCCACGCGGCGGAGAGCGCGCGCGGGCATCATCAAGGAGGTACCCGGCACTTGGCAGACGCTGCGTGCCGTCGGCGTGCCGTCTCGCAGGACGGCTTCCAGGCCGGAGATCCCTTCGCATCCGACCATGCCGACCTCGGCGGCGGTTCCTTCCTGCATCACCTGAATGATCGAGATAACCGCCGTTTCGGGGAAGTAGACGTGCTCGATCTGGCTGCCCGGTTCGTAAAGCACCGCCGCGTCGGAGAACGCGACCTCTTTGAGCTCACCGGCAAGACGTTGCCGTGTCTCCTCGCGAAGGCTTGCAAGAATATGATTCGGTCGTTTCACAAACGTAAGCTAGTGTACGCCACCTTACCGACTTCTCACCGCCGCTCCTGTACTCTGTCGGGTAGCGCATGCGGCAGTTAGACCAAGGCGGACGCGCCTCAGATTCCCAGGAGCGGACTCTCGATTCCGTTCGCTCCGTCATGGCGCGCACGGTCGACGTGCTTTGGCAGGCCGACGCGGACGGCCACGTCACGCACATCGTCCCGTGCCGTCCATCCACCCCGATCGGCGTCGGCGAGCTGGACAAAACCGAAGTCGAACAGATTCAGCGGCTCTGGCACAAGTCAGCTCGGTGTGCGGAGCGATTTAGCGCGATCTATCACGTGCGGGACGCGAGCGGCGCTCCGCACACGTTCCTCGTGCATGCCCTTCCCGTTCTCGATGAGTTCGATACGGTGCTCTATTGGTCGGGAATTGCGGCCGAAACCGACGGGCAGGCCGAGGCCGACACGCGATTCATCTCTGAGGTTGCCGCGGTTCTAGCATCGTCGCTCAATCGCGCGATAATCACCAATCGTCTCGTCCAGGTTTCGGTCGATCGCTTTTGCGATCTCTGCGCAGTGCACTCGTTCGGAGACGACGGCTCGATGGACGTCGAAGCGATTGCCGCGCGGCTCGGCACCCTTCAGATCGGCGCCTCAGCCCTTGAAGAAGACGCGCAAGAGGCGAGGCGCACGCGCCAGCCCCGGTTGCTTGGCCGCACCCCGAACGCCCGCTCGGCCATCGTCGTGCCGCTTTTCGTCGGCGCGAGCTGCATCGGCGTGCTGAGCTTTCTCGAGTCGGAACGGTTCAGCACTTTTGCAGCGCGCGATCTCGACGTTGCCGTCGTCGTCGGCCGGCAACTTGCCATGGCCCTCGAAATAATAAAAACCCTCGAGCGAGAGCGTCATGTCACCAACCGCTTCCGCCTCTTGGCGCGCGTTACCGAGCGGCTCTTCACAACGCTCGATCGCCCAAAGATGCTCGAGCTCCTGCTCGAAGGGCTCTGCAAGGGATTCGCAGATTATGCCGTCGCCGCCCGCGTTACCGACGGCCGGGTGCGCGTGCTCGCAGCGTCGGGCACGAGCGCACGAATTCGCGATGAAGCGGCTCGAGAGATCCTCGTAGCGCTGAGTAAGCGTCGTTCGATTCTGATTGGTAACGCCGGTGAGGTTGAAGCCGGCGCCGAGGAGGCTGGTCCGCTCTACGAGTCTACGCCACCGCGATCCTGGATCATGGTACCGCTTCTGGCGGGAGACGCGCCGTTCGGCGCGCTCATCTGCTGCTCCAACGTGCGTTGCTACGATGCCGACGAGCTCAAGATGATCGAAGAGGTTGGCCGGCGGGCCTCCCTTGCACTCGAGCACGCGGAGAGCTTTGCCCGCGAACGCCGCCTGATCCAAACGTTGCAGCAGGCTACGCTGCCGACCCGGCTGGCCCGCGTCGAAGGCGCAGTGCTGAGCGCCATCTATCGTCCCGCCGCCTCCGAAGCGAAAGTCGGCGGCGATTGGTACGATGCCTTCGATCTCGACGAGCATCGGGTATTGTTGACGGTCGGCGACGTCACCGGACATGGCCTCGAAGCGTCGATCGTCATGGGGAAGCTCCGGCACTCGATCAACGTCGTTGCAATGTACGAGTCCGATCCGGCACGAATCTTGGATGCGGCCGAACGAATTCTCTTGAGGCGCTATCCTAATGCTGTCGCCACGGCGTTCGCCGCGATCTTCGACTCACGGCAGCGCACGCTTACGTACGCAAACGCCGGCCATCCTTATCCCTACTTGCGGCGCCGCGACGGCACGATCGAGGAGTTAGAGGCCGACGGGCTCCCAATCGGCTTGCGCTCCGAGGCGCCGGGCTTCGCGGCGCGAACGCGGCTCGTGACCGATGCTTCGCTCCTGGCCTTTTTTACGGATGGCTTGACTGAGGCAACGCGCGACACGCTCGTTGGGGAGAAGTTGCTTCGCGAGGCTCTCGGCACCGACGCCATACTTTACGTCGAGAATCCGGCGGAATTTGTTGAAGGCTTTTGCTTAAGCGAACCCTCGCCCGACGACGTCGCCGTCCTGCTTCTCAACTTCGTCGACTCGGCGCGGTGGGCGTTCGATTCGGCCGACTTCCGAGCCGCACGCCTTGCGCGGAAAGACTTTCTCGCCAGGCTGGAAGCCGCGCCGCAGCCCGGGGTCGATCTCAAAGCCGCCGAGTTGATCTTTGGCGAGTTGACCGCAAACGTCGCCCAACACGCAGCCGGTCAGATCGACATCGCGCTCGAGTGGAGTGGTAACGCGGTGCTTCACGTGATCGACCGCGGACGAGGCTACGCATACGCCGAGCGGAGCGCGGCCGATCCATGGACGGAGCACGGACGAGGCCTGTGGCTGATCGAGCAGCTCGGTGCGGCGCTCACCATCGAGCGGCTCCCGCGATTCGGCACCCACGTGCGCGCCGTGTTGCCCGTTCTCGTGGCTCCGAGGCCGCGGGCGTAGTCGATGCCGCTTTCCGTCAGTTTGTGGGTAACATCGTTACCATGAGAGCAACCTGGAAACCGCATGAAAAACACGGCCGCTTGACCCGTAGGAGCGATCTCCCCGCCAGCGTTTACGCCTTCCCGAAGGAGCGCAAAGAACCCATGACCGACGCGCGGCACGTTCGCAACGCCGCCGCTCGCTTCGATCAGGTGATCGGCGTCTCGGAGGGCGATCGCGCACTGGCGTTCGCAAACATTAAAAAGGCGGCCAACTACTACGGCGTCGACCTTTCCGAGACGTCCGCGCAAGATTTTGGCGTTCACCCTCAGCGAAATCGCAAGCAGAACGCTCGCCGGGGCGCGGCCACTCGCAAGCGCACCGGGGTCGCTAAGCGGGCGTCCAGCAAGGGAGCTGTCACGCGCAAGCCCACCGGCGTCGCCAAAAGCGCAGCACGCAAGGCTGCGGCAACCCGCAAGAAACGCAAGCGTTAAAGCTACATTGCCGGCAGACGAGCCCTAGGTTTTAAGCCTTTGCAGCTCGACGACACAAAACCCCAACGCGTCGACGTCGACGGCTAGGCCGTGCGCGAGCTCGCGGCCCTCAACGTTTTCACGATACGCCCACTCGCCGAGCAGGCTGGTGAAATAACGCACGTGATAGCGGCCGTTCGGCGAACGCGCGAACCGAAGCGGCGTCGTAATGGTACGCGATGCGGTGTTTCCCATGAAGATCACATAGTCGCTGCCGCGCTGGAGCGCGATCTCGGTGACATCGTCGCCAAGCTGCAGCATCGGCGTGACGTCACGGTCGTACGTTTGAAGATGTAATTCGGTAGCGCACGCAAAGTTCGTATAGAGCGTGGTCTCCGGAAGGCGCACCGCAAACCACGTCAACGCCTTGCCGCCGACCGGCACGTTGCGAGCGCCAACCCACCTCCATTGCGGCGCCAATTGCGGGTTGCACGCAATCATTTCGCCACGTACGTCAAGACCGCAGGCACCCTCGATCGCCGCCCACACATAGCGCGGTGGATACCACGGCGAAAGCATCATGCCTTGATTGGCCAAGGTTTCGCCGTGGAGCCACTCGGAGAACTGACCCGGCACCGTGTTGTGACGTCCCGGGTCGCGCGAATAATGTTGGAAGCTAGTGCCGAGCGCATACGCCATGAAGCCGGGGTTGAAACGCGCGGCGGCGCGAGCGAAGTTGAAGGTCATGCCGACCCAAACGCCACCGAGCAATCCCCAGTTCTGAATCGGGTTATACTCCAGGTCGTCCCGCGGCACGGTCCGGATGCCGGCTTCGGTCCAAAACGCCGGCACGCTCAGACGGCTGATGACGCGTGCAGCGGTTTCGTGGTCGGCCACGCCGCAGATGACCGGAAAAAGCATATCGCTGGTCACGTTCGAACGCGGCGTACCGTCGACGTCAATGTTTAAATAGTAGAGCCCGGTCTCGGGATCGAGCAGGTGCCGATTGATCGCGGCGCGCAGCGCGCCCGCCTCGCGAGCAAACCGTTGCTTGTCCTTCTTCTTCCCGAGGGCCTCGGCCATTGCCGCCATCGTGACGAAGGCAAAGTAGCACTCCGAATTTACTTCAGTCGAGGCTCCCGAAATTCGATAGTCGGCGATGATGTTGCGCCAACCGACGATCCCCGACTCGGCGGTCCTCGTCGACGTGCACCAGATGAGCCCCCGCGCGTCCCGTTGTGTCAGCAGATATTCCGTCGCGCGTTTGGCGGCCGCGTACGATTCGCGTAAGAACTCGAGATCTTTCGTGACCAGATAGTAATGCCCGAGCCCCAAGATGACCAGCGGCGTATCATCGTTGACGTTGAGTCCGTAATCGCTTGGCTCGCCCGTACGCACGTCGTAATACTCGACAATCTTTCCGCTTCGCTCTGCGTGTTGAAGATACCAGCGCAGTGATTCCCTCGTAAAATCCGGGGTCACGTAGTCGGAGCCCAGTGCGAACGCGGCGGTGTCTCGCGCTACGCTGTTGTTGGTGCGCGTGGGGTCGTTGACGAAGCACCAGCCAGTCGGGGAGAAAAGCTCGGTTCGCAGCATGTTCGCCTTCGCCCAAAGCACGCCACGGTTAACCGTTGGATCCGGCGTGACAACGATGGTGCGCCACATCACCTTCTCATAGTGACGGCGCGTCTTCGCTAGCGCGACCGCCGCTGTCGGAGCGCCGCCGTAAACGCGGCGCGCGCCCCCAGCGCCGTCCGGTGAACCGGCGAGCGTGAACCAAAAGCGGCGGCGCGCTCCCGGAGCGAGACGATGCCGGTGATGAAAGAGCGCGATTGGGTCGGCGGCGTGACGCGCAACACTGTTCGATAGCTTGCCGCCAAAATGCGGCCGGTTTAGCTTGCCGTGATCGTTCGTCACCTCGAAGCTTGATGGAATTTTCGATGAACCAATTGCGCGCCCTTGGTTGCGAGCCGACGCATTCGTTGCTACGACGGCTTTAATCGTCGGAGCGTACGTTGCGTGGACGTCGCGCGCGGTGTTGCCCCGCAGCATCGCCCCCATGAGGCTATCGAAATCGCGTGTGTCGTGCGACTCGTTGCGAATCTCCACCATAACGTACGCGATTAAGGGATCGACGACGTTCCCGTCCGGCGTAGCGTTAAGCACGAAGAGCTTTTCGACGACGCTGACGCCGTCGTCGATACGATACGTATATTCCTGAAAGTCGGGGTGAATCCCGAACTTCCCGTCAACCTTCGCGCGCGCAGCACCGGTCGGACCGTCCCAAAACTGGATTGAAATGCCGCTCATCAGCGTCACGCCCAGATCGCTCGAATAAAACTTCTCGATCGCGCCCGAGGCTTTGATGACGATCGCTCCCTTTGGGCCGCCGAGCGTGCTGCCGACGGCGAGGTCCGTGTCGTCGATTTCGTAGACCGAGATCCGTTCGCCGGAACCAAAAATTCGCGCAGCCACGACACCGTCGATTGCTTGCTTTGGAGGCGCGCTCCTTCCAACCGCCAAACGCAGTGCCGTGCTTCTGTTAGCGATCGAAACGTCATGCGACGACACCGCCGCCGCGGTTGTGCGCGACGGGGCTTGCGTTCTTTCGAGCGTCGCGACGAATCAAGACGCTTTCCACGCTAAGTACGGCGGCATCGTTCCGGAGATCGCAAGCCGCAGGCACGTGGCGTTACTCTCGGCGGCAGTAGAAGATGCGCTCGCACGGGCGGGCACCTCGTTCGAGGGAGTCGACGGAATCGCGGTGACCCGCGGCCCTGGATTGATCGGCAGCCTCGTCGTCGGCGTAGCCGCCGCTAAAGCCTACGCCTTTGCGCTACAGCGGCCGCTCTATGCCGTCAACCATCTGCACGGACACGTCTTCGCGCCTTTTCTCGACCGGGACGACGAGCCGCCTTATCCGTTCCTATCGTTGCTCGTTTCCGGAGGCCATTCGCAGCTCGTTAAGGTGGAATCGGCAACGCGCATGCACGTTCTAGGGCGAACTCACGACGACGCCGCGGGCGAAGCTTACGATAAGACCGCGCGTCTCCTCGGCTTGCCGTATCCCGGCGGCCCGGCCCTCGACGCGATGGCTCGGCGCGGCAACGCCCAGGCCTACTCCTTTCCGCGTCATCGTCCGGGCGGCGACTCGCTCGATCTTTCCTTCTCAGGGCTCAAGACGTCGGTGCGCTACTTTTTGGAGTCGCCGGCCGGCCGCGAGGCTAAGCCGGAGGACGTTGCTGCATCGTTTCAAGCCGCGGTCGTCGACGTGCTGATGGCCCGTTTGCAAGCCGCCTATAAGCGCGATCGCTATAACGCCATCGTTCTCTCGGGCGGCGTTGCCGCGAACTCAGCTTTGCGAGCCGCGTTCCGAGCGTGGACGGAGAGTCGCGGCATAGCCGCGTTCGTCCCGCCGCCCAAATACTGCACCGACAACGCAGCGATGATCGCGGCCGCCGCCTATTACCAACGCGACGCGGTGCTCGCCGATCCGCTCTCGCTCTGCGCGAACCCAAACTTGCCGTTCTAGCCCGCATATGGTTTTTGGGAATCGCGGTCGGAGGGACTCGAACCCCCAACCTACAGGTTCGAAGCCTGGTGCTCTATCCGTTGAGCTACGACCGCGCGTACAAGTCCCGTCTCGTTGCGGGCAGATCGACCCGGCCCGCGTCGTCGCACCTTGCAAGGAGCGATTGATAGACTCCTAGCCGGCCGACGGAAAAACCTTGCGCGCTGCCGGCAAGGTAGAGTCGCCAAAGGCGATAGCTCGACTCGCCGGCTGCCGCGACGGCCGCCTTACGATTGCGCTCCAGATTCGAAACCCAAGCGCGCAGAGTCCGTGTGTAATGCTCGCGCAGGGTCTCGACGTCGCGCACCTCGAAACCGGCGCGTTCGGCAAAGCGTAGTGCGTCCGCGATCGGAACGAGCTCGCCGTCAGGAAAAATGAAGCGCCCCATAAATCCCATCGATTTCCAGCTACGTTCACCGGTCTGATCCGCGATCGCATGATTGAGAAACAACCCGCCCGGCCGCAGCGCGTCGTACGCCGCGCGAAAGTATTCCGCAAACTTCGAACGGCCGACATGCTCGAACATCCCGATGCTGGCGATCTTGTCGAAAGGTTCGCCGCGCAGTTCGCGGTAATCGCGGAGCTCGACGCGCGCAAACGCCGCGACCCCAGCCGCTGCGATACGCCGCTGCGCCTCGTCGCGCTGCAGGCGGCTCAGCGTGATACCGAGCGCCTGCGCGCCGAGCTGCGCCGCCCGAATGACGAGTGCACCCCAGCCGCAGCCGATGTCGAGCAAACGTTCGCCGGGACGCAATCGCAGCTTGCGCAAGGTGTAGTCGAGCTTGGCCGATTGGGCTTCGTCAAGCGAATCAACTCCGTCGTCCCAATACGCGCACGAATAGACCATCTCGCGACCGAGAAAGCTGCGATAGAATTCGACCGGCTGATCGTAGTGAAAACCGATAGCGGCCCGATCGCGAGCTCGCGAATGGACTCGTCCGCGAAGTTTCGCCTCGCGCAACGAGGGTGTGGCGACGTTGGGCAGCCGGCGCAGCAAGCGAACGAGTCGCATAATTGCGAGCCCGCGCAACCCCGTGCTCGCGCGATAAAGCGTGTCGACGGCGTCTTCGAGGTCGCCCTCGACCTCGAGCAAACCCGAGCCGAAAGCCCGGCCGGCTGAAAGATCGAGCGGAGGGGTAAAAGCCACCCGCAGCGCGCCCGGCAGATTGACCCGCAAGACGAATCGCTCGGCCTCGACGGCAGGCACGTGCGTGCCGTCCCAGAGCTGGATCGCGAATTCACGCGCGTATGCCTCTCCAAAGAGCGCGTGCAGCGCCGCTAGGGCGATCCGTGCCTGCGGATCGTCCGACGCGAATCGCTCAGCGGTCAAATGCGACGATTTGGTTTGCTTCGCGATGGTTCGTCCAGAACCTCGATCCATCGAAGGCGAGCGATCGCGCGGCAAACGGAATGCGCGCGAGATCTTCCGACGCATCGGAACCGTTTGCGGAAACGCGCGTGAGGAAATATTCGCCGCTCGCTTCGTCGTCGGTGGTCACGAGATAGAAGTTCCCGTCCATGTAACACTGCCCGCAGATTTGGTGTGGAACGTCGATCTGCCGCACGATCTGCCCGCGATCGTCGAGTCCGAGAATCCGGCGGTTGTACCACTGACTTAAGTACAGGTACCGTCCGTCGTAGCTGAGCTGCGATCCGGTCGCGTCGGGACACTCGATCGAATCTTGCGTCTTGAACCCGTGTCCTGGAACGAACCGGCGAATCACGCGATCATCTTCTTCGCCGATACCGCAAACGACGCGCAACTCGTCCCCAAGAACGGTCATGCCCCAGGGCTTGCCCGGAACCTTGTCCTCTTCGATAATGGTCCATTGTAAAGGATTGATCGCGTACAATCGATCCGTCTCGATCGATCCCATCCAGAGCTTTTCGCCGTCGAAAGCAAGCGCCTGTGGGCGGGGCGCGGGTGACGGCAGCCGCAGCGCCTCGGTTACGTCGTGCACGCCGAAAGCATACGTCGTCAACCGTTGACTACCTCTCTGCAAAGATGACTCGGACAGGATTATGAAACGCCGCTGCCGGAGCAGCGGGTATGCCGATCGTTCCGGTAACTCAGCCTCAACCCGTCACGCCGGGTGGCGGATTCGACTACGTGGCGGTCGACGGCGCCCGTGGACGAGTATACGCCGCGCACGGCGGCGGGGGCGGTCTGCTGATCGCGGATAGCGCTACCGGCAAAGAAATCGGCATCGTTAAAGTCGGACCGATGGCAGGGGTCGCGGTCGATTTCAAGACCGGTCACGTTTTTACCGGCAACGGCCGCGGGCGCTCCGTCAGCGAAGTCGACCCGGTCACGAAGACGATTCTGCGAACGGTCGCCGTCGACGGACCCGTCGACGCGATCGCCTACGACCCAGTCCTCGGGCGCATCTACGCCGATGAAGACGACGGCACGCGCATCTTCGTCATCGACGCGGCGACGTTCAAGCAGATTGCGGTCGTGGCGCTGCCAGGCAACAAGCCCGAATACGTTCAAGTCGACCCCGAAACGCGCGACGTCTACCAGAATATCTCGAGCGACGATACGTCCGTGAGCCGAATCGCCGTGATCGATCCGACAACGTTCAAGGTCGTTCGCTCGATCGCGACTCCGTTTATAAAGAGCGATCATCCCCTGCAGTACGATGCCGCCGATCACGTGCTGCTTGTCGCCGGCGAAAACAACGTCTTGGCCGTCTTCGACCGCTCCGGCAAGCTTCTGCACCGGGTAACCTATCCGTCGCGAGTCGATCAATGCAGTTGGGACCCCTCGCGCGCTTGGCTCGCTTGCGCGGGGGGCGGCATAACGCTCTACTCCTACGACGGTGCGACCGATCCGAAGCTTCTCGCGACCCGTCCGATCGCGCAGGGCGTGCACACCACCGCCATCGATCCGAAGACCGGCACGATCTGGGTCGTCTGGTCCGACCGCGCGACGGGCGCGGCCTCGATTCAGGGCTTTACCTACAAACCGTAACTACGGCGAGGGCGCCGGCGTCGGAATTTGGTTGCTGCAGAGCGCGGCGCTCGACATCACGGCCTTTGCCGCGTCGTTTTCGCGCGTCGCGGTCTGGTCGATCGTCCAGCGAAGCGCGTCGAGCAGCCGCGTTACGGGGTTGTAACCCAGCGTCAAGCCCGGAACGTTCGCCAAGTCGATGTCGTACGGATTGGGCGGGAGGCCGGCGTAGTTCGGGTTCGCTTCGAGAGGATTGGGCGCCGGGGTTGAGACTTTTGCGCTGGACGTGTCGGGCTGTGTAATCGAGCTGATGTAGGCCTCGCCCGCGTGCTGCAGGTCGGCCATCTGCTGCGTGTCCACGAATCCGCTGATAATGTCGAGCGAGGCGTTCTGTGTGGCGAGCGCTTTGAACAGCTTGTCGCGTATATCTTGCAGCCGCTGGTCGTCCTCCGGTCGGCCCGTCCCGGTGCGCAGCTCAGGCGAATCGAGCGCCGTCTGAATCGCGATGATGTTGTTGGCGATCGGGCGGATCAGGTTCTCCATTCCCTGCAGCGCCATGTTCTGCGCGGGGTTCGAGCCGCCGCCGGGATCGCGCGCGACCGGATCGTTCTGGCCTCCCGTCGTCGACGGGTCGCTCCCGTAGAGCCTGGCCGCGTTGTATTGCTTGAAGAGGGCCGGGCTCTTCTTGATGGTCGTGTCGTTCTGCAGCATCATTCCGATCGCCGGAGCGATGTGGTCGTGCAGTTCGCCGCAGAGCGGGCGCGTGACGATATGATAGATTGTCGGTGGCGGGGTAGCCCCAACCGCGAGCACTGCAGCGACGAGCGCAACGACGGTGCGCAAGACTAGTCTCACCAAGATCTCTCTACTGCTAGGACGCCCGGCGAGACCTGCCTGTGACGGCGAGCGCCTCAGCCGAGCGCCTCAAAGGTAGCGGCGCAACCAGTCGAGGATCAGGTTCAAGCGCTCGACGCGATGGATCGGCGAACCGGTACGCGAGAGGTCGTGGTTCTCGTCTGGGACCGCGACATATTCGACGTTTCGACCGAGGATTTTCAACGACGTGAACTCCTGAAGCGTCTGGTCGATCGGCGCGCGCGTATCTTGGTCTGCGTGAAGAATCAAGACCGGCGTATGTACGTTCTCGACATACGTCAGCGGAGAGAACTTGGCGTAATCGGTGCTTGCGGGATCCCACGGCGGCCCCCATGTGTAGTAGCCACCGCCTAGGCCGTTCTTCGCCGCAAAGTCTGCGGCTAGATTTTCGCTTTGCAGGTTGCTGACGGCGCGCTCCGCGACCGCCACCTTGTAACGGTCGGTATGCGCGATCACCCACAGCGTCGCGTATCCGCCGTACGATCCGCCGAGTACGCCCAGGCGCGTGGCGTCGACGTCCGGACGGCGCACCACCACATCCATCACCGCCTGCACGTCTTGGAACATCGCGTCGCCGTAGTTATTCTCAAGCGATTCTTCGAATGCGTAGCCGTGACCGGTGCTTCCGGCCGGATCGGAAAAGACGACGTTATATCCCATCGAGGTATAAATTTGAAACTCTTGGAAGAACGTTTCGCCGAACTGCGTCTCCGGACCGCCGTGAATGTCGAGCAGGGTCGGATGCTTATCACCGGGGGCACCGGTCGTTGCCGGCATGAACCACGCCTGCACCGTGTTGCCGGCCGGATCCTTGACGCTAAACTCTTGCGGTTTTGAGAGCGTCACCGACGCGAGGTACGCGCCGTTGACGTTGGTGAGCTGACGCGGCGAACCGCCTTTGACGTCGGCAATATAGACGTCGGCAGGGTGCAGGAAATCGCTGTAGAGGTAGGCTGCCTTGCTACCATCGGTCGTCATGCTGCACGACCAGGCTTCGCCCTTAGGCGGAGTGACGTCCGTCGTCGATCCGTTCGTGAGATCGACCGTCCGTAGATTCGAATAGCCCGGGCCGTCCACGTTGAGCAACGCTTGCGTGCCCGGCAACGGCGCTCCGCAGAGGCCGCCGCCCTCTTTCATATCGGCGAGCAGGGTATCGCCCCAGCTGACCGTATCGCGTTGCGCGACCACGAGACGGTCGGAGCCATCGGGCTTTGCCGAAACGAGCGCCGGCAGCTGCGCCGCGTCCTTCACGTCTCCGCTCAAATAATAAACGCGCCGGCCGTCGCTTCCGAAGAACATGCCAAAATTCGCTGGGAGCGGCGACGCGACTTTCTGCATCGAGGAGCCTGAAGTCGAAGCGATAGTATAGACGTCGTTCGGCCCGGCGTCGGGCGATTCGTACCGCAGCGAGTCGAAGAGGATCGTCCGATCGTCGGGCGACCACGCGTCGAAACCTTCGGAGTACTGGCCCGACGTCAGCTGCACCGGGTGCGAACCGTCGGCGGCGACCGTCCAGATATGCTGGTGATCGCGGTACGTGTACCCCTGCCCGTTCGTCTCAAAGAAGAGCTGGTTGATGACGTTGATGTCGCTCTTCTTCTGCGCATCCTTCGGCGTGAAGCCGGCCTTGGCAAAATCGACGTACGCGTTGTGTGCCGGGTCGCTATCGGTCACGCTGAGCGCGATCCGGTCGCCGGCGTGCGATACGACCGGCGACGATACGCCTTGCTTGATGTGCGTGAGCTGCACGATCCCGCCGGTCGCCAGCGTATAGCGGTAAAGTTGCGGCTTCTGTTTTTCGACCGTTCGGACGAAGACGAAGCTGCGGCCGTCGGGCATCCATGCGTAATCGCCGTCGCCGATCTTTTTGGTTACGTTATGGTTGACGCTTCCGCTCGACGCGTCGACCAAATCGATGGTGCGGTCGTAACTGTTCTTAGGACCGTTCATTCGCGATGCCTCGACCAGCACGTGCTGGCCGTCGGGCGAGATGACCGCGTTGCTCAAGAACGTGACCTTAAAGAGGTCCTCGGGTGCGACCGGTGTCGCTGCCGCTGCGACGATCGGTGAAAGTCCAAGCATCAGGAATACAAAAGCCGATAAACGCATGTCCCTTGGGTTTTACGTCCCTTTCGCCGCGCCTGCATAGAAGATCACCTTGAAGATCGCTTGCGGCACCGTCGTCAGCGTGTTGGGATTGCCGTAGGCGATATAAATCTCGCTGTTGCGCAGCCGCAGGTGGTAGGCGACCGAGACGTTGGAACAGTCCCCGACGCAATCGCCGCCGCCGTTGGGAAGAGGCGGATTTCCGATCACGCGGCGCAGCCCAATGGCCAGTGACGAGTTGGCGCTGATCTGGTAGGCATAGCTCAGGCTCTCGAACCATTGAATGTTGTCCGGGGCGGGCGACGGTATCGACTGACCAGTACTGTCGACGGCCAACGTAAGCGCGCCCCGATTGCCGACTCGAATAGTCGTCGTACGAAACCACGTGTCGAGCCGGCCGGCTCCGTACCGGCCCCCGTTGTAAGAGATCTGCGTCGGATACGACGAGGGACCGTGATACGGGAACTGTCCCGGATTATTCGTCTGTAATCCGCTATCGTAGGTAAACTGAAAGCCTCCGTTTTGTGAGATCGGCGTCAAGAGGTCGTTGAAACGCCAGTAGTTCGAGCCGGTGAACAACTGGAGGTCGAGCGCATGCTTCGTTAAGATATCGATGAGCAGCTGGTTGTCGCTCTGCGCGATGCCGTACAACGGCCCTTGGTACCGGTCGACGAATCCCGACGCCCCGACCGACGCGAGACTGTCGTTGCTGTCGAAGTCCCAAATCTTTGCCATGTACAGGGCGTATCCGGCAATGCCGGGGTGCGAGATGAATCCGTCGGTCGGGTTGTAGTACTCCCCGATCTTTCGCGTCGCGCCGAAGAATCCAAACGTTTGGTTCGACCAGCCAGCACCGAACTCGTAATACTGACTTTCGTCGGGCACGAGGACGTTCGTTCCTGAGTTGTCGCCATAGTTCATGTACGCGTTGAAATGCTTGAGATCGGAGTACGCGACGCCGGTTTCCGTGGTGCTATCGATGAACCCCGGCATGCTCACTGAGACGTGCTGAACGCTTGAGAACCAGTTCGTACCCGGCGACGTGTAATTGACCGCGCTTGCGAAGTCGTTGCGCTGGTCGCCGATCGCGTCGAATGAAGCAAAGCCGATCGGACCCTGCTTACCCTCGACTGCATACCCTTGTGCCGGCGTCGGAATCGCGGGCGTATAGAGCGATTGGATGTTCTGGCAAGCGTTGCAGTTGAACTGATTGTAGAAGCTCGCGGCCTGCGTGAAGAACGGCCGCACTTCGCTGAAATACCGCTGGAAGACGGTCGGTGCAATCGACTGCTGGTCGAGCTCGACGTTCGAATAATCCGGATGGAAGGTCGAGTAGAACGACGCGGTCGGCGTTATCGGAATCGAGAGATCGGCGCCGACGCGGGAGGTCGAGCCGCCGATCGTCTTGCTCGCCGCCTCGCCGAGCGCGTAGATCGCGGCGCGCGGTTTCGGACGGGCGAAGCCGACGCTCAGCTGGGGCACCGTAATGCTGCCGGCATGGGCATAGTCGGCGCTCCCATAGCTGTCGGGCTGCATCTGGACCGCGTTGTACGACCAGACCTGCTGCTCGCCGGTCGCGCGCACGTAGCGCACGAACTGAGCTTTCCAGACGCCGCCGTGCGCGTTGCGGATCACGTCGAGCGGAATTCGCATCGTAACGGTATAGCCGCCGTTGTGCGTGGCTCCTTGCGACTCCCAGTTCGGCGAATAACCGGTATTCTCTGAAGAGTATTCGTAGTGAGTGCCGTTCGGCGTCGCGTAGAACTGGTAGAAGTAGCCATTGACGCCGTTGGGCCACAAGTCGACCCAGACGGCATCGTCGCTTCCTTGGCCGACGTCGTTGGTGTGCTGCACCGCAGTAATCGGTTCGCGCTGCGTCGCATCGAAGCGCAGGTAGAGCGCTTTACCGTCGGTCGTGATCCAGGCTTTGGTCGGTTCGCTGGCCGGGCGCGAGTGAACCGCGTCCCAGCCTAGGTCCATGCTGCCGGCTTGCGCCCAATCGCTCGCCACCGCGTTCGGGTCGAGCGATGGATCGGCCGACTTCGTAACCGCAAGCGCCGGGTAGGCGAGGACGCGTGCCGTCGTTCCCGTGATTGCGGCCACGCAGAGCAGCGCGCAGACTCGGCCGCGCATCAGAGCGTAGCGCCGTCCAAGCTGGAGCCGCTGATACGCCGCAGCGTTGCGGCGTCGATCGCGTCACAGCTGCGCGGCTCGCGGCCGCCTGAGCAGACCAACGCTCCGCGCAGATTCGCACCCTGTAACTTGGCGCCATGAAAATCCGCACAGCCGATTCGGCCGTCTTCGTTTCGCGAACAGAGCCGCGAGTTCCGAAGGTCGGCGTCACGAAGGTCCGCGTTGACGAACTCCACGCCTTCGAGATTGGCGCCGGCAAACCGTGCGCCGCGAGCGTTTGCGTCGCGCAGATCGCTGCCGACGATCGAGATACCAGAGAGATTTCGCCCCGCAAGTGACGCGCCGCGAACGTCACAACCTACGCATTGCCACAGGAGCCCTCGAAGATCGGCGTCGTCGAGGCCATTGGTGGCGTCGCGGAGATCGACGCCGGTTAAGTTGGTAGATCCAAATCGCGCACCATGCATCCGCGCGCCCGAAAAATCCGCGCCGGTGAGATTCGCATCGCGCAGGTCCGCGCCGCGCAGGTCGGCATCGCGAAAATCGACTCCGACCAGCTTCGCGCCCTGCAAGTTTGCATCGCGCAGATCGGAACGCGCGAAATCGACGCCCACGTACGATGCACCGGCGAGATCGGTACCGCGCAAGTCGCGGCCCTCGAAGGAGCATCCCGTGCAGTTTGTCGGGAGTCCGGCGATTACGGCTAAAATCAGCGCTATCATTCTTTCCTTTCCTCCACACGTTCGGACCGCGATTGGGTACAGGAAACCAGGCCTCCCAATCGCGAGGCGTTTTTAAAGGTCGCTGCTTACGAGCGCACCACCCTCGGCGCGCCCTCGATTTACCGCTTGGGGTTTCGGTCGTTCGAAAGATCCATACCGATCAGTTTCGTTCTCGAAAGATCTACGTGCGTGAGGTCGACGTCGTTCAGGTCGCACCCGTTGAGCGTCGCTCCCGCGAGATTTGCGCCGTCCAGGCGCGCCTTGCTGAAATCCATTCCCGTAAGCTGCGCCCCGGCGAAGTTCACACCGCGAAGATCTGCTCTTGAGAAGTCGTCACCGTTCGCGCGCACGTTCGAAAGATTGAGCCCACTCATGTTGGCGTTGCTGAAATCGCATCCGTTGCAGGTATTCAGAACGTCGCGCATCTCCGCCGAAGTCAGTCGCGCGTGTGTGAACTGACAGCCGTTGATCCGCGCCCCTTTGAAATCGGCGCCGGTGAGGTCGGCATTCGAAAAGTCGCACCCGATCAAATGAGCGTCGCGAAACGAAGCGTTGCGGAGATCGGCCCGGCTAAAATCGACGCCGTTGAAGTTGCCGCCGGAGAAGTTGGTGCCGACTAGACGCGCTCCAGTGAGATCGACGCCTTCGTAATTGACGCCGCGCAGGTCGCGTCGGGACCAATCGACGCGGCGATAATCACATCCGCTGCAGTTGCGTCCGCCGTCGGTGGACGTTTGGGCAATGCTCGACGAGATCGCCTGCGAGACGGCTTTGCTGTACGCGCTCTTCGCCGAGGTGTTTGCGGCGTTTACGCTGCGATCGATCTCTTGAGAGATCTCATTGCTGAGCTGATCCGAGCCGAGACCCGGCACGTGCATCTTAAATTTCGGAATCGTGAGCCGAGTTCCGGGCACCGTCAGATGCGTTGCGGGAACGTTGACGTGCGTTTCAGGCACGTTCACCTTCATTTCAGGCACGCTCACGCGCGTTTCGGGTGCGGTTACCTGCCTTTCAATCACGACAAGCTGTTTTTTAGGCACGGCCGGTTGCGCGGGCGCCGAAACGTGCGGCGCCGGCAAGTAGATGATCTTCGGCTTTAGCGAGGGCACCGGCGCGGCTACGCGTTGGCCGGCGGACGCGACCGTAAAGGGTTCGACGCAAGGCGCGGCGATCGAGGGGGCGACGACCGCGATCACCGCCGCGATCGCGCCGACCACGGC
>JBAUMX010000085.1:0-2956 GCA_049578945.1 Candidatus Cybelea sp. | reverse complement strand
GTCCCGCATGCCGACCCGCTCTCTTCGATCGCGGTCTGCTTCGGCGCGCAGGCCCCCATGCTGGCGCGCGAGGCTCCGGCGCTCGAAGAGCTGCGGGTATCGCTCGAACCGCGGGCGCCCGAGACCCAAGCCATCCTAACGCAACTTGCGCAGAGCGAGCGTCGCCCGCTCGTCCTCGCGCAGCGCCCACACCGCCATCGCGCACAAGCCGAAGCGATCGCGAGAGTTCTCGAGGACTATCCCGACACGCTGCTCGTTTCGGTCTTCGAGCCTTTCGGCGTACCGCTCTTTATAAATGCGCGTCACCTGGTGGCGGTATATGGCGACGACGTCTCGTCCATCGGCGGGCTTGCCGACGTGATCTTTGGTAGCGCCATGCCGACCGGACGCCTACCAATATGACGAGCGTCGACCGCATTCTCCGCGAAGCCTGCGGACGAGAGTTCACGGCCGCCGTTGGGCGCATCGAGCATCGCGGCAGTGTGCTGTTCGAGCGCGCTTACGGCGTGACGCGCACCGACGAGCGTGCCCGCGCGGTCTACGTAGACACGAGTTTCGATCTCGCGTCGCTGACCAAACTCTTCGTCGCGACCCTGCTCTTGCGGCTCGTCGCCGATGGCACGCTCGAGCTGGACGAACCACTCGCGGGCGTGATTCCGGAGTGGCGCTCGTTGCCGCATAGCTCGATCACGGCACGCATGCTGCTCGATCACACCTCCGGCATGAACTCCGGTGCCGATTACCGTGCGATCTTTGACGAGAACGTCGAAGACTTCGCATTGCGTTCCGCGCTCGTTGCGACGCCCGGTGAACGCGTGATCTATAGCGATCTCGGATTCATCGTCATCGGCGTCGTGCTCGAGCGCGTGACTCGGCGCTCGCTGGCCGCGCTGACGCGCCATTTATCACCCTCACTGACGTTTCGTCCGCGCGCGGCGCAGCGTTCCAAAATCCCGGCGACCGAAGAAGACGACTGGCGAGGCCGCGTGCAAGGCTTCGTGCACGACGAGAAGGCCTACCTCATGGACGGGATGGCCGGACACGCGGGACTCTTCGGTACCGCGGCCGACGTAGCGGCGCTAACCGAATGCTACCTCGGTCCGCTCGACGCGAGACCTTTCACGCTGCTGCCCGAGGCGCTCGTGCGCGAAGCGATCTCCGAACAGGCCTACGATCCCATTCTGCGACGCGGCCTTGGCTGGGCGCTCAAGACTAGCGACGAGAACTCTTGCGGGCGCTCTATGGATGCGTCGTCGTTTGGGCACACCGGCTTCGTCGGGACGTCCGTTTGGGCCGACGCGTCGCGCGATCTCCAGGGCGTGTTGCTTACCAACGCCGTCTACTTTGGGCGCAGCGGCGACCTGCGTGATCTTCGAGCTGCTTTCTACGAAGCCATGGTTGCGGAGGTCTCCTAAAAATGCTGGCGGTCGGTTTGATGAGCGGAACGTCGCTCGACGGCGTCGATGCGGCACTTGTCGAAATTCTGCCGCGCCCTAGCGGCTACGCGGTAACGCTGCGAACCTTTCTGACCCAGCCTTTCGAACGCAATCTCCGCGACGCGTTGCTGGCCGCGCTGCCGCCGAATGCCGGCGGCCTCTCTGCGCTCGCGCTGCTGCACCGAACGCTCGGACGCGCCTACGCGGCAGCCGTCGGTGCGATCGCGCCCGCCGAACCAATCGGGTACGTCGCCTCGCACGGCCAAACGGTCTGGCATGACGGCGCGGCGCATGTAACGCTGCAGATTGGCGATGCCTTCGAAATTCGCGACGCCGCCAAGGCGACCGTCTGCTACGATTTTCGCAGTGCCGATTGCGTCGCGGGCGGTCACGGCGCACCCTTGACGGCCTTCGTCGACGCGTTGCTGCTCGGTAGCGCATCGCAAGACTGCGTTGCCGTTAATCTCGGCGGCATCGCCAACGTCACGTTGCTGAAGGCCGGCGCGGCTCCGGAAGAGGCGCGCGGCTTCGATACCGGCCCCGCGAACATGCTGATCGACGGCTTCGTGCGCGACCGCACGCGCGGCATCCAGAGCTTCGATCGCGACGGCGCGTTGGCAGCCGCCGGACGCGTCGACGATGCGCTGCTGCACGCAATGCTCGGTGATGCGTACTTTGAAGCCTCGCCGCCCAAGACGACGGGACGCGAGCACTTCGGCGTTCAGTTTTTGGGTCTGCACGGAGAGGCGCTCGTGCAACTCTCGCTCGAAGACGGCGCGGCCACGCTGACCGAGCTGACCGCGGTGACGATCGCGCAGGCGATTGCGCGCGAGGGCTTCGGCGGCGCGCGCGTCTTCGTCAGCGGTGGCGGCGCTGGCAATGCCGTGCTGCTTTCGCGTCTGGCCGCCCGGCTGGGGCGGTCGCAGGTCGAGACAACCGACGCGTTAGGTATCCCCGTCGACGCCAAAGAGGCAATCGTCTTCGCAGTGCTCGGTTACGAAACGTTGCGCGGCCGCCCGGCCAACGCGCTTGGCGCAACCGGTGCCGCGCGTCGAGTCGCGCTCGGTGCAATTGCGCCCTACCGGTTGCGCGAGCTGCTCGCGCAGATCGAATCCGAATGCACCGCCGCGGCGTGAGCTCCGAGCTTCCGCCCACCGAAGCGATAAGCACTCGCAGCGCAGGGCTCGATCTCTTGAGTACGCCGCGCCTCGTCGAGCTGTTGATCGCCGAACAGTGCGAGGCGGTCGATGCGGCGATGGCGTGTAAGGCTGCGATCGGCGAAGCGGTTGACGAGATCGCGGCGCGTCTCGAGCGTGGGGGTGCCCTCCACTACGTCGGCGCCGGCACGAGCGGACGACTCGCCATGCTGGACGCCGCCGAGATGCCGCCGACGTTCGGAACGCCGCCGGAGCTCGTCAGAGCGCATCTTGCCGGCGGCACGCCCGCACTCACGCGGTCGATCGAAGGAGCCGAAGATGATGCTGCCGCCGGCGACGCCGCGACGCGCGAGAGCGTGAGTT
>JBAUMX010000084.1:0-19913 GCA_049578945.1 Candidatus Cybelea sp. | reverse complement strand
GCGCAGACGTCGACCAACGCGCGGGGAGCCGAATTGCGCGAGCGTTCGGCCGCGCTTACTGCCGAACGTGGCGGCGCGCGCGCGCGACTCGGCATGCTCGACCAGGACAGCGAGCGTGGCGGATTGGCGCGTGAAGAGATGTTGGCGCAGATCGTCGGACTGGTCGAAGAGACCCGCACGCTTCACGCGCACGTTGACGGCCTTCACCGTGGCGTCGCCACGCGAGACGAACAGCTCGAGAACGCGCGACGCGAACGCGAAGAGCTCGCGGCGCGACAGACGCAGCTCGAGTCGGACGTGCATGCGGCCGAACAGAGAGAACGCGACACCGCCGCCGGCGGGGAGCGGCAGCGCATGCGCCTCGCGCAGGTCGAAGCCGAGCTCGGAATGCTGGTCTCGCAGTTCGCGCAGAATCCCGCGACGGCCGACGAGTGCAGCGACGTCGAGACGCGCTATCGAGGCGAGCCCGATTCGATCGTCGACGAATTGCCGCGGCTGCGGGACGAGCTGGCGCGTCTGCAAGCCAACGTGAATCTCAACGCCGAGCTGGAGCGCGGTGAGGTCGCCGAGCGCGAGCAGTTCTTACGCACCCAAATGGAGGATCTGTCGAAGGCTCGAGAGACGCTGCTCGAATCGATTCGCGAAATCGAGCGCGAGTCCCAAGTGCAGTTCAACGAGACCTTCGAGCGTGTCTCCGAGTCGTTTGCGCAAATGTATGGACGGCTCTTCGCCGGAGGCGAGGCGAAGATGTGGCAAACGCAGCCCGAGAACCTTTCCGAAACGGGCATCGAGATCGCGGTGCGGCCGCCCGGGAAAAAGGCGATGCCGCTTGCGGCGCTCTCCGGCGGCGAGCGCGCGATGACCGCCGCCGCCTTGATCTTTGCACTGATCGCCACGAAACCGGCGCCGTTCTATCTGCTCGACGAAGTCGATGCTGCGCTCGACGACGCGAACATCGATCGCTTCTGCGTTATGGTGCGTGAGTTCGCGACAGAATCACAAATGCTGATCGTCACGCACAACAAGAAGACGATGGAGATGGCCGATCGGATCTACGGCGTGACGACGCGCGACGCGGGCGTAAGCGCTATCGTCTCAGCCGAGCTGGCTCGCGAAGCCGAGGCGATGCTTGCCTGAAACGCTGCCGGTGCGGCGGAAAGCGGCGCTCTTGTCGCTCTCGGATAAGACCGGTGCAGCCGAATTGGCGCGCACGTTGCACGAGCGGCGCATCGCCATCTATGCGACCGGCGGGACGCGAACGTTCCTGGAAGAGCGCGGCGTCCCGGCGCGCGACGTCGAGGAGCTGACCGGATTCCCGGCACTTTTCGGTGGCCGAGTGAAGACGCTCCATCCAAAAATCTTCGGCGCGATCCTTTACGACCGCGACGATCGCGATCATCGTGCGCAATCCGAGAAGTACGCGATTCCCGAGATCGTGACCGTCGCGGTCAACCTCTATCCGTTCGAGGCCACCGTCGCTCGTGGTGGGGCCCCGTTGGAGGAGGCGATCGAACAGATCGACATCGGCGGCGTCGCTTTGCTGCGAGCCGCCGCAAAGAATTTCGAGCACGTGGCGGTGCTCACGCATCCGTCGCAGTACGCGGAGTATCGCGAGGCCTTCGAAGCCGGCGCAGTCTCTACAGGATTGCGTCGCAAACTTGCCGTCGCGGCCTTCGAGCGAACGGGAGAGTACGACGTGGCGATCGCGCATTATCTTGCTACTGCCGGCGAAGTGCTGCCGAGCGACCTTCCCGGCGCGCTCGCGCTCGCACTTCCGCTCGCCGAACGCTTGCGGTACGGAACGAACCCGCAAGAACGCGCGGCATTCTATCTCGACCGCGTCGAACGTGTCCCGGAGCAGCTTCACGGCAAGGCTCTCTCGTATAACAATCTACTCGATCTCGACGCGACGCTCCGGCTCTTATCCCGAGCGCCGCTCGGCAAACAGTTTGGCGAGCACGCTCGATTCGTTCGCGCCGGCGTCGTGAAGCACGCCGTTCCGTGCGGCGTCGCTCAACGTTCGAGCGTTGCCGTGGCGGTGCGAGAGGCGCTTTACGCCGACCCGGTTTCAGCCTATGGAGGAATCGTCGCGACCGATGCGCCGATCGATCGTGAGGCGGCCGTCGTGCTGCGCGAATTCTTTCTCGAGATCATCGCGGCACCCGATTTTGAGGCTGCGGCGCTCGACCTGCTCAAGACGAAGAAGAATTTGCGCGTCATGCGGTTCCCGCGTGCGCTCCCGAGCGAGCTGGCGCGTGAGCTGCGCCTGCGCAGCGCGCTTGGCGGTGTGCTTGCCGAGGACGACGATCCCACCGCGCCCGCCGAACAATGGCGCGTCGTCAGCCGCCGGCAGCCTAGCGAGCGTGAGTGGCACGATCTCGGCTTCGCTTGGGACATCGTGCGTCACGTGAAGAGCAACGGGATCGTGATCGTCAAGGACGGCACCACGCGCGGCATCTGCGCGGGTCAGACCAATCGCGTAAGCGCCGTCGAGATTGCCGCGCAGCGCGCGGGCGCGGACGCGCGCGGCTCGGCTTGCGCGAGCGACGGGTTCTTCCCTTTTGCCGACGGCTTAGAGGCCGCCGTCGAGAACGGTTGCGCCGCAATCGTCGCGCCGGGCGGATCGATTCGCGACGACGAAGTCATCGCCGCCGCCGACCGGGCCGGTGCGGCGCTCGTCTTCTCGACGTACCGGTACTTCCTTCACTGAACTTCTAGGACAAGCTCCTTCAGGAGGCGATTCCATGCCGCGGTTTTTGCACACGTCGATCTTCGTCAACGATATGAAAGAGTCGATTGCCTTTTACACCGACAAGCTGGGGCTGAAGCTGCTCGACGGCCCGCACCACTATCCCGGCAACGCCGACATGGCGTTCGTGGGTAGCGACTGGAACGCGTATATCGAGCTCGTTTACGATCTCGAAGAACATCCGCCGTACGCGCTCGGCAACCGCTACGAACATCTTGCGATCGAAAGCGATGGCGATCTTCGCCAATACGTTGACGGCCTCAAAGCGAAGGGCGTGCGAGTCATCAAGGACGTCTACAAATCGCCGAGCGGCACGCGGGCCATCGCTTTCGTCGAGGATCCCAACGGCATTCCGGTCGAGTTGCTGGAGCCGCGCGCGAAGCAGAATCTTTCGTAACGCATCATCGCATCATCTATAGATAAAGGGATCGGCAGGCGCGGGGACGCGTTCGACGCTCGTCGGGACAAGGCGAAAGTCGTTTGCGGCTTTTTCGACCCGCCCGTCGACGCGCAGCCAGGTGCCCTCGGCATACGGCAAAGCTCGATCCAGCCGTACCGCGACCGGTGCGGCATCGGCGCGGCAACACGTAATCGCGTATCGCACAACGGCACTCGCACCGCCTTCGCGTTCGAGCGCGCCGGTGAAGGTCAAATGTTCGCCCGCGAAGAGATCGCCCAGAGTTGTTTCCGTGGCATGGTACTGTGGCGGGGGCGCACCCAAAAGCGCTCCGACGAGCATCAGCACCGGCGCGGCGCGCGCGCCGGCCGACCGGCATCGCCGATAGAGTACCGCGCAGAGGAAAGCCGCGCACGAACAGAACGCCAGCAGCGGAGCGAACCTCGGATGGACGAGCGCGCCGCCGTTACGCGACGCAACGATGGCCAGCGCCGACGCCAGCACCACGTAAGCAAATGCGTCGTGTCCGACGGGATGGGGCCGCGTACGCCGCAACGCGCGCACGTCCACGATTCCGGCGATGCAGAGGAATGCCGCGGCGGCGATGGGCGCGCGAAGTCGCAGCGCTCCGGCGATTGCAACCGAGCCGAGCCCGCACGGCGCGGCCGTAAATCCGAGCGCTGCGCCGAGCAATGCGCTTGCGATCGGCGAGATGCGGGCAGGATCGAACGCGGCAAAACCTTGCGTCGCGACGGCGGCGACGAGCGCCGCAGGAAGCACCGCGGCGAGCTCCCCGAGCAGATGCGTATCGTCGTCCTCGCCGTGCTCGCGACGCAAGTTGGGAAAGAGAAGGCGTGCGGCGAGCAATGCCGCCGCGTAACGAACGAGCGCGACGACGGGTCCGAAGACCAGCCAGGTCGCCGCCGCCGATGGAAGCGAGCGTGCCGAGGGTCCGCCTCCGCACCCGCAGCCGAGGTATTCGACGACCTCCGCGCGACGGTGAAGCAGACGTGCGAGAAGGAGCCCGGAGAACAGGAACGGCATCGCTTCGAAGAGCGCGCTTGCCGAGGTCGCGAGCCCGGAACGCATCGCGTCGGGCGACGAGAGCATCGCCAGTGCAAGGGCGGCGCTTCCGTAGAGCAGATTGCGCACGCGAAACCATCACGCGAGCACGTGCAATGGCTAGTTTGACGCTCCAGCGAAGGGTAGCGCCAGTGGTCACTCGTCGTGTCTGAAAAACTGAGCGCGCCGCGCGGTACCGCGGATATCATTCCACCGCAATCCGCGCACTGGAACGAGCTCGAAGGACGCATGCATTCGCTTGCGGCCCGCTACGGCTATGGTGAGATTCGCACGCCGCTCTTCGAGTCGACCGAGCTCTTCGTGCGAGGCGTCGGCGAGCAGACCGATATCGTCGAAAAAGAGATGTACACGTTCACCGATCGGGGTGGCCGGTCGCTCACGCTTCGCCCGGAGTGGACCGCGCCGGTCGTTCGGGCCGCGCTCGAGCACCATCTGTTCGCAGCCAACCCGCTGCGACTCTATTACATCGGACCGATCTTTCGATACGAGCGCCCGCAGAAAGGCCGCTATCGCCAATCGCATCAGTTTGGTGTCGAATGCTTCGGATTCTCCGGACCCGAAGCGGATTTGGAAGTCATCTCGCTCGCGTGGGAGCTCGTGCGAAGCTACGAGATCGCAGACGCGACCCTCAACCTTAACTCTCTCGGTGACGAACGATGTCGTCCCCGCTATCGGGAGGCGTTGCTCGAACATTTTCGTCCGCATTTGGACGCGATGAGCGAGGAGTCGCGCGAGCGCGCGCGCCGCAACCCGCTTCGACTGCTCGACAGCAAGGATCCGGACGACGCTCCCTATATCGAGCGCGCGCCGGCGCTCGAATCGTTTCTCTGCGCCGAGTGCCGCGAGCATTTCGACGCGCTGACGGCGTATCTCGATTTGGCAAAGATTCCGTACGTCGTCAACCCTCGAATCGTGCGCGGGCTCGACTACTACGAGCGAACCGTCTTTGAAATCACGTCAAACGTGCTGGGGGCGCAGAGCAGCGTTTTGGGAGGCGGCCGCTACGATCGGCTCGTGGCCTCGCTGGGCGGCCCCGACGTCCCGGCGGTCGGATTTGCGCTCGGTTTGGAGCGCTTTCTCATGATGGTGCAGGCCCGTGGCAGGCACGAGGAGGCAGCGCGGCGTGGAATTCAAGCGGTCGCGCTAGGCGCCCAGGCGCGAACGGTTCTGGCGCCGATCGTAGCGGAGCTCCGTCGCCGGCTCGCTGCGCCGACCTTCGCGGATTACAACGATCGGAAACTTCTCGCGCATTTGAAGATCGCCGACCGTAATCTCGCGCGTTACGCGCTCATCGTCGGCAGCGAAGAGCTGGCCTCGGGCGAGCTCGTCCTGCGCGACCTCGAGCGCCGCAGCGACCGCCGGCTGCCGCTTGGCGAGCCAAGAGTCGTCGCGGAGCGGCTCGTAGAAGCTTTGCGGTAATGGAAGAACGCTTCGCCGAGGAGACGCAAACGTTGCGCGAGCTGCTCGCGATCATGCAAGAGCACGATCTCGAGGCCATCAAGATCAAGCTCGGCGACGCCGTGTACGAGCTTTCCCGCCGTCCGTCCCCGTCGCTCCCGCGGGCGGATTCGCCCGCCGGCACGCAGGCGGCCCGATTCGAGCAAGAGTCGTCCTCTGCGCCCGACGGCGCCAACGTCACCAAGGTGCTCGCCCCGCTCACCGGCGTCTTTTATCGTTCGCCGTCGCCGGATGCGCCGCCGTACTTCGACGTCGGCGATCGTGTCGAGCCGGGCGACGTTCTTTGCGTGCTCGAGGCGATGAAACTCTTCAACGAGATTCAGAGCGACGATGCCGGCAGAATCGTCCGGATCGTTCCGGACAACGGCGAACTCGTCTCGCAAGGCGGAGAGCTCTTTTGGATCGAGCCGTAAACTACCAGGCGCGACGCGATTTCAACGAGCTGCTCGCGGACCGTCGAGGGATGCTCGATGCTCCGCATTATCGCCCGCAAGTCGAAGCGATCGTCGAGGCGGTCGTCGGCGCATTGCGCGACGGCAAGAAGGTCTTGTGGTGTGGTAACGGCGGAAGTGCCGCGGAGGCGCAGCATATGGCGGCCGAGCTTTCCGGGCGTTTCTTGCGCGAGCGCCCGGGACTCCACAGCGAAGCGCTCTCGGTCAACTCGTCGACACTGACTTGCGTCGGAAACGATTACGGCTACGATCAGGTATTTTCACGGCAAGTCGAGGCGTTCGCGCACCCAGGCGACGTCGTCATCGGGATGACGACGAGCGGGAGCTCGCGCAACGTCGTCCTCGCGCTCGAAGCGGCGAAGCGGCGCGGAGCCGTCGCGGTCGCGTTTACCGGCAACGGCGGCGGTAAAGTCGCAGAAGTCGCCGACCTTTCACTGATCGGACCCGATGGCTACGCCGCCGTCGTTCAGGAAGTCCATCAAGTGATGGCGCACATTGTTTGCGATCTCGTCGAGCAGCAACTCATTTTCGACGGCGGAATCCGATGAGAGGTGCGCTCATGATGCCCGACGCGCGGACGCTTTTCGAGCGCGCGAAGGGCCGGCGGATCCTCGTCGTCGGCGATCTTATGATCGACGAGTGGATTTGGGGAACCGTCACGCGCATGTCGCCCGAGGCCCCCGTTCCGGTCGTCGCCGTTGCCGATCACTCTTTCACGCTGGGGGGCGCCGGCAACGTGGCCAACAATCTGGTCGCGCTGCACGCGGACGTCGTCTTCGCCGGAATGGTCGGCGACGACGCGTTCGCCGGACAAGTGCGCGATTTGCTGCGCGGCGAGCAGGTCGACGACTCGGGTGTCTTCACCGTCTCCGATCGCCCGACGACACGAAAGACGCGAATCGTGGCGCACAGCCAACAGGTCGTGCGCGCCGATTGGGAATCGACCGAGACGCTGCCGATCGCCGATCGCCGGCGGTTAGTCGAGTTCGTGCGCGACCGCGCGGCGAGCTGCGATGCGGTGATTCTCAGCGACTACGCTAAGGGGCTGCTCTGCCGCGAGATCGTCGAGGCGGCCTGTGCATCGCCGCTCGTTCTTGCCGATCCGAAGCCGCAGAATATCGCGCTCTTTGCCGGCGTAACTTGTGTCGCTCCCAACGCCGCCGAAGCCTCGACGATTACCGGAATTCTGATCGACGACGACGCCAGCTTGGAGCGCGTGGGAATGCGGCTGATCGAACTGCTCGATTGCCGCTACGCCGTCGTCACGCGCGGAGAACACGGCATGGCGCTCTTCGGTCGCGACGGCGAGCGCTTAGAGATTCCGTCGGTCGCGCGCACCGTCTACGACGTCAGCGGCGCCGGCGACACCGTCATCGCCGTTCTTGGTTTGGCGCTCGCGGCCGGGGCTCCGATCGAACAGGCGATGCAGCTCGCGAACTTCGCCGCCGGCGCGGTCGTCGCGAAGCTCGGGACGGCGACCGCCTCACCCGACGAGATCCTCGCACTGCTCGATCCGGCAACATGAACGCGCAGGCATTTTTCGGACGGCTTCTCAGCGTCGACGAGGCGGCGGCGTGGCGCGACGAACTGCGCGAACGCGGTCGCAGCGTCGTATTCACGAACGGCTGCTTCGACGTGCTGCACGCCGGCCACGTCGGGTATCTCGCTTGGGCCAGGGCGCAAGGCGACGCGCTAATTGTCGGTCTGAACGAGGACGAATCGGTGCGGCGCATCAAGGGCGAGTCGCGGCCGATCGTTCCGTTCGTGCGGCGCGCCGCCGTGCTGCTGGCGTTGCGTAGCGTAGATGCGGTCGTGGGTTTCGGCGATCGCACGCCCGAGCTGCTGATCGATCGCATTCGCCCCGACGTGCACGTCAAGAGCGAGCAATACCGCGAAGATGAGCTGCCGGAGCGAACCGTCGTTCTCCAGCATGGCGGGCGAATCGCGCTTGCTCCGCACGTCGAAGGCGAGAGCACCACCGATCTCATCGCCCGCATCTTGAGGAACTACCGCAGTTCCTAAATGCGTATAGCGTTCACCGCTAACGGACCGGGCGAGGTTGCCGGTTGGCTCCGGCCGCTGCTGCGATCGCTCTATCGGCAGAGTCCCGGTCTAGATGCGCTCGTTTTTTTGGTCCCGGACGATTACGCGACCGGCTTCGAAGCGCAGATGGTCCGCGAGGCCTTCCCGGCAGCGCTCGTGTACGAGCCGAAGAGCTATCTGAAGTTCGCGTTGGGTGGACAGCTCGACGGCCTTCCTTCAAGCGTCGACGTCGTGCAATATATCGGCGGAGATCTTCTCCACGCGAGGCGCCTTCACGCCCGCTTGAAGGGGCGCGCCGCCACCTATAAGTTTTCGCGCCGGGCCTATCGCAACGTTTTCGATCGAGCCTTCGCGGTCGATCGTCGCAACGCCGAGCAGCTGGAGGCCTGGGGTACCGCGCCCGAACGCATCGATCGAGTCGGCAACCTTGCAATCGACGGTGCGCTTTTCGAGGCGGCGCTTTCGTCCGATGAAGCGACCGCGTCCGACGGAATCGTGATCATGCCCGGGTCGCGACCCTACGAGATCGAGAACTTGATCCCGTTTTACTTTGCGGTCGCCTTGCGCATTCGGCGCGAACGCCCTGAGATTCCAATCGCGTTTGCAATCTCGCCGTTCACGCCGGGCGCCCAGGTACGCGCGGCGATCGAGGGTGGCGGCCACCCCCGCATGTTCGGAGCGCGCGGTCGCTTCGTCACTGAAGAGGGGCGAGACTATTTGACCTCGGCAACGGGCGGAATTCGTGTGCCGGTCGTTACCAATGCGCTCGCGGCAGCGGCGCGAGCGCGACTCGTCTTGACGATACCCGGAACCAAGACGATCGAGCTCGCGGCCCTCGGCAAGCCCGCGATCGCGCTGACGCCGCTCAATGCGCCCGAACTCGTGACGATCAACGGACCACTGACCTACCTCAACCGTATACCGTTTTTCGGGATTCCGCTCAAGCGCGCGGTCGCGGTCGGCGTTTCGCGGCATTTCCCACTTCATACGCAGCCGAACATGGACGCTGGGGCGTCGCTGATTCGCGAAGTCCACGGTACGGTAACGCCTGGACGCATCGCGCGCATTGCGTTGGAAGCGTTCGACGACCAAGCCTGGCTTGCAGCGGCGTCGCAGGCGCTCGCGGCGCTCTATCGCGAGCACGTCGGCGCCTCGGATCGGATGGCGCAGTCGCTGCTCGCCTTAGCAGGATAGATCGAAGTGGATTTCTCCGTCGTGATCGCGACAAAGGACCGCGCGCGCTACCTCGAACGCGCGCTTGCGACCCTGCAGACGCAGCGCGATGCGCCGGCGTTTGAAGTGATCGTCGTCGACAACGGCTCTTCGGACGCCACGGCCGGCGTCGTCGAACGATTTGCGCACGGCTATGCGCCGGTGCGCTACCTCACCGCGCCCGAGCCGAATCGCGGCAAGGCGCGAAATCGCGGGGTCGAGGTCGCCGTGGGCCGCTACCTGCTCTTTTGCGACGATGACGTTGCTTTGCCGGAGCGCTGGATTGCGGCCCACGCGGGCGCTCAGGATGGAGGCGAACGGGTCGTCAATGGACCGATTTTGAACGTCGCGTCGTACGAAGATCGCCCGATGCCCAAAGCCGCTAACTATTCGCGCGCTTTTCTCTGCACCTGCAATGCATCGCTTTCGCGCGTGGCGTTCGCGAGGGCCGGCGGATTCGACGAGAGCTTCGATCTTTACGGCTGGGAGGACACGGAGCTTGGCGTACGCCTTCGCGTGGCGGGTTTGCGCTGGAAGTTTGCCTGGGACGCCTATCTTTGGCACGTCAAACCGGCCGCCGAGAACACGCTCGCAGTCGAAAGCCGCAAGGCAATCGAGAAAGCGCGCATGGCACGCCGCTTTCTCGATAAACACCCCTCCCGGCGGGCTCGCTTGGCAACCGGAGCCCATCCGTTCAACCTGCTACGCGCGCGATATCTCCTACCGGATTGGTTGCTGGCGATCTATGCCGGGATGGCGACGAGCGGTCGCGTACCGCCGTGGCTGAACGCGATCGTGCGCGCCCAGTTTCTCGATGCGATCTACACGCGCGAACTGACGCGAGCCCTCGATGAGCGATAGCTCGGCCTTACTTTATTGCGCCGGCGGCGGCATCGGCGACTCGCTGGTCGCGTCGGTGGTGGCGCGTGCGCTGCACCAGAGCTTTGCGAAGGTCGCGGCGCTGACGCTGGAAGCGCACCGGCCGTTGCTCGAGCGCGTCCCCGACATCGACAGCGTAATCGTCGACGACGGCGGCGACGAACCCGCGCTCGCGCGCCGGCTGCGCGATGCTCGCTACCAGGCATGCGTGGTCACCTGGGCGACACCGCGAACGGCTCGCGTTCCTGCGCTCGCAGCAATTCCGGTGCGCGTCGGGCAGGCGCGTCGCATCTATTCTTTTCGCTTTACCGATCGCGTCGTCGTGCGCAGCGAGCTGGGCGACGTTACCTCGCACTGGTCCGAGATCTTGCTCGACTACGCTCGTGCCATTGGTTGCGATACGGACGACCGGCAGTACCGGTTCGTGCCGACCGAGGCCGACGAGCGTGAGGCAGCGGAACTCGGCGCGCGCTCAGGCCCTTTCATTATCCTCAATCCGTGCAATGCGGTCGCCTCACGGCGCGGCATCTGGCCGCTCGAGGGTTGGGTGGCGCTGGCGAAGGCGCTGCACGAGCTTTTCGGTGCGCGTATCCTCGTGAGCGGCTCGAGTGCGGATGCTCCGATGACCGAGGGAATCGTGCGTCTTACCGGCGACGACGGATTCGTTTCCATCGCTGGGCGAACGCGTCTTGGCGCCTTCGGTGCGCTCGCGCACAGCGCGCAGGCCTTCGTCGGCATCACGACTGGGTCGATGCACGTCGCGGCGGCCGTCGGATGCCCGACCGTTGGAATCTTTCCGTTTCAGTCGGACTACCCCGAGCGCTGGGCGCCGCTGGGAAGACGCGTTGAGGTCGTGCGAGCCTCGTATCCTTGTCACGACGGCGACACGAAGGAGAGCTGTCGCGACTACGCATGCATCGCAAACCTCGACGTTCCGCGGATACTATCGGCGGTTGCGGCGCTGAGTTCGTAATGCAAGCGACAATTCAGCTCTGCACGTACAACCGCGCCCCCGTGCTGGCACGAGTCCTCGAGGCGTGCTTCGATCAAAGCGTCGACGAGAGCGCGTACGAAGTCGTGCTGGTCGACGATGGCTCGAGCGACGCCACGCCGAGCGTCATCGAGGAAGCTCGCGGCCGTGCGCCGTGTTCGTTCGTCGTCGTGACGCAGGCCAATGCCGGGCTCGCGCGCGCCCGCAATGCCGGCATCGCGCGCTCGACCGGCGAGCGAATCATCTTCATCGACGACGACGTTCTGCCGCTTCCCAACTTCGTCGAAGCACATTTGCAGAGCGGCCGGCGCCACCGCAATGCAATCGTCCGCGGAGGCGCGATTGAGGCCGACGATCTCGACGAGCTGCCGCCGCCCGTTTGGAGCATCAAGAACTATAGCGGCAACTATTTCTGGACGACGAACGTGTCGGTGCCGTTGGCGACCATTCGTGCCATCGGCGGATTCGACGAGTCCTTTTCGGAGTACGGCTGGGAAGATATTGACGTCGGATTGCGCCTGCGCGCCGCCGGGGTTCGCGCCGTTTTCGATCCAAACGCGCTCGTCTACCACTTCAAACCGCGGCCGCGCACGGCGAGCGTTGAGAAGATGGTCGCGCAGGCGAGCGCGCAGGCCCGGACCGCGGTCCGGCTAGTGCGCCGTCATCCAAACTGGCGCGCCTATCTCGCCACCGGAATCAATCCAATGCAGCGTGGATTCCACGCGCTTCTGCGGGGTCTCCATTTTGACGGACGCTTTCGGCGGCGGCTGGCCGGCCTCGACCGTGACCGTGAGCTCGACCGCGGCGAGCTTCGAGCCGCGCGGGCGCTTGCGAACGAGGTCTATTTCGGCGAGTTGGAACGCGCACTGCGCTCGTGAAAATATTGCTTTCCCGAACCGATCGGATCGGGGATCTGGTGTTATCGACGCCGGCGATTGCGACCGTTCGCGCTTCCTTCCCGGATGCGCATCTCGCGATCGTGACGAGCGAGTACAACGGCGTCGTGGTCGAGCGCAACGACGACGTCGACGAGCGGATCGTCTTGCCGAGGGGCGTCGGTCCGCGTGCGTTCGGCGCAACGCTGAGGGGCTATGACGTGGCGATTGCACTCGCGCCGCGTGCCGTCGATCTGCAGCTCGTCGGGGCAACGCGCGCTCCGTTGCGCGTCGGCTACACGTACGAGCGGCGCTGGTTCGCGCGGCTTACTGCGGGGCTCTACGTCAACCGCGTCATGATATCGGAAGCCGATCCCGAACGCTGCGATCGCGATCCGAACCGAGTCGTGCGACACGAAGTTGTGCAACTGCTCGATCTTGTGGCACTCGCCGGCGCGAACCAACGCGTCCGAACGCTTCGCTTGGACCTGACCGACGAGGACCGAAACGCGGCCCGCGATCTTCCGGCCGACCCGATCGTGCTCCATCTCGGACGCAGGTGGTTCTCGGAGGGGAGCACGCTGCCCGGGACGCTGGCGATCGTGGAGAGGCTCGCCTCGTTCGGGCCGGTGGTGATAACCTGCGCGCGCGACTGCGAGAATTTGGCACCGGCATTTGAAGCAAATGCCTCGGTTGCGCGCCTGTTGCGCGGCCTGCCCTTTTTTCCGTGGGCGGCGGTGCTCGAGCGGGCTCGCGTGGTCGTGACCGTCGATACCGGTGCGACCCACGTCGCAAGCGCCGTCGGAAGGCCGACCGTCGTCGCATTCGAACATCGCTACTTTCGGCTAAACTCTCAAGAATGGTCGCCCTATGGCGTTCCTCACGCCGTGGTACGAAAGCCGGCGCAAGCCGATGACGCGTCGATCGAACGGTTTCGCGACGCGATCGTTGGGGGCGTCGCCGGGTTGATGAATGGCTGAGACGCCGGCGATTTCCGTCGTCATTCCAACCTACAACCGGCTCGACACGCTCGAGGAAGTGCTGCCGACGCTGCTGACCCAGGATCTCGCGCCGTCGCAGTACGAGCTGCTCGTCTGCGATTCTAACTCGACTGACGGGACCGCGCAGTATCTGGCTGAGCTGCAAACCGAGCATCGTAACGTCCGTCACCTGCCCGCAGCGTATAGCGGCCGGGCTGCGGCCCGCAACGGCGGCATCGCGGCGGCACGCGCACAGATCGTGCTATTCAACGATGCCGACATTCTCGCGTCGCCGAACCTGCTGTCGACGCACTTGCGACGCCATCGCGAGCGCACCGGCATCGCCGTCGTCGGTCTCGAGGTTCAGGTGAAGGACCTAACGGAGTACGTCTTTAAACGCGATCACCCCGAGGCGCGCGGGCATCTTCATCCGCCATCGCGAAAAAAACTCTCATGGCTGTACTTTCTGACCGGCAATGCATCGGCGCGCCGTGCCGATTTGTTGCGCTCAGGATGTTTTGATGAAAGCTTCACGGGCTACGGACACGAGGACCTCGAGCTCGGTTATCGCCTGCAGCAGCTCGGCATCGAGATCCTCTATGAACCCAACGCCGTGAACTATCATTGCCAAGCTGTCGCGTACGACGATCAGAAGGAGAAGATGCGATTGGCCGGCCGCTCGACCGCGCGCTTTTACAACAAGCATCCGCACTTGGAGGTGAAGCTGAAACTCGGCATGACGCCGGTCTCGCTCGGTGCGCACACGCTGCTGACCCGCTGGCCGCAGGTTTTGGGATACATCGATCGGCAGGCCGGGCGCTCCCGGCTCGCACGCGAGCTCTTACTGCAATACTATTACGTCTCGGGAATAAAAGAGGCTCGTGGGAAGCGATAAAGTTTCGTGCGGCGCGCTGCGCGCCGGTGACGAAAGCAAGACGGTCGAGTTAAACGGCTGGGTGAATCGCCGCCGCGATCACGGAGGCCTGATCTTCGTCGATCTCCGCGATCACGAAGGCGTCACGCAGATCGTCTTCGATCCGCAGCACGAGAGCTTCGCGCAGTCCGAGCACCTTCGCAACGAGGACGTACTGCGCGTACGCGGTATGGTACGCCGGCGCCCGGCCGGGACCGAAAACCCGCGCCTTGCGACCGGTGCGGTCGAAGTCGCGGTCGCAGAGCTGGAGGTGCTCAATCGCTCGCAGGTGCCGCCGTTCCAAGTGAATGCCGACGAAGCAGTCGACGAAAACCTGCGCCTGGAGTATCGCTACCTCGATCTGCGGCGGCCGCGGATGCAGCGCAATCTGCGCACGCGTCACCGCATCATCAAGGCGATTCGCGATTTCTTTGACTCGCGCGATTTCTTGGAGATCGAGACGCCGATGTTAATCAAATCGACGCCCGAGGGTGCCCGCGATTATCTCGTGCCCAGCCGGCTCTACCCCAGCCATTTTTATGCGTTGCCTCAATCGCCTCAGCTGCTCAAGCAGATCCTGATGATCGCCGGCTTTGGAAAGTACATGCAGATCGCGCGCTGCATGCGCGACGAAGACCTGCGGGCCGACCGTTTGGTCGAATTCGTTCAGCTTGACGTCGAGCTCTCGTTCTCCACGCAAGAGGATGTGCTCGAAGTCATGGAATCCTGTATGCGTTACGTCTGGCGCTCGGTGATGAGCGTCGAGGTTCCACCGTTTCCACGTCTTACGCATCAGGAAGCGATTAAGAGGTATGGGGTCGACAAACCGGACCTGCGTTTCGGTCTCGAGCTTGCCGACGCGACGGCGATTTTTGCCGGGACCGAGTTCGGCGTTTTCCGATCGGCGATCGATTCCGGCGGCGCGGTCGTCGGGCTGCGTTATCCGGGCGGCGCTGCACTCTCGCGCCGCGAATTCGACGCGCTGACCGAGCGGGCCAAGGAGTTCGGCGCGCGAGGCATGGTCTGGATTGCGCTCGGGCAGGACGGCGTGAAGTCTTCGGCGGCGAAGTTCTTAACCGACGAACAGATCGAACGCGTGAGGGCCGCACTTGACGCCCAGGCCCGCGACGCGCTGCTCCTCTTCGCCGATGCCAAGGATCTCGCGTACGCGGTCGCCGGTAAGATGCGCAACGAGGTCGGCGAGCGTTGCAAATTGCGCGATCCCCAAGTTTTTGCATTCGCGTGGGTGACCGACTTCCCGTATCTCGAGATCGATGAGACGACGGGTCAAGCCGCACCGGCGCATCACCCGTTTACCGCGCCCGCGCCCGGCGACTGGGACCTGATCGATCGCGATCCGATGGCGATGCGCGCTCAACATTACGATATGGTGCTCAACGGATACGAGCTCGGCTCGGGCTCGATTCGAATTCATAAGGCAAACGAGCAGCGCAAGATCTTCGAGATGCTCGGGCTTACGCCCGAACAAGTGGAGGATCGGTTTGGCTTTTTCGTGCGCGCGCTCGAGTATGGCGCACCACCGCACGGCGGCATGGCGCTCGGCATCGATCGCATCGTTATGATCGCGTGCGGCGAGGAGAACTGTCGCGAGGTTACCGCTTTTCCGAAGAATCAAGTTGCGCGCGATCCGATGATGGACGCGCCGAGTCCGGTTCCCGAGCAGCTCGTACAGGATCTTCACTTGCGTCTCGCTCCCGAAGCTCGGCCGCGCCCCTAAAGAAGCCCCAACGACGCGAGACCGTCACGGCCTCAGGCCGTGAAGCGTTATGCTTAACGTTGATTGAAGTAAGGAGTTAAGTATGTTCGCAGTATTGTTAGCCCTCTCTCAATTTTTCTTCTGGCCAAGTCCGATCGACTGGCAGATGAATCAGCAAAATGTCGTGGTCCGGGGCACCGTTGTTGACGCAACCGGCCACCCCGTACCTGACGTACCGGTCTATGCGGCGTCGGACGCGTTTGGCGCACGCACGGTTTCGGATTCGAAAGGTCAGTTCATATTCCTCACGCTTTTCCCGGGAACTTATAACTTCGGCGTGTCGCAGAGTCGTTACGCAAACGTCTACGGTTTGAGCGATTCTGCGCCGCCTCAGCTATTCGCGGGTTTCGAGTACGGCGCAACGATCGTACTCTCGCCGACAGCAAACTAACGGCCGTCGGCAGACATCCTCGCGCTGCCTCTTGTCAAAGCACGCTTACGTCGCAGTAGCAGAGAATCACACGACGCAGCGCGAGGGGAGCCGACGGTTCGGGACGATCTTCGACCTTCTCTTATGCGGCCGGCTGGATCGTTACACTTCCCGATCACGGCAGACCGAATGAAAGGCTCAGCCCAGGAACGTGGAACTCAATCCTCAGGCAACTGAGTAGAGGTTAAGCGGATGAAGTTTGCAGTGGTTATCGAGAGAGCGCAGGAAAATTACAGCGCCTACGTTCCCGACCTTCCCGGATGCATTTCTACCGGGCAAACGCTCGACGAGGTCGAGCGCAACATTCGGGAAGCAATCGTCTTTCATATCGATGGGTTGCGCGAAGACGGCCAAACAAATCCGGAAGCGACGACGCACGTCGCCGAAGTCGAAATAGCATAGTCTTCACGGCGGTGACCGCTTTGATGCGGCGGCGTAAGGCTCGCCCTCTTGGAGCAGTTGCTTCGCACGTCTGAAAATCGCATCGAACATCGGCACGGTAAGTTTGCCGGTGTTCGTGTTCTGCCGGCTGGGGTGATACGATGCGATAACGGATACGCTGCGCACGCCTTTGCGGGCCGTCAGCTCGGCGCCGTGGGCGAACGCGAGCGGCTCGAATGCGAATCCGCGTTCGCGCAGCATTCTCAGCACGGCGGTGAAGGCGATCGAGCCGAGCGCGACCACGACTTTCAATCGCGTGAGTGCGTCGAACTCCTCGAGCAAATATGGGAAACAGTTTCGCAGCTCGGTAGGCGTCGGTTTGTTTTGCGGCGGAGCGCAACGGGCCGCCGCGGTGATTAGCGTGTCGCGCAGCGTCAGGCCGTCCTCGCGATCGGAAGCCTGCGGCTGCGAAGCAAAACCCGCGCGATAGAGCGCCGGATAGAGAAAGCCACCCGACGCATCGCCTGTGAACGGCCGGCCGGTGCGGTTACTGCCGTGCGCGCCGGGAGCGAGGCCGACGATCATGACGCGAGCGCGCGGGTCGCCGAACGAAGGAACCGGCTTGCCCCAATAGACGCAGTCGCGGTGAGCGCGCTTGCGCTCGCGCGCGATACGCGTTGCATACGCTCGCAGCTCGGGGCAGCGCTCGCAGCGAACGACTGCGCGCTCGATCTCTTCGATAGACCTGAGCTTCACTTCGGGAACCTAGCTCGAAAGGATATCGGCATACTCGATGCCGATCGGCGCCACGACGTAGACCACGCCCTCGTTGCGCTGCCAAATACGCTCGATTGCGCCGCGGGGGTAGACGACGCGCACGTTGGGCGCCGCCGGATCGTTCATCGCGCAATCGCCGTCGCGTGTGAAACCGCAGAGTACTGCGAGGTGTCCGTCGGAGTGCTCGAGCGGCGCGCCCGGCAGCTCGCCGTCGCGCCACGAATAGGAGATCGCGAGCGGAAGGTTGCGTTCGATCAAACGCGCGGCGTGTTCGAGGTTGCGAAGATGCGCAACGGCGCCGCGCAAACCGAGCCTGCCGCTATACGCGACGTTGAACGACCAATTGCCGGTGCCGTTGTAGGCGCGATCGAAGACCGCGCGCGCAGTCTCCGCCACCGAGCTCTCGATTCCGTGAAATGCATGGATCATCGAAAGGCTCGCCGGACTGCACCAGCCGCGTTCTTCCTCTGGCGAACTCGCCCCGAGCGGAGCCGAAGAGCCTGCCCTGAGCGGAGTCGAAGAGCTTGCCCTGAGCGGAGCCGAAGAGCCTGCCCTGAGCGGAGTCGAAGGGTATTGCGAACGTGCCGGGACATCGAGGATTAGCGCGTCGCGTCCGTAGGGAAGTGACGTACGCGCGCGGACCGGTGACGAAAACGCGACGAGCTCGAACTCCACGTCGCGCGCGTGCACCTCGATGCCGTCGAAGGGCTGGGTCGCTTCGATGACGTCAACGTTGACGCGCGTGCCCTCATGCACCGGACTGAACGATTTCGCGCCGCCGGGACGCCACTCCGCGAGGTCGAGCCAATCCCCGCAGGGCTGTCGAGCGCGAAGGAGCCGAAACGCGATGCGCCCACTATCGGCGTGGGTGTTCCAGCTCAGCACGCCGCTGCGGGCGGGTTCAAAGTAGAGGCGCGCCGTTTCGCGCTTGCGGAGAACCTGGGCGAAGGCCGCGAGATTCAAATGCTCCACTGCCAAGCATTCCAGCTGTCGCCGATAAAAGCGCCCGGGACGTAGTTTTTGAGATCGTCGTTCATCGCGGTGTAGTTCATCCGCCAGCTAAAGAAGACGGCCGGCACGACCTCGCGGAGGCGCGCCTCCTCGCGTTGATAGAGGCGTTTGCGCGCGGCCAAATCGAACGTGCTCGCTGCCGCTGCACTCGTGGCGTTGACGATCGGGTCGTTCAGCCACGATGTGTTCGCACCGCGCGGGGGAATGAATGCGCCGTTCCAATCGCCCGAGTTATCGGGGTCGGGTCCGTTCGTTTCGATCGACCACTCGAGGTCGTACTTACCGGTGTAGAGCGGTCCGTCCATCGCGAAGAGATAGCTGCCCGGGTAGTTTCGGATGCTTACGTCGATGCCGACGGTGCGCAACATTGATTGGAGGAGCACCTGAGACTCGGTGTTCTCCTGGTGACCCGTCGTAGCGTAGATGTCCAAGTGCATCGTTTGTGCGCCTTTGTGGAGGACGCCGTCGCTGCCGAGCCTCCAGCCCGCCTCGTTGAGCAGGCGTCTAGCGCCGGCCGGATCGTAGCGGTAGGGCGGCAGCGCGGGCGCCGCCCACGATTCTGGAAAGACGTCGGAGATTGCGAGTCTGTCGATCCCGTGAAAGACGGTATCGTTGATGCGCTTCCAATCAACCGCTTCGGCGATCGCGCGCCGGACTCGGACGTCGCGCAGTAGCGGCCGGCCAACGTTGATGCCGAGGTGCCGCCAGTCGGCGATCAGCCGGCGATCGACTCGAATTCCCACGATGCTTGAGAGCCGCGGAATTCCGTTGGCGCTCACGTTAGGGTAGACGTCGATCTCGTGGGTCGCGAGCTGATTGTAGAGCGTGTTGACGTCGGGAACGACCTTCCAGATCACTTCCTTTAACTTCGGCGCGCCGCGGAAGTAGTGCGGATTCGGCACAAAGAGGAGCGAGGATCCATGGTTCCACGCTTTGAGCACGTAGGGTCCGCTCGAAAGAGGTCGCTCGTTAAAAGGCGTTGCGTTGAGATTCGGCAGCTTCGCGAGCAAATGCGCCGGCATCGGTGGATAGGCGGCGCCCCCCATTGCGAGTATGCCGAGTACCGCGACGTTAGGGCGCTTGAGCCGAATGACGATGGTGGAGGGATCGGGCGCGCTCGCGGACGCGATCCCGTCCCAGCCGTAGCGCGTCTTGACGTTGTTTGCGGGATTCATAACGGCGCGATATGTGAAGAGCCAGTCGGCCGAGGTCAACGGGGCGCCGTCTGCCCAAACGACGCCTCGGCGAAGGTGCACGACGATCCGCTTTCCGTCGGGGCTGATTCCGCCGTTCGCAAGCGTCGGCACTTGGGTCGCAAGATCCGGAATGTAGTTTCCGCGCGCATCGAGGCGCAACACAAACGAGAAGAGCAGGCCGGCGATCGTGTCGGTCGCCGCGGTGTGGGCGAACATGAGGTTGAGGCTATCGGGTTCTTCGTCTTCTCCGAGGCGCAGCACCCCGGGAATCGTCCACGCGTTGCGCGCGCCCGTCGCTCGCTGCGACCC
>JBAUMX010000083.1:0-35425 GCA_049578945.1 Candidatus Cybelea sp. | reverse complement strand
CGATCGTTCAAACGGGCGGCGACGCGGCGCGCGTTGCGCGAAGCGGCTGCAACCGCACCGCGCCCTATTGTGCGTCCGATCTGCAATCCGCATACGGTCTCACACAAGCGGCAAGAAACGGTGGAAGGGGCGCGATCGTGGCTATCGTCGAGGCGTACGGATATCCGAACGCGGCCGGCGATCTTGCCGTCTATCGCAAGAACATGGGGTTAGCGAGTTGCGCGTCTTCGACCGGTTGCCTAAAAATTGTTAATCAGAACGGGCATACGAGCCCGCTACCGAAGCCCGACGCCGATACGAACGATGACTGGCGCGCGCAGCAGGCGCTCGATCTCGACATGGCGTCGGCGATCTGCCCAAACTGCAAAATCGTGCTCGTCCAAGCGAACAGCAACAAGAATGCCGATCTCGCGATGGCCGTCGACGCCGCCGTTACAGCGGGCGCCGTCTCGGTCGTGAACTCCTATAGCGGTAAGGAAGAGAACGCGCGAGATGCTGCGTACGACCACGCGGGGCGCGCGATAACGGCGAGTGCCGGCTACGGCACCGGCGCAAAAACGCCGTGCAGTTATGCTGGTGTGGTCTGTGTGGGTGGAACGTCGCTGCTTGCCGGGTCCTCGGCCCGCGGCTGGACCGAGCGCGGATGGAGTGGAGCCGGCGGCTGCAGCGCCTACGTCGCTAGGCCGTCTTGGCAACGCGTAAAACAGTGCAAGTCGCGAAGCGTCGTCGACGTCTCGGCGGTCGCCGATCCGGCGACCGGCGTCGCGGTCTACGAATCGGCAAGTGGGGGTTGGCAGCAGATGGGCGGGACCGGTGCCGGTGCCGCAATCGTTGCGTCGCTCTTCGCCCTGGGGCCGAGTGCTGCGCGAAGCAACGCCCCGCGCTGGATATGGCGCCATGCCGGAAGCGCCGCGTATCATCGGGTAGGAAGTTCGAAGGTGCCCTATGACACGACGACCGGCTGGGGTACACCCAACGGAGTAGGAGGCTTTTGAAATGTTCGCTCGAGCGGCTCTTTTCGCGTCGCTGGCCATTGCCGGCTTGATGGCTGCCACGCCCGCCGATACCGCGGTCATCGTGAACTCGGGTTCGACGAACTCATATGGTTACACGATTCACGTCGCGTCGGACGGCAAAGCGTCGTTTACGCTGCAGCGGCGGGGTGAAAGCGCCGCCACGACGCCCAAGCCGTTCACCGTTCCCGCGGCGACGGCGGCTCGTTTCTTCTCGGACCTGGCCGCTGCGCGCAAGGGCAACGCCGCCGCCGAGCCTTGCATGAAGAGTGCGTCGTTCGGCACGTCCATGCACGTCACGTGGCAAGGTTGGGTCTCGCCCGACTTGAGCTGCCCGACGAACGACGGCTCGGGCGATGCGCTCGTGCGCGACATTGCCGCGATTCGTCAGGCCGGGGGCATCCCGGAGATGCCGCTCCATCCCGCGACCGGGCCCTAATACAACTACTCGGTATCGAGCGCCAATCCCGACGGCGGCCGCTTTAGAAAGTACTCCTGCGAATACTTCGGGCCGATCGGTGTGAACGCGCGCGGCGCCTGCTCGAAGTCAAAGCAATTGCCGATGCTCTTCGAACCGCTATCGGAGGTCCCGAGTCTTCCAAGCTTCCAGTTGTCTTCGACGAACTTGAGGATGCTGCCGAAGCTGTAGCGCGTGTGCGAAAGGTAACCTGGAGTCCCCGGGGTCGCTTCGCGCGCGTACGCCGAAATGACGAGCATCGGAACGCGCATTCCCAAACCCTGACCGTCTATCTGCGGGGGCGGTACGTGGTCGTACTCTCCGCCCCAGTCGTCCCACACGACGACGATCGCAGTCGACGTCCAGTAGGGGCTCTTACCGATCGCGTTGACGATGCTGGCGACCCAAGACGGGCCCGTGTCGCTATGACTGGACGGATGGTCCGAATTCAGCGCATCGGGAATGACCCACGAAACGGCGGGCAGTCGCGCGGCGGCGATCGTCCCGTAGATTTGCGTCTCCGGAACGACGATGTTCGTTTGCCACTGCGACCCGTAACGCACCGCGCTGATTGCGTCGAAAGCGTTCCAGGCGTGTGCGGGCGTCGTATTCGTGAAGTATAACCACAAGAGGCCTTTGGCATCGAGCAGATCGCGCAGGGTCCGGTACGTAAAGCACGGGAACGGCCCTTTATCGCGCAGATAACGGCCGGTCGGAGTGATCAGGGAGGTAACGGTTCCAGGCGGAGCGTCGCATCCCCAGGCCGACGGCGTTGGAAAGTCGATGACGTTATCGCCGTCCGTGCCGATCGGCGTCCCACCGGCGATCAGGTCTTGGTGCGCGGTAAAACTGCTGCTGCTCTGCGTCGAAAACATATGATCGGCAAGCACGTACTGCCGGGCCATCGTCCAGTAAGGCCGGATGTCGCCGGGGTCGGCGTACCGGTAGGCGTACCGCCCGGACTTGACGATCTTCATTCCTTTGCTCAACACTCGTTTAACGAGGCCGAAACCGTCCATTTTTCCGTCGTCGTATTCGAGCAGAAACGAATGGTGCTGGTGCCCCAAGTTATCCATCACTAACGGGCTCTTTTTGAGCCGAATTTTGACGTCGCCCGACGACGTCTTCATCAAACCTTCGGTCGCTCCGTCGGCGCCCGGAAACGTGGCGAAAAGGTTGTCGAAGCTGCGGTTCTCCTGAACGACGATCACGACGTGGCGTATGCGGGTCGACGAAGAGTCGAGATTATCGAAGGATTCACGTGACGATGGCAAGGCTCCGCCGACGTTGTGCAGTTGCGCGCACGCCGTGGCCGCAACAACGCCGGCTAATGCAACGATTACGCTTTTTCTCACTTGCCGTTCTCCCGACTTTCGACATTATTGCATTTGGCGTAAGGCCGTGCAAGGTCGCGCTGCGGGCTTCGCTGAAACGGCCCGTCGATGGCTTCGCATCGGCTCGGCGTAGGAGCGTCGTTCTTGCTCGGTGCGTTGGTTGCCGGTTGCAGCGGTATGGTGACGCCGGATGCGCCTCAAACGAGCGCGCCCGCGCACCGGTACGTCAAGCACGTCGTGATCGTCATCCAGGAGAACCGCAGCTTCGACGACCTCTTTAGCGGGTTTCCGGGAGCCGACGCGCCGGCGTTCGGCTACGCCGGCAAAGAGCGTTTACCGTTGCGCGCAACGCCGCTCGAGAATCCCGGCGACATCGAAAACAATTGGCGCGACGCCGTCAGCGCTTGGAACCATGGCAAGATGAACTCCTTCGAGCGAGAGCATTTCTACGGGGGCCCGCTCGATTTCGCATACGCGTACGTTCCGCGCGCCGAATCGGCCCCGAATTGGGCGATGGCTCGCCGCTACGTGCTCGCTGACCGCATGTTCCCGACCGAGTTCGGTCCCAGCTTCACTGCCCACTTGAGCTTGATTGCCGCCAATACAAACATCGCGCCGAAGCCGCTCGCAGAAGTCGACGCACCCGACGCTCTGAAATGGGGTTGCGAAGCGCCGCCGGGCACGCGCTCTTTTACGATCGACGTCCGCCGCATCGAGCGATTCAACGGTCCATCGCCGTGCTTCCCAAACTTTCCGACGATCGCCGACCGGCTCGATGTAGCCGGCGTTTCTTGGAAATACTACGCAGCGCCGCTGCTCGGCATCGGTAAGGTTTGGTCGGAGTTCTCATCGGTTCGCGCCGTCTACGACGGCCCCGATTGGCGGAATGTGATCTCGCCTCAAACGCGCATTCTCACCGACGTTGCGGCCGGCTCTCTCGCGGACGTTTCGTGGGTGACGCCGGATTGGGAGGATTCCGATCATACCGGCAGCGGCTCCAACCGTGGTCCGTCCTGGGTGACCTCGATCGTGAACGCGATCGGCGAGAGCCCCTATTGGAGTTCGACGGTGGTCTTCGTGCTTTGGGATGATTGGGGCGGTTGGTACGACAACGTGCCGCCGCCGCAGCTCGATTTTCGCGGGCTAGGGATTCGCGTTCCGTGCATCGTCATCTCGCCGTATGCGCGGCGGGGGTCCGGCGCCCAGGGCGGATACGTTTCGCACACGCAATACGAGTTCGGCAGCATTCTCAAGTTCGTCGAAGAGGTATTCGGCCTGCCGCCGGTCGGGCCGGCGGCGCGCGGATTTACCGACACGCGCGCCGCGAGCATGCTCGGCGTCTTCGACTTCACCCAAGCCGCGCGAGGTTTCACGCCGATCGCGGCGCCTTACCTCGAGGCGCGGTTCCTAAACGAACGTTCTTCCTACGTTCCACCCGATAACGAGTAAACTTCGCTCCTAGTACATCAGCTTTTTAATCAGGTACGTCATCTCGAGCGCGCTCGTGAAGGCGCGTTCGCGCAGGTTTGCGCCGGCACCGTGCCCGCCTTCGGTGACCTCGTAAAAGAGGTAGGGATCGTGCAGCGCCTGGAGTTTCGCCGCGAATTTGCGTGCGTGCTGTGGACCGACGCGATCGTCCTTGGTCGTCGTCCAAATCAATGGCTCCGGATACGCGACGCCCGCTTTCAAGTTGTTGTACGGTGAAATCGAGGCGAGAAACGCGCGCTGCTGCGGATTGGAGACGCTGCCGTATTCGCCGGTCCAGGACTCGCCTGCCGCAATCTGCTCGAAGCGGAGCATGTCGAGTAGCGGAACTTGAATGTCTACGGCGTGCCAGAGCTCCGGATGCTGCGTGAACTCGACGCCCATTAAGAGCCCGCCGTTCGAGCCGCCCTGAATGCCCAGCCGGCGCGGATTCGTGACCTTCGTCGCGATTAGGTCCTGCCCGACGGCCGCAAAATCGTCGTAGATGCGCTGGCGGTGCGTCGTAAGGCCGGCATCGTGCCAGGCCGGTCCGAACTCACCGCCGCCGCGAATATTTGCCAGTACGTAGACGCCGCCGCGCTCGAGCCAAAGCTTGCCGAGGATCCCACTATAGTTCGGCGTTTCGGAAACGTCGAAACCGCCGTACGCATAGAGCAGCGTGGGGTTGTTTCCATCGAGTTTCATGTTCTTGGGATGCACGATGAAGTACGGAATCTGGGTTCCGTCCTTCGAGGTGGCCTCGCGCTGCTCGACGACGTCATTCGACGCGTCGAATCGAGGAGGCGAAACCTTCACGGTGGTCACCGCGGCGGTTGGCGCATCGACGTGCCAGAGCGTCGGCGGCACGAGAAAGCTCGTGGTGGTTAAATAGGCGCTGTGGCCGTGAAGATCGGCGTCGTTGACGACGACCGACGAATCGTCGGGCAGATCGAGCCGCGCTTTCGTCCAACCCTGTTTCCCGTCGGGCGTATAAACCCAAGCGCGCCCGCGAACGTTTTCGTACGTCGTAAGCAGAAGCTGCGAACTCGTTTGGGCGACGCCGTCGAGGGTTTCGCGTGGGCCGGGTGCGTAGACGAGCGCCGGGTTCAAACGTTGCGGATCCGCGGTTGCCGCGGCAAGATCGATCTGAACGAGCGAGCCTTGTGGAAAGACGGTGCCGTTCGCGCTCCACTCTTTCTGAAGCGTGAAGAGCAGCTCTCCCGCAATCAGTCCGGCCGATTGCACCCCAAGCGGCAGGCCTAGCCGTTGCGGACCACTCGCCGTGACCAGATAATACTCCGCTTCGAAGGTCGAGAGCGGCCGCTGGATCAGTGTCGCGCTATGACCTCCGCCGTCATGTAGCACCAATGGCGTTACACCATAACCGCCGTCGGACGCACTTCCGCGGAAAACCTCGACGGCCCTCGAGAGCGGCTTGCCCCGTTCGAGGCGCTTCACGACGAAAGGATATCCCGAAGTCGTTAATTCTCCGGGAGACCATTCGCGCGAGACGAGCAACGAGTCGGGGCTCTCCCACGCGGTTCGTTGTTTGGCCTGTGGAAGCGTGAACCCGTTTGGGACGAATTGCTTTGCGGAGAGATCGTACTCGCGCGCGGTTATCGCGTCTTCACCGCCGTCGGAGAGGTAGACGATGCAGCGATTCTCTTGCGGCCACGCGCAATCGGCGCCCTTCCACACCCAGTTGGCGTTCTCGGACTTTGAGACCGCGTCGAGGTCGAGCACGGTCGTCCATTCCGGCGATGCACTTGCGAAATCGGCGGACGTCGTACGCCGCCAAATCCCGCGAACGTGCTCGTCGTCTTGCCAAAAGTTGTAGATCGAGCCGGCGATGAACTCAGGTGTTGGAATCCGGTCCTTTGCTTCGGCAATTTTGAGAGCGTCCGCGTAGAGAACGGCAAAGTTGGGATCGTTTTTGAGTACGGCGAGCGTCTTCGCGTTCTCCGCGTTGACCCAAGCCATCGCTTGCGTTCCGTGCACGTCTTCAAGCCAGAGGTATGGGTCGCCGGCCGGAGCGACGCCGAGAAGCGCGCAGAAAAGGAGAGCCGTTATCGTTCGAGTCATGTCGGGGGGAGCTTCGCTGCCGTCTAGCGCATCCTCCGCCTAAGGGGGTGCCAGTGGTTCCAATGCTTTTAAAACGGGTCGGTGCGCTCGCACTTGGGTTTTTGCTCGCCGTGGGCTTGACGGGCCGGCCCGCGCAGGCGGCGCTCGACGTCGTGGTGGGCGCTCGCAACGTCGTCAGCACTGAGCCGGTCAGCAGTTGCGACAGCAAGGCCAGCCGTGCGCTGATTTCGGTGCTCGGGAGATCCGCCGAAATCGGAGACACGCATGAATGGGAGGGGACCGGAGCGGTCGACACGGCCGGCAACTCATTTGCTGCAGCTGCCGTTCACTGCTATCCGCTCGACGGGACCGGTTACGTCGTAACGTTTACCTGCGCGGCCCAAACGCCGGCGGCGCCGGAGGCTGCCAGCGTCATCTGCGGGCAGCTCGCGGATTCTTTCGGGGGCCAGCATTGAGCCCGCGCGCACGGCGCGCTGCGGTCGTCGGCGGCGCGCTGCTGGCGGGCTTCATCGGGTCTACACCCCGAGCGCCGGCTGCGGTTGATTTTTCGGTCGGTGTCCGGCGCGTGAACGACACCGGCTCGCTCTCCGACTGCAGTGCGAAAGCGAAAGAAGCGCTCGACGCATTTCTCCAAGACACGACGGAATCGAGTCCCGGCAGCGGCGACTGGATCGCTCACTCGGCAAACGGGCCGGCCGGAACGCCGACTGCGTCGGCCGTGGTCCGCTGCTACGCGCTTCCGAAGGGTTACGTCGTCACCTTTACCTGTGCCGTACAGTTGCCGGACAATCCGTATACCGCCAACACGCTCTGTTTGGACGTCGCACACAAATTCTACGGCGGCGCGCTTACGCCGCTCGCAGCGATCCCGACGCCGACGCCGATCCCGACCGGATGTGCGACGACCAGTCTGGTTGGAACGTGGACCTCAGACGACAAACCAGGGCTTTCGTTTACGATGACGCTCACGGGCGACGTCACCGACAGCGAAGGAGTCTCGGGCAACTGGGCGCTCAAAGGCAATACGGCGACGTTTACCTACTACGGCAATCACACGCTCACGTTATCCGCCGACGGAAAGCACCTGCACGGCGACGGCTACAGCCTCACGCGCAAATGCTAGGAGTTTTCCTCGCTACGGCTTTATGCTAAAGAGCGTTCCCACCTTATGCGTGCCACCGGCGACGGTCGTGCCGTAGAGCACGCCGTTGACGTTGCGCAGACCGGCTCGCGGCGTTGCGCCGTCGGTGCCGCCCGTGAAGGTGTGCAGCACGCTGAGCGTTCCGGCCGTCGTGATCGAGAAAACGGTCCCGTCGTGCTTCAAACCGCCCGCTGAGGCGGTGCCGTAGAGCCTGCCGTTGAGTTCGACCAGCTGCTGCGGTGTAGCGCCATCGCCTCCACCCTTAAAACTATAGATCACGCTCTCTGCGCCGGAAGACGTCAGTTTAAAGACCGTTCCTACGTTCTGGACTCCGCCGAGCGTCGTCGTGCCGTAGAACGTGCCGTTCAGGTCGGTCAAGGCGGCGGCTGGGGTCGATCCGTCGCGGCCGCCTTTGAAACTGTAAACCGGCTTCTCGAAGCCGGAGGTCGTGATCTTGAAGATGCTTCCGCAGCCCACCGATCCGCACTGCAAACCGCCGTAAGAAGTCGTGCCGTAGAGCATACCCTTGACGTTGATCATCCGCGAGACGGGCGTTGCGCCGTCGCCGTTACCTGCAAAGTTATAAAGGACGCTCTCTTTACCTGAGGTCGTAACCTTGAAGACGGTGCCTGCCGAATGCAATCCGCCCGCCGCGGTAGTGCCGTAGAGCGCGCCGTCTATTAGCGTGAGCCCCGCGTACGGGCTGGCGCCGTCCTTGCCGCCCGCGAAGCGATGAATGACGCTCTCGCTGCCGGTGCTTGGAATAATCTTAAAGACCACGCCCTCTTCGCCTGGGCCGCCGCCCTCGATCGTCGTGCCGTAAAGCGTTCCATGAACTTCGAGCAGGCTCGATTGCGGGAGCGCGCCGTCCATTCCGTCGTTGAAGCTATGCAGCACGTTTTGCGCGCCGGAAAACGCGACTTTGTAGACCGTACCCGAATCGCGCGTGCCGCCCCCATAGGTGGTGCCGTAAAGCGCTGCGCCAGCTGAGATCAAGCTTGCGTAGGGTTCCTTACCGTCCGCACCGTTGAAACTAAAAACGCTCTTGAAGGTCGCGTCGGCGCCGTGCAGTCGCGTCGCTGTTAACGCCGAGACCGGAATCGGCGATGGTCCCGTCGCGCCCGCGCAGCTAGCAAGGAAAAGGGCGCAAAAAAGCAACGGCAGTCTTTGCATGAACGGCAATTCATCCCGGTGCGTCGTTCCTCCCCCAAGCGGCCATATGCGGTCGCATATGTGTGCCGATCGCGCTGAGCGGCAACGCGACTAAGCCTGCGTGCGTTGCTCGCGCTTTTTTATTGATTCTTTACAATTCTTGGGTAAGCAAGAAGGGCCGGGACGGATCGGACCATCCGTCCCGGTTCGAGGAACGGATCTCGCTGGTATCCTCGGCCGGGACGGACTACCCGTCCCGGTTCGAGGAACCGATTTCGCCGGCATCCTCGTTGACCGGTTAGGAGAACTTGCCACGGCTCCGCTAGAAATCTACCATCAGGCAAAGGCGCATGGCGCAGAGTTCGTTGTCTGGGGCGCCACCCGGCTCGACGGCCGCCATCGGCTGCGACTCTGGGTGCCGAACGACTTTCCGCTCTATTTGCGCGATGCGATCGAAGCTTGCGCGGACGATCTGGTGGCGATTGTTAATGAGTTCTCCGAAAAGACGTTTCCGGTATTGGCTGCTGAGGCGGTGTTGGAAAAGCAGCGGCGCCTGCAAGTCCTGCTGCGATGGAAGCGCGAGCAGCACCGTCAGCGGATGCAGCGGGGTACCCACCCGATCCGCTAGCCTGCCGTCACGGAGCCCCTGGGTGGGGCGCTGAATCGAGCGAACGTGAGCTTCTTCGAGCGACCCGATCCGCGCGTGCTTCAAAGCGCCGACCCCAGCCTGGTTTCCGCGGTCGCGCGCGCGGTGTATCGGCACGCGCTCGCGTTTGCAACCTGTGTCGTTGGAGTCGCCCTCGCCTACGCCGCCAACGTTGAGGCCGGACTCCACGCGGCATCAACGACGCACGGAAGCTTGCTCGTCGCCGGGCTGCGCGAACCGGTCACCATCGTCCGCGACCGCCGAGACGTACCGCACATCAGCGCGCGAAACGAGCACGATCTTTTCTTTGCTGAAGGTTACGTCCAAGGATCGGATCGGCTCTTCCAACTCGACCTTACGCGGCGTTATGCGTATGGACGCCTCGCCGAAATACTCGGTGCGAAAGCGCTCGCGCTCGACGAAGCTCAACGTGCAGTCGACGTCGGCGGCATCGCGCAACGCCAGTTGCGGGCCCTTGAGCCGAAGGATCGTGCGGCGCTGGGCGCATTCAGTGATGGAGTCAACGCCGCCGCGACGACGCAACCCCTGCCCATCGAGTTCCGTATGCTGCTCTATCGCCCCGCGCGCTGGACGCCGAAGGACTCGCTCGCCGTCTCGATCGTTGCGTCGCTCGAACTCGCCGACTCTTGGCACGCGGTCCTGGCACGCGACGCGGTATGGCGCCATCGCGGAGCGCGCTGCTTCGCGCTGCTCTTTCCACTCTCCGATCCTCGCTACGACGTTACGATTGACGGCCGTCGCGATGCTCGGCCGAATCCCACCCCGCAAAACGGCTGCTCCGACTCCGAGCTCGCCGAACGGTCCCAACGGCCGATCGGCAGCAATGCGTGGGCCGCGGGTAGCGCGCGTACGGTTGACGGCCGAGCGATCCTCGCAAACGATCCGCACCTCGACGTCACGATTCCCGGCATCTGGTACCTGATCGACTTGCAGGCGCCGGGCCTGCATACCGCCGGCGCGACAATTCCGGGTCTTCCTGGAGTCGTGCTTGGCCATAACGAGCGGCTCGCGTGGGCATCGACCAACGCAGAGATGGCAACGACGAGCCTCTTCGAAACCGGGCATCTGCACCCTGAGTCGTGGGTGGTCGAGCGCTTTGGCGTGCGATTTTCGCACACCGTCCGGGCCGCATACTATCGCACTGCGCGCGAGTTCTCCGTTCCCAGCGACAACGACCGTTCGTCGATCGTTCTCGTTCGTTGGCCGATTTACGCGCAGAAACGCTCGACGATCGCCACCGCGCTCGAGCTCGACCGCGCGCGCAGCATCGGCGAAGCGCAAAACATTCTTTCGAAGTACCGCGGCTCGCCGCAGAATTTCGTCGTCGCGGATAGCAGCGGTAACTTGGCTTATCACGTCGCGGGTCTCGTCCCGGATGATCCGGCTTGGGGACGGTACGTGCATCCGGCCGCCGACCTGCGCAAGACGTTCGTTTCGCTGGCGTTTGCGCAGCTGCCCGGCCGAAAGCCGGCGCGCGACGCGATCCTGCTCTCCGCCAACAACAAAGCCTACGGGTCCGGCTACTCGTATCGCTTATCCGCGCAGTTCGAGCCGCCGTACCGCGCTTACCGCATCGCCCAGCTGCTGGCAATGCGGCGTCACTACGACGTTGCGTACTTCGCGCGAATGCAGCTCGATACGCTCTCTCCCATCGACCTCGAGATCGCTCGCGACGTCCTGCGATTCGCGCGGGCGCATCCCGCGGAAACCAGCGACGAAAAGGCCCTTGCAGCGCTGGAAGAATGGAACGGTCGTTACGATCCCGGTTCGCTCGCTGCCACGCTCGAGCACGCGCTGCGGCTCGAACTGGTCGAGAACCCCGTGGCGCTGCGCGCGCGCTTGAGCGACCCGCGCAGCGAAGGTGCGGAGTTTGAAATCGAGCAGGATCTGGGTGGGGCGCTTTCGTTTGGGGCGCGCGAGCGCCGCGTTTGGCGCGATGCGGGCGGCATGCGTATCGAGCACCCGCTGGCGCCGATGAACTTCGCATTTCTCAACGGTGCGTGGCTGCCGGGAGCCGGAGACGAATACACGATCCATCTGCAGGAACCGGGATTTGGTCAAGGATTTCGCGCGGTTTGGGATGTCGGCGATTGGGATCGTGGCGGCATCAGCATACCGAGCGGAGAGTCGGGCGAACCGGGTTCGGGACATTATACGGACCTCACCCGCGCCTGGGTCGAGGGGTTACTGGAACCGCTGCCCTTCAGCGGCGCCGCGATCGGCCGGAGCGCCTCCGCCGTGCTGGTGCTGCGTCCCGACGTGCGCGTCGAGCTGCGCTCGCGACGAGATCTGTAGTTTTTGGTAGACCGAGCCGAGATGCTTCTCGACTGTTTTATGAGTGATCGACAGCGACCGCGCAATCTCTAGATTCGATCGTCCGCTCGCCGCCAGCATTGCGATCTCGCGCTCGCGTGTCGAGAGCGTCGAAGCGCGAGCGTTTGTTTTTGAATTCACTTCTTCGCGGTCGCCTTCGAGCCGCCGAAGGTCGTACGCCGCGCCGCAACGGCGAAACAGCGCAAGAGCAGCGTCGGCGTCGCCTGCGGCTTCGCGTGCCTGCGCTTCGAAAAGCGGAAAGCCAAGGCGGCGAAAACCGTCGGCGGCCTCACGCGCGAGTCGTATCGACTCCTCCGTCCTGCCGTTTCGGCTGCTCGTAATCGCATCGAAGAGTGCGAGTGCGGGGCGTTCCGGCAACTCCATCTCGCCGGCCGCGGCGCGCTCGAGGTACTTGCGGGCGCGCTCGCGGTCCTCGGTCGCCCCGTAGCGGCCGACCGCGAGCAGCGTGATGATGTTGCCGCGCAATATTTCGCAATCGGGCAAGGCGCGATGCAACAGCGCGGCCGCGTCTGCGTCGCGACCGCGGCGAACCATGATCTCGCCGAACCCGCCACCGCACTCGATTTCGGGCGCAGGCGCGATTGTCGCCTCGAATCCGTCGAACCATCGCTCGATGAGTGCTCGATCGTCTAGCGCGGCGCCCACGACGCTGCCGAACGCGGTCGCAAAGGTGATGTTCACTCGATTCTCGCTGGTGGGCGACACGTGCTCCAGCTCGGCCTGAGCGGCCGCGAGATCGCCGCGGAGCAGCGCGCACATCGCTCCGAATGCGTGCACGGCCTCCTCGGAATGGCTGCGCGCCTGACGCGTCAACGCGAGCGCGCGGGCGAGGTCCTGCCGTGCTTCGTCATGTAGCGCGAAGAACGACCGGCACATCGCCCCGTTGACGTACGCGATCGCCACGGTCGAAATCGAGCCGGTGGCTTCGGCGGCCGCGACCCACTGCGCGTGTTCGCGACGAAACGTTTCGAGATCGCCCATCTCCATTGCGGCGAAGGCGGCTACGTTGTGATAACGCAGCCCGATGTCGGCGGCTTCGGTCAAGGCGCGCCGATCGATCTGCTCGAGATGACGCAGGGCACGTGTCGGAAACGCGAACGTCGCCGCGAGCCACGCGATGCCGAGGTGAATGCGGCTGCGCGCAAGGTACTCGCTCTCATCAAGCTCCCCCAGCATCGATTCGAGCGATCGAATCGGATTGGGTAACCCGACGATGTAGGCAGTGATTGCGGCGGTGACGCGGCACGACGCCTCGAGCTCGCGCGCGCCGGCCGCGCGGTAAGCGTCGGCGGCACTCGAGTAAGCCGCCTGCGCCTCTTTCGACGAGCCGAGCGCATTGCGGCAATCGGCGATTCTTCTGACGATCCCGCCGCGCGCCGGCAGGTTCAGGTCGGACTCGAGCGCCCGTTCGTAGAAGGCGATCGCGTCCTCGTGCGCATAGACGCGCGCGGCCGCATCCCCAGCCAGCTCGTTGTAGTGCGCGGCTTTCGCCGGCTCTTTTGCGGCCCACCAGTGATATGCCAGCGCCTCGAGCGATTGTTCGCTGGGAGACGCACCTTCGAGCGCGAGCCCGATCGCCCGATGGCGCGGCTGCAGCTCTGCGCCGAGGAACTCGCTGTAGAGTGCGTCGCGCGTGAGACCGTGCCGAAAGCGGAAGAGCTTCGGCTTGATCTCTTCGACGAGCTGGAAGTCGCGGGCGCGTCGCAAGACCGGAAGCACGCTTTCCGGGTCGGATTCAAGCGTGGCGGCAAGTAGATCCAAACCAAAGGTTCGCCCAATTACCGCCGCCTGGGTAACGATGCGGCGTTCGCTCTGGTCAAACGGCCGCAGACGTTCCAAGAGTACCGCGCGAACGGTTTGCGGAAGGTGCGCGTGGTTTCGGGCGTCGCTCCGAGCGTCATTCTGCTCGACGGCGCTTTTAAGCAGCTCCTCGGTATAAAATGGGTTTCCGTCGCCGGCGATGACGGCCGCGCGGCGCACCTCCTCGGGGAGCTCGATGCCCGCGAGCGCTTCGTCGACGAACCGTTGCAGCTCGGAGCCTTTCAAAGGCCGCAGCTCGATGCGCCCGGCTCGCGCGCTTCGCGCAATTTTCGCCGTCCCGTTGGTTGCGAGATGGCCGGGATGGAGTTCGTCGGTACGCACCGATGCGACCAGCAGCACGCGCATCCGATGCAGTTTCGTTCCGAGATACGACAGCAGATCGAGCGTCGCGGCGTCGGCCCAATGCAAGTCCTCGACGACGACGATCAAGGCCGTCCGCGCGGCAATCGCGGCAAACCGATCCACGATCGCGTCGAACTGCTCGCGCTTCGTATCGGCAGCGCCGAGCTCGAGCGGCTGGGTGTCCAGGCGCGATAGAACTTCCAGCATCGGCCCGTATGGCCGGCTCGCGAACTCCAAACACGCGCCGTGTCCCAGCTTCCATCGCGAGTATGCCAGCGACTTGCAAAACTCGGAGATCAGACGCGACTTCCCGACGCCTGCGTCGCCCGCTACCAGTACCAGGCCGCCGTGCGAACGGGCGGCCTCCAGCCGGCGTTCGCGAAGGTACGCAAGCTCTTGCAAACGGCCAATAAAAGGCCGGCATAAAACGGGCCGCACGACCACAAGCGCCGCCTTCTTCGAGATCGGGCGGTACGCCTATCGTATCTCGCCGATCGAGCCGAGCTTCTCGGAGAGGCGGGAGTACCCTTGGGAGCCGATCTCGACGAAGCTTCTCGCCCGGTTATAGTATCGCCGGGCGTCATCGTAGGCGTGGACCGCGACTGCGCCGTCGCCCGCAAGCTCGTTATAGCGTAAGGTACGCTTAACATCGCCGGCCGCCCAAGCGTGATATGCCAGCTCTTCTAAAACTGGTTCGCCGCCGTGCAGAGTTCGCTCCAGCATTCTCGCGATTCGAGCGTGAAGCGGCCGAATTCGCGCGTTTACGAACTCCGCATAGATGATTTCGTGGGTCAGCGCGTGGCGGAAGGAGTAACGGTCGCTGTGCCAGGCCACGACGAGCTGACGCGTACACGCACTGGCAAGGGCGTTTCGCACGGTCGCCTCCGAGCGATCGGCGGTTGCGACGGCCGTGCGCAGGTCGAAATGCCGCCCGATCACGGAGGCGCGCATCAGGATGCCGCGTTCGGTGCGTTCCAAGCGCCCCAGACGCCGAAGGACGGTCGCGCGGAGCGCGTCGGGGATAGACACCTCGCTACCATAGCGCGGCAGGGGGCGCCGTAGAATGGGGGGCGTCCCTACTTCATCGAAGACCGATTCGCGAGGAGAGCCCTCTACTGCGCGCGGGGGCGGTTGCTAGGGTTGGTCTGAGCGAACGTTGCCGCTCGCGTCGCCGACGAGCACCTCGTCGGCGATTCCGTAGAACAATCCGGTCGCAACCACGCCGTGAATTTCGCGTAATCGTTCGTCGAGGCGACGTGGGTCTGCGATTTCGCCGAAGCGGGCATCGAAGATCCAGTTATCGTTGTCGGTGACGAAGGGCCGCTGCTCGGTTTCGCGCAACACAACCGCGATTTCGCCGAAGCGTCGCCCGATCTCGCGCCTTACGTATGGCGCTGCGAACGGTACGATCTCGATCGGAAGCGGGAACGCACCCAAGGCGGCCACCAGTTTCGATTCGGTAACGACTACGACATAACGGTCGCACGACAGTGCAACCGCCTTCTCGCGAAAGAGCGCGCCGCCGCCGCCCTTGGTCAACGAGCGGTCTGGAGCCACCTCGTCGGCGCCATCGATGGCAACCGGCATCGGGTACTCCAACAGCCCGACGAGAGGAATCCCCAGTTGCCGGCAGAGCGACTCCGTCTCGCTCGAAGTCGCGACGGCGACGATCCGCTCGCCGGCAGCAATCCGTTGCCCGACCCGCTCTATCGCCCAGTACGCCGTTGTGCCGGTCCCCAGCCCGACGCACATTCGATCGCGAACGTAGCGGTCGACTGCGGCGTATCCTACGGCGCGCTTGGCCGGATCGTTGTTCTCGAACCTGTGCGAACTCACGCTGCTCGTCTTTTCTCATGCAGGCTCGGTGCTCTTGCAACCGCAACCAAATCGCGCGCGAGGATAATCCCGGTAGGCATGAACACGTCAGAGACGACGACGCGACCGGCGGCTGCGAGCGGAACGTTTGCAATCGGCGGCGACCTGCCGGTGCACCGCATGGGCTTTGGCGCGATGCGTGTTACGGGTGCTGGGATTTGGGGCGAGCCGGTCGACCACGACGGAGCGATCGCCGTTTTGCGAACGGCAGTCGATCTCGGCGTCACCATTATCGACACCGCGGATTCGTACGGGCCGGAAGTTTCGGAACGGCTCATCGCCGAGGCGCTCTATCCCTACCCATCCGATCTCGTGATTGCGACCAAAGCGGGTCTGGTGCGACCGGGACCCAGCCGCTGGGAGCCCGATGGACGTCCCGAGCATCTGCGCGCGGCTTGCGAGGGAAGCTTGCGGCGCCTGCGGCTGCAACGCATCGATCTGTTGCAGCTGCACCGCATCGATCCGAAGGTGCCGTTAGAAGAGCAAATCGGCACGTTGATCGAGCTACAGCGCGAGGGCAAGGTCCGCCACGTTGGCCTCTCCAACGTTAGCGTCGACCAGATCGAAGCGGTTCGTCGCATGACGGCAATCGTCTCCGTCCAGAATCTTTATAACCTGGCCGATCGGGACTCCGAAGACGTCCTCGAATACTGCACGCGCGAAAACATCGGATTCATTCCATGGTTTCCGCTCGCAACCGGCGATCTGGCCGAGCCGGGCGGAGCGCTCGCGGACGTTGCCCAGCGTTTGGCGGCGCTCCCCGCGCAAGTCGCGTTAGCTTGGCTGCTCGCAAAATCCACGGTGATGCTGCCGATTCCGGGTACGTCGCAGGTGCAGCATCTCAAGGAGAATCTTGAGGCGGCGCGCCTGACGCTCACCCCGGCGGATATGGAGGAGCTGGCCCGTACGCCGCAAGGATGACCGATGGGCTGCCGTGCATCGTCTTCGATTTAGACGGCACGCTGATAGAGAGCGAGCAAATCTGGCGAGACGTGCGGCGCGAGTTCGTCAACACGCACGGCGGCATGTGGCGCGACGGCGCGCAGTCGGCGATGATCGGCATGCGTACGCAAGAGTGGGCCCAGTACATTCACGACGGCCTAGGCGTCGATCTCGCGCCGGCTGCAATTGCAAAACAGGTCGTTGAGGAAGTCACCGCAAGGCTGCAGGACGTACCGATTCTGCCGGGCGCGAATGAAGCGCTCGGGCGGCTCGCGCGGAACTTTCGGTTGGGCCTCGCGACCTCCGCAGCGCGCCCCGTCGCGCAGAGCGTTCTTTCGAGGACCGGCTGGGACGAGCTCTTTGCCGTGGTTGTGTCGGCCGACGAGGTTTCACGCGGAAAACCTGCGCCCGACGTCTACCTGCGCGCCGTTGAGTTGCTGCGCGCGCAGCCGCCGCAAACGGCGGCGGTCGAAGATTCGGAGAACGGCATTTGGTCCGCCTACCGCGCAAAGCTCGCCGTCGTCGCGATTCCGAATCACGCGTTTCCTCCCGGCGCCGCTTCGCTCGCGTTGGCATCGCGCGTACTTGCAAGTCTCAACGAACTAGACGCTGCGGTCGTTTACGACGCGCTGCACCGTCTCGCCATAACGTCTACTCGTTTAGGCGAGAGTCAGTGAAGGCGTTCCCGAGAGCAGCTCCAGCTTGCGCGCGCTCTCCGAGCCGGGCGCAGCGGTCAGTACGATCATCCGCATGTCGCCGTCGCCGGGAATGTCGAACGCCGTGTAATCCAAAGTGAACTCGCCCAACTCGGGATGGAGGAACTTTTTCAAACCTTCGGCGGAGCCCAGGACGTCGTGCTCGGCCCAGAGTTGTCGGAACTCGAGCGAGTTTGTGCGCAGATCGTCGATGAGTTCGGTAAAGCCGGGATCGTTTGGGTACTTCGCAGCGACCGTCCGGAAGTTTGCGACGCAGCGGCGCATCACGCACGGCAAATCGCCGTAGCGGCACCGCGAGCTTTCGTCGCGGAAGAGGCGCCAGACGATATTGCGGCCGAGGCCGCTCGCACCCGAGAAGTCGGCGAGGGCGTCGGCGCTACGGTTCCACGCAAGTGCGTCCCAACGGCGCCCGCGAACGTAGGCAGGTGACGGCTCGAGCGTTTCGAGCACGCGCAGCACGAGATCGCTAACCTGTTCTTCCTCGCGCGGCGCGAACGAGAGCGCGAGACCCGCGAGCAGATAGAGATGACGGCGCTCGTCGGACGTCAAGCGCAACGCCCGGGCGATCGCTGCCAGCACGTCGGTTGAAACGTTGATCGGCAGGCCCTGCTCGAGGCGGGTGTACCAGGTCGTGCCGATGTTGGCGAGCAGCGCCACCTCTTCGCGGCGCAATCCCGGCGTGCGGCGGCGCGCCCCGTCGGCCAGGCCGACGTCGGAGGGCATGATTTTGGCGCGGCGCGTGCGCAGGAAGTCGCTCAGTTCGTGTCGCCGTTCGAAGGCGGTGTTCATGGTCGGTGCCTTTGCGAGGCTAGCAAACGTAGTACTAGGATAAGAGAGGCTCTAGTCATAGTACTGCATTCGCGGTACGCTGTTGGCAACCTACCTGCACCATAAACCTCGTACCCCACATGGCAGTTGCTGAAAGAGCCGCCGGACTGACCGGCGTTGTTCCCGCTCGCCCCCAAACGCCGAAGCCGCAGCGGCCGGCGGCAGGTGCGTCGCTGATCGAGTACGGTACGCGCCGCTACCTGGTGGTCGCCGGCGTGATGCTGGCCGCTTTGTTGCAAACAGTCGACCTGACGATCGTGAACGTAGCGCTTCCGACCATTCAGGGGAACTTGGGAGCGACCGTCGACCAGGCGACCTGGGTGCTCACCGGTTACGTCATCGCCAACGTGGTCGTGATCCCGCTGACGCCCTGGCTGCAGCTGCGCTTTGGACGCAAGAACTACTTTCTCGTTTCGATTGCGGGATTTACGATCGCATCGTTTCTTTGCGGTTTGGCGACATCGCTCTTTGCGTTGATTCTCTTCCGCGTTGTGCAGGGTGCCTTCGGCGGCGGATTGTTGGCCGTTGCACAGGTCGTTCTGCGCGACACGTTTCCACCCGAGCAGCTCGGAGCGAGCCAGTCGATCTTCGCGCTAGGCACGATTCTCGGCCCTTCGCTCGGCCCGACGCTGGGGGGTATTCTGGTCGACAATCTCTCGTGGCCCTGGATCTTCGACGTGAACATCGTTCCGGGGATCGTGGCGTTCGTCTTGTTGGCGCGTTACATGCGCGACAACACTCGGCCGCAGCCAGCTCGCGTGGACGTGACCGGGATCGCGTTGCTGATCGTCGCGGTCAGCTGCATGCAGTACGTGCTCGACCAAGGGCAGCACGATGACTGGTTTTCCGATCAGATCATCCGGATCTGCACCATTCTCGCGCTGACGGCGAGCGGCGCATTCGTTTGGTGGGAGTTGCGGGTCGCGCAGCCGATCGTCGACCTTCGCATCCTGCGCGCGCCGGCGGTAACCGCGTCGCTGGCAATCGCCGGAGCCTTAGCGGGGATCGTTTTCCCAAGCTTGCTGCTGCTGCCCCAGTTTACGGTGGAGAATCTCGGTTTTACGAGCACGCTCGCAGGCATTATGATCGGCATTCGCGCGTTGCCGGTGCTGCTGCTGACCATGCCGGTGGCACGTCTCACGAGCATTCCTCAGCTCGACTTGCGCTGGCTGATCGGAGGCGGTTTGGCGGTCGCGGGTCTCGGCCTGCTTTGGCTGGCCGGCAGCGTAACGACGCAGAGCGATCTCGGGACGCTCGCTCTTCCGTTGCTGGTGATCGGAACCGGCTCGGCCTGCATCTACTCGCCGCTGCTGGTCGCGGTTATGCGCGCCGTGAAGCCGGACGCGGCGGCCAAGGCGGCGGCCTTTATCGTGCTCTCGTTCCAGCTGGGCGGCTCGATCTCGTCCGCGTCGATCGTCGCGTTCCTCGATCGTCGGCTGCAATTCCATCAAACGATTCTCGCCGCACAAGCCACGCTTTCGCGGCTACCCGTCACCGAGTTCTTGCAGCACGGAAGTATCGCTGCGCTTAGCGCAGCCATCGAGGCGCAAGCCGCGGCGCTCGCCTACGCCGACGCATTTCTCGTCACCGGCGTCCTCGCGCTCTTGGCAACGCCAAGCGTGCTCCTCTTAGCGCGACAGAAAAGCGTAGGATTTCTTCGATTCTTCGCCGATCGGCGACGAGTTAAGCTCGGTGCCGCCTCGGATCAGATACTGGTGTGCCGTAAAGCTTCCACTGAAATCTTGTTGGACTGCGAGGCCGGCGATTGCGAAACCGGCGCGCGCGCCTGAGGTAAGAGGTCGTTCGACGACTGCGGACCGCGGCCGCACGCACTCATGACGATACCGAAGAAGATGACCGTGCCTCGATAGCAGCATTTAGACATCGCCGTAACTCCTTGCGAGCTGAGAAAGTTAGGGGATTAGTCGCGTCAGAACGTAGAGCAGACCCGAGCCGAGTCCGCCGAAGAAATCGGAATGCTTCGCGGACTGGGGAACGTAGATGACGTCACCTTTTTGCAGCGCCACATCGACCTGATAGTTACCTTTGTTGAGCGCGTCGTACAGGTTGATTTCCTCTGTTGTTTGCTTTCCGCTCGCATCGGTTCGCACGAGCCGAATGTGATTGAGATCGGCCTGCGAGTTCTGGCTGTTCCCGGCCTTTGCAATCGCCACCGAGAGATGATCGCCCTCGCTCACCTGCACGTCGCCGGGGTGATCGACGGCGCCCGCGACCTCGACGATCAGCGGTACTCTGCCCGGGACGTAAACGACCGAACCTTCACCCAGGGAGAGATCGAGTGCCGTGTCGCCGCGCTGCAGCAGATTCTGCAGCGATACGGTTTGCACGTTTCCGCTGGCATCGGCAACGCGGGCGTCGGGAAACGCCCCATTGGTGTTAACGAGGCCGCCGGCAGCGGCAATTGCGTCGGTTAGCTTTGCGTCGGAGCGTAACTGATACTTTCCGGGCGTCTTCACGTCGCCGAGCACGAGCACGTCGGGCAGACCGAGCTGCGCGATCAGAACGTTAACAGTTGGGTTGCGCACGTATTGTCGCAGGTGCGCGACGAACGCGGCGGCCGCTTGATCCGGAGTTTTGCCGGCCACCCGAACGCGACCGATCAGCGGATAGTCGACGGTCCCGTCGCCGAGCACGATCACGTTCTGGGAGAGCGTCTGGTCCCCGTAGACTTGAACGCTTAACTGATCCCCCGGATGAATGCGAGTCGGATTGGCGACGGAATCGGCGGACGCAGTGCCCGCGCAAAAGGAAACGGCGCCTGCGAGGAGCAGGGCGACAAAAACGGCTGAGCGACCCATAGTAGGTGAATTGTACGCTGCCGACCCGGCGGCGGGGAAGCGACCCTTGCCGCAATCCCCCTGGGGCACCGGTCCCCTCAGGGGGGCCATACGGAGGGGCCCCGGCCCTTAGACGACCTTCGCCAGTCCTCGCGCGCTCGCGATAAGCGCGGCTCGGGAGTGAACGCCGAACGCCACCCTGACGCGCGCGGCGTGGTTCTTGGCGGTTTCGGGCGAGATGCTTAAACTCTTGGCGATCTCCTTGTCGCTCAGCCCTTCGCAGAGGAGCGCGAAGACTCGCCGTTGCGCCGGCGTGAGCGCCGCAACCCGGGGATCCACGACCGTCGCAGCCGCGCGGCGTCGAATCTGCTCGGCTACCGAGCTCTGCGTGAAGTCCTGCACCGCATCACTAGCATAGCGCAGCCATGTATCTTCTCCGGTGACCATATGAATCCGCAGGGCTGCCGCCGCGGCCCGCCACGCGTATCCAATCGACGAGAAGGTAGAATAGGCGCTCGCGAGTTCCTCGACGGCCGGCCCCCGCTCACCCGATGCGGCAAGCGCTACGCCCCGCGCGTACTCTTCCATCGCCGACAAGCGGACGTCGTGCGCAAATGCGAGCGCTGGAGCCACGGCGACCGGAATCGCCGCATAAATCGATAGGACGGCTCGCGCCGCGGCCGGATCGCGATCGGCGACGAGCTCCACGAGATTCAAGAGCGAGACACGCTCTTCGTCACGAGAGGTCCAATCGGTTTCCTTCGCGCACGCGACCGCGTGATCGACCAGCGCATCGGCGCTGCGGTTCTCCCCGGCCATCCGCGCGAGATAGGCCTGGTCGCAGTACGACGCGGTGACCCAGCTCGCCGACGGCGCGATATCGCGGGCAAAATACGCGTATTGAAACGCCTTTTCGTGTAAGCCGCGCAGGGCATACGCCCAAGCGAGTCCGCGGAAGGTCAAGAAGCGCTCGGTTTCGAGTTCCTCGTTCCACGGCAACGACTCAACCATGCGTACGGCGAAGGCAAACGTCTCGGGCGCATGGATTTCACGCACCAAATGGACCATTGCGCGAGTCGCCTTTGCGAGCAAAAATAGATCGTGCGTGCTTGGCGACGCCACGATATGTTGGGCGGTCCGCTCGAGCAGTGCAAGCTGTTGGACGTAGTCACCGCGCAGCGCGGCAATCCACGAGCGAGCGAAGAACCATCGAGCTAGTACGCTAGCCGACGGGCTGTCGTCGAAATCGTATAGCGCTCTCTCCATGGCATCCGAGTCGCCCTCGACCCAAGCGATGAGCACCTTCGAGTACGCCAGTTCGAACCGGACGCTGAGCCCGTACTCATCTGGCCGGACCGCCGCTAAAGCGCCACGCGCAAGATCGAGTTCGCCGCGGTAGGAATGGCACGACGATTTCAGGGCCAGCAGAAGAGCCGAAGCGTTGTCGTCCTTCGCCTCAACGCCCGCGATCGTGTCGAGCGCGGTAAGGTAGTCGGTTTTCCGAATCAGCGCTCGGACGCGGAGGATTTGATCTGCGACCGACGTTGCACCGGCAGTCGCGCGCAGACATGCGTCAAGACGGCCCTCTAGATAGAGCTCGAGTGGAGACTGTTCCGAGAACGTCTCGAGGCCGGGGAACAAAATATCGCTCCTCGCTGGTTCTAAGCATGAGAAGACGCCGCTGGTATCTGTCTTCCAACGCTCGCTTAAGCCCCGCTTGGCGCTCCTCCTGCTACCGAGTTTGGCTTTTCATTAGAAACTATGAGATTTCTTTGGGGACCATCGCAACTACGGCCGTGGGCATGATAGCGGGCACGGTAATGGAAGACGTCATCCCGCCTGGAGTGTCGTCAGCGGGGCTAAAATGTTGTATAAGTCCAACAAGCATTGCGAAAAAGAAGTCCATCTGTAGTCCCTTTCAACGATCACCCTGGTAGCATAAACCTAGTAGTACAAATTGCCTAGACTCGGCTACGTTCCAGCAAGCGTACAACATTAAGACCGGCAGCGCCAGCAGGAAGGCCGAAATTTTGACTGTTTTGCAGCAACCGAGCGTTCCATAACTTAAAGCTCCTGCGAGGACGGCCGCCGAGCGGACGAAGTGAGCTGAAGCAGTCGAATCCGCGAGCCATAGAATGAGGCGCTCGAGACGGTTCGGTAGTGCTGGGCCACGTAGCGTTCGAGCACCCCGCAGCCGAACTGTATGTTTGCCGACGCGCATTCCCCGGCGGTAACCAGCCAGATTCGCTGCGCGGCGGGGATGGCGGCCTCGGCCTCGCTCGCTTGGTGCAGTACGAAGCGGGTCACGTCGTAACGGCGAAAATCGACCCCCTGAGGAATCGCGACGATTCGATTTGGGCCGTGATAGTAGTAGGCCAGCGGGAGCGCGTTTTCGGCCTCAAACACGACGATCGGCTCTTGAGGATGCTCGTGCGCTCGCAAATACGCCGTCGCGCGAATCCAATCGCCGGGTTTCGCGAGCGGCGCGTAGGTGTGCACGAGTGCCACGGTCGAGGCGAGCAGCGCTAAGCACGACCAGCCCAGGGCCGCGCGTTCTTGAAGCGGCCGGCGTAAGAACGTGAAGATCGCGAAGACGCTGAGGGTGCCGGGAAGGTAGAGGCACGCGGCATGACGGTCGAGCACGTGGACGCCCGTCGCGTAGCTCGCGACGGCAAAGAATGCGAACGTCCAAGCCGTGATGAGCAAAATTGTGACGTCCCCCAGCGCGGTGAAGCTTTTGCGAGCGGCGATTGCAACGCCAATCGCACCGGCTCCAAGCACCAAATAGGCGAGCGTCGCGTGGTGAAACGTGAGGGGGAGGACGTAACGCGCGAGGATTGCGGCGAGAACCTCGACCGCGCGAGGAAACGTGGGCGGCGTGAACGCGCTCTTGAAGTTTTCGACCTGCGCGGGGACGATCGCGAGCATTGGTGCAAAGGCGAGCACGCCGGCCCCAGCGCATAGCGCAAAACGCCCGATCGCGCGGCGTTGGATGAGTACCAGCGTCAGGGCTTGCGCTGCGATGAGAAAACCGAGGTAATACTGCGTGTAGAGAGCGAGGATGCAGCATACCGCGTAGGCGACGGCAGAAGTCTTCGAAGGCTCGCGAGCGAGGAACGCGTCGAAAAAGGTCAGCAGCAGCAGCGCCGAGAGCGCGATGATGAGTGCGTAGACGCGCATCTCCACCGCCGCCCAGATCATAAATGGATTCCACGCTGCGACCAAAGTCACAAGGCCCGCATCGATCGCGGGAATGTAGCGCCGCGCTAGTTCGGGGACCAGTACAACCGCGAGTGCGATGCAAAGCACCGAGGGTAGTCGCAAGAAGAAGATGCTCGATCCTAGGTGACGCAACGCGGAGAGGAAGACGAAGTACAGCGGCGCGTTCTGCTCGAAGGCGAGCGCCTGATGAAAGGCATAGGCAAAGCCGTGGCCGGTCGTCTGAAGCGTGAAGGCTTCGTCTTGCCATATGTTGAGGATGTACGCGAGCGGGAGCGTCACGGCCAGATTCGCGCAGAGCGCGATCAGCGCGAGCGACGGCCGGCGCGCCGTCGCTAACGAGAGATGTCCGGTGGCCGCCACACCGGCTATTCTAACTCGGCAAAAAGACGCCGCCCACTCCGGTCCGAACCATTGATCCTTGAATCGAAGGTCCCCGTACTAGGGCCTGAGTCGTTCGCCCGCGCGACACCGTCGGGTGGCACTCGCGCGCCGTCGCGCTGACCCTGTATGCTAGCGGCGTGGAGCGAATCGGATCGAATGCCATCTTTGTCGGCATTGCGCTTGCCTTGGTGGCGGCGGCACTCTTTCTCTCAGCCCACGGCCACGTGGAACGCGCGAGTTTCAAAGCCTTTTATTGTGCCGGTAAGGCCGTCCAAGAACGCGTCGATCCGTATAGGGTAGAACCATTGCGCTCGTGCGAGCGGCGACTCGCACCGTCAACGCTCCCCGACGGCTACGTCGAGCCGGCGCCGCTTCCCGGCTACGCGATGACTCCCTTTGCCGTTTTGGCTACGCTTCCGCCTAAGCTTGCATCGGTGGTTTTCGCAGTCTTGCTGGTGTTAGCGTCGGCGTTAGCCGCCTACGTTCTCGCCGAGATGCTTCCGGCGTCGCGCACTGCCGTGCTGCTTGCCTTCGCACCGCTAACGCTGCTCAACGTAGCGTACGGCGAGGTCGTGCCGCTCGCGCTTGCCGCAATCTGCGCCGCCGCATTTCTGATTTGGCGCGGGCGCTGGTTCGGCGCGGGCCTAGCTGTCTGCGTTGCGTTGATCCAGCCGAACGTCGGTCTCCCGGCCGTCCTGGCCGTATTCATTTTTGCACCGCGTTGCCGGGCGGCAGTCGGATTGGGGGTCGCGTCGCTTGCGGTCCTCAGCGCCCTCGCCGTCGGCGTGGATCGCAATGTCGAGTACCTGACGCAGGTGTTGCCCGGTATGGCGAACGCCGAGATCGTCGCAGCGGATCAGTACAACCTCAGCCATCTGCTCTACTCGGCCGGCCTCACGGCGTCACTCGCATCGCTTATCGGCAAGGTGTGGTTCGGGTTGGTTGCGGTTTTCGGAGTCGTTATTGCTGGAGTTCTCGCGGTTCGCCGGCGACAGCCCGAGCTGTTGCCGCTGCTGCCGCCCGCCTGCGTTCTGTTGTTCGGCATCTACCTTCACGATATTCAAATACTGCTTTCGCTTGCGGCCGCGTTGGTGATTGCGTCGCGCGTTCGAGGCGTCGCCTACCAAACGATCGCGGTCGCGGCTGTCGCTCTGCTCGTCGCCGTTTGGAGTCAGCGCGCCGGGGTTTCGGCGATTACGATAAACGTCGTCGGGGTGGCGTGCGGAGTCTGGGCAGTCTCGGAAGTGAAGAATCGGATCGGCGTATCCATACTAGCGGCGCTCGTGACGGTATTCTGCATCGTAGCGCTCCAACACGTCCAGCCGCCCTTAGTAGCCTCGAACCTTGTCACGCAAGCGTTTCATGCGGCACCGCAGGATCAAGCATTCAGTGCGTGGGCGGCGTATCTACGCGCGACGCCGGCGCTGACTGCACCGGCGTCTCTTCTGAAAATCCCGACCTGGATTGGTCTTCTCGCGGTCGTTATCGGTGCGGTTCGTCTCTGCTTTCAGACGCCGGAACCGCGCCGGACGGACGTTGCGATGGGTTCTACGCCAACCCTATCCGAATCGCATGAACCGCAGCTTGCGAGCGCGCCGTACAATGTATTTTCGCGAAAATATGACTGACGTGATTCTTAATCGTCTTCTCAGAGAGCACCAGACGGCGCCCAATGTCGCGATTCGAAAGCCCCTGCGCGATGAGCCGTATGATCTCTCGTTCGCGAGGCGAGAGTTCGTTGGTCGGCCGATTCGACGGCGCGCGCCGGCGCAGTAGCGAGCCCGCAACCCGCGGATCTACGTAGCTCGAGCCTTCGCCCAACGCCTTAAGGGCGTTGACCAGCTCCTGCAACGAAGAGTCTTTCACGATATACGCGTCGGCACCGGCAGAGAGGCAGTGCTGCATGAGCTCTCCTTGCGTGTGCGACGAAAGAGCGCATATTTTTGTGAGGGGGGATCGGTTTTTGAAATCCTCCACCACGTTGTCGATCTCTTCAGTGTCGATGTCGATGATTACGACGTCGACGTCTTTGGCGAGCGCCGAGGCATCGCGGCCCGCCGCGATTCCCACGATCTTGACGTCGGGGTCGGCGGAAAGCACCTGCGCTACTGCTTTGGCAAACAGCAGCTGCTTCTCGATAATCAGTACTCGCAAAGGCCCGGTTGTGCTGATCATGGTCCTCTTTCTAGCAAAGTCGCTCGGTTCGAGCGGTCAAATAGGTATAGCCGCTGCGCATAAAACGCAGCCCGCACCCATAGCATGGCTTAAGTTGCAATCCGTGCCAACCTCGTTTTTTGGTGGGTCCGATGGTCTGCGCGATGACGAACATCGGGCTTTTGACCCAATTCCTCTGTCATCTCGCGGGAAATCATAGTAAGAAATGATTAGCCTATTGGACCGAGCGGATCTTGTAGCGCCACGAAACACGTCCCGATGCATCGCCGTTTGTTTCCTCAGACTTTGGTAACGACTTGGCAACAGAGCCGTTTTTTGGGGGATCGGGGGATAAAAATTGCGACCGGAGTGCCGGCCAGCCTAGCAGCATCGCGGCCATCTCGACTCGGTTGTGGGCGTTTGTCTTGACGATCATCCGCGCAATGTGGTCGCTAACGGTGGATTCGGCCAGTTCCAACTTAGCTGCGATATCGGCCACCGAATAACCGTCGAGCAGCGCGTGGAGCACTTCCCGTTCTCGGGGTGAGAGCCGGTACGCGGCGGCGGCGTCGGTGACCGGATGGCGATCCGTGTCGAGCTTGAGAAAGACCCCGATCATGACTCCGGTTCCGGTCATCGGTTCGACCCGCAAGGCCAGCCCGGGGATCGGATACGCGGTTCCTCCACTGCAGGACTCGACGTGCGAGAAGTCCCAGGATCTCGTCAGCCGCCGGACCGTCCGCTCGAGAAATGTTGGCAGCCGCCCCCGGTGGGGAGCGACGAGCTTGACGAAGGCGCTCGAGGCGACTTTCTCAGGTTGCGACCCAAAAGCCACCTGTAATTGCGCGGTCAAGAGGAAAAAGGCAGAGTCGTCGGTCGGCGACGGGGCAAAGGCGCGCCTGCCCTCGATGCTGGGATTGGATTCGGTCGTCAGCACGGCGGCGATGCGGCCGATCGCACCTTTTAGGTTCTCCGAGATCTTCAGCCACGCCGCATCGCTCGTCTGGGACCGGACCAGTACCAGGACGAGGTACCTCGTCGCGTCGAGCATGGTGGAGGCAAAGAGGTCGGCGGCAATCTTCCCGTTCTCGCCGGTGACCTTTAGCTTGACGCCTTTGGGCGAAGCCGGCAAGGGCGCCGCACAGAGCAAGTCGAGACTGCGCCTGCGATCGAGGTGGGAGCTGGAGACGGCGAAGTCGAGAAGGTCGCCGCCCAAATCGAAAACTCCGAGCGTCCATACCGCCCCGCGTGCCGGCTTCGTCAGCCGGGAAATAACCGATTCGATACGCTTGGTAACCAAGACGCCGCCTTCATCGATTCGCCGTAGCAAAGGCATTATTCTAGCGTACGGTTGCCCTTCGGCACAATGTTATCGGCGTAGTCATTTCTTACTACGCCCGACAGCCTGCCTAGCCAGACATGCCATATTCTCCGTAACGATTAACCGCGCCGATCGGTTCCCGGTCGAACGTTTCTCTCATCGGGACCACTTCGAAGTTCTTTGCTAGCATCCGGATCGACTCCACGACCACGTGCCGCTTGATGCCCGGATCGAGGCTCATGCCCGGAAAGAATGCCAGCTCTTGACATTCCGATCCGTCCAAGAAATCCAACGGATGGAGCAGGATCGAGGGTTCGGTGCGCGCGAGCTTGCATGCCGCGAGCGCCGTGCGAAAGTACGCGAGCGCGGCGGCCGGCGAGACGGCGGCGAGGTAGACGACATAGCTGATGTGGATCGGGACGCGGAAGAGCGGAAAGGTCGTGACGGGAATTTCGACGATCGGTCCGTTCGACAACGCGATGGTGTGCCGGCGATTCGGCCGGAACCCGTCACCGAAGCGTCCGAACAAATCCTCGCGCTCGCGGATCGCCTCGGGGCTAAGCTTGACGCTGCGGAAATAATAGGCACGGGCCAACGGCCCGATGAACGTGGGCAGCGACGACGCGTCGTACGCGTAACCGCGCCGGACGAGCGTCTCCAAGATCGTGGTCGAGCGGGTAAACCCGGGGCCACGAAATCCCCGCGGGCGATGGCCGGTCGCGCTTTCGATGCTCTCTTCGGCGAGCGCGAACTCGTCGTCGATGGCGGCGGCGGCGCGCCGATGCATCCAGGGTTCGTGATAGTGGGAGTGATTGCCGATCTCGTGGCCGCGACGCGCAATTTCGGAGAGGATTTCGGCGTGCATCGGCATCGTCGCGTCCTGACCGACCAGAAAGAACGTGATACGAAGATTCAGCCGATCCAGAATGTCGAGTATGCGTGGAACGAGCAGGTTAAGGTACGACGGCATCGATTGCCAGGCCGAATCGCCGTGGGTCTTCATGTACGACCATTTGTTGTCGAGGTCGAGCGAGAGCGCTGCCTTCATGCTACGGCCGCGCCCGACGAATGCGTAGCTTCGGCGAGGAGTTCCGGCGTCAGACGATTCGCCAAGCCGACCGTTTCGTTGACGTTCAGCGTTCCGTTCACAATGTGCGCGCTGCTGGCCATGAAGAGTCCTGGGGTCGCGGTCCGCATAGGCGGCAGCCGATCCGAGTACGCCAAGGTGGGGATCGGAAAGACGTAGGGTACGCGCGAGACGCGGAACGCCTGCACGCTCTTTCGTGAAAACGTTGGGTGCATGCGCTCCAGCGCGCTCAAAAATGATTCTTCGATCGTTCGATCCTCCAACGCAAACGACGGATCGTTTACGCTGACGTACTTGGGAAGATAGACCAGCGCCCTGCCGCCGAGCTCGTTGCGATCGACCAAAGCCGTCATCTCGATGACGGCGGTGAAAGGGATGCTCGCGTCGGCGATGTTCGTGATGTAGTAAGGAGTCAGCGGGTTGTCCAGCAATAGTGACGCGCAAATTATGCCTTGGTACTCGACGCCTTGGCAAAGGGCGCGCTCTTGCGCGGTCAACGTCGGGCAGAGTCGGGCCGCCAAAGGCGGCGCGAGGGTCACGACCGCACGGTCGAAGCGGTCGGCCCGACCCTCGGTCACGACGGTGATGCCGTCGCCGAGCGGCTCTACCCGCTTGGCGCGAGACGATGTCCGAATCTCGACCCCGCGCAACCGCAGTTCGCGTTCGAATCGCCGCAGCGTGCGCTGGTAGCCGCCTCGCACGTATCCGAAGAGCTCGCGCTTGCTGCCCGTTCGGCGCGCGCCGTACATCCGGGCGATGATCGCCCAGATAAAGGCGGCCGAGGCTCGCTCGGCGTTGGGTCCGAGTTTTGCGCGAAGCAAGGGCAGCCAAATTCGTTCGAAAGTGGCGCGTCCGCTGAGACGCGTCAACCACTCGGCAGCGGTGACATGCTCGAGCGGACGCCAATCGGTGATTCGTGCGGCTCGCAGGATCGTGCTCCCCAAGCGGAGTTTTTGCAGCGGCGAGAGTGGAGGAAAACGCAGGTAGTCGAGCGCGCTAGAGAACGGATAAAGCGCTCCATCGACGTAGAACCCGGTCTGTGCCGTCACCCAGCGTAACTCGCGTTCCAGTGCGAGCTCCTGCAGTAGGGCGCGCAGCGTCAGGTCACTGAAGAGCGTCACGTGATAGTGTCGATCCCATACCACGTCGCCCAACTGCCACGCCGATGCCAGACCGCCGCAGTCCGGTGCGGCCTCGAAAATCGTCACCTGATGCCCGGCTTTGACGAGGTTCCAGGCAGTCGTCATTCCGAGCAGACCGCCACCGACGACAGCGAAGCGCATTGTTACGCCGACACCGGCTCGGCCACTGCCGAACCGTCGATCGGATAACGCGCGCCGCAGGCCGTGCAGGCCATCCCGGCACCTCTCGGCGACCCGGCGGGGACCAACTTTTCGCCGCACGCACACGCGTAACCGACGACTCTGGCTGGGTTGCCGTAGACGATCGCATGATCCGGTACGTCGCGCGTTACCACCGATCCCATGCCGACCATGGCGAACCGGCCAATCGTCACACCCGGTCCGATCGTGGCCTGCGCACCAATCGTAGCCCCGTCGCGCACCAGCGTGGGGAGCGTCTTTTCGTTCGGATCCGACGAGAGCAGCGTCTTCAAATCGGGCGTCGTCGCGCGGGGAAAGCGATCGTTGGTAAAGACGACGCCGGCAGAGATCATGACGCCCGTCCCGATCGTTACGTCGGTACAGATGTAGACGAACGCGTTGATTTTGACGCGGTTGCCGATGGTAACGCCGTAGGCGACGTACGTCTTCCCGCCGATGATGCACTCATCGCCGATTCGAGTTGAATGGCGAATGTGGACGTGATCCCAAATGGCGGTGTTGCGGCCGATCGAAACGCCTGGTTCGATCACCGCGGTAGGGTGAGCTGCCACTAGGAAGCCTCGGCTCGGAGTCCGACGCGAAGCGGAGAGAGCTCCAAATCGTCCAGCCGGCTGCCGATGCGCTCCCAACGAGCGTACTCGAGCGCAGCATAAGCGGCTTGAACGACTTCGACGGAGGCAAGGGCATCTAGCGGGGTGATCAGGAGTCGCTCGGTGCCGGTGATAACGCCGCAGAAGTTTGCGAGCTGGTCGCTAAAGGCTTGGATCTTGTCGTACCCGCTGCCGAACGTTTCCCATTCGGCTTCGCCGCGCCGGCGCAAACGCGATTCCTTCCAGCCGACGAGAATCGTGCCGTCGCTTCCGTAGAGGCGGACGAAGGTGTCCATCTCCTTATCGATGCTCCACGACAGATCCGCCGAGCCGATCACGTCGTGATCGTTGTGGACGAAGAGCCGCACCGTGTCTTCGACCGAAAGCCCTTGCATTCGGCGGCCTTCCACCACCTGAACGTCGCGAAGATCCCCAAGGAAATAACGAAGGATGTCGACCGAGTGCGTCCCGTTGTCGATGAGGACTCCGCCTCCGCTGATCGACGCATCCGAGTTCCAGCGGCTGCTCATGTCAACGTGCGACGTAAACGCATTCTCGACGAATACGAGGTCGCCGATAACTCCTTCAATCACGAGCTCGCGGGCCTTGCGAACGTCGCGAGCGTACCGGAACTTCGACGCCATGGTCAACATGACGCCATGTTGCCGCGCGCATTCCAGCATCCGGCGAGCCTGTGCCGAGCTGATCGCGAGGGGCTTTTCACATAGCACGTGTTTGCCGGCGCGCAACAGCGCGCAGGCCACGGCTTCGTGCGTAGCCGGCGGCGTGCATACGATAGCGGCGTCGAACTGAGCGTAACGCAGCAGCGCCTCGATCGATGGGTATGCGGTGCACTCGTTACGTTGCGCAAACGCCTTGGCGGCGATCGCGTTCGTGTCGCAGGCGGCCACGATGCTTGCCTGCTTTAGCGCCGAGAAAGCCGATTCGTAGGCGCGCGCGATCGCGCCGGTGCCGATAACGGCGAAGCGTAAAGTCTTCACGATGCCTTCCTTAGGCCGACGCTTGAGACGGCCGACGTGAGCGCGGCGCCGATATAATCGACGTCGTCCTCGTTATAACGGTCGTTCCACGGCACGACCAGTAATCGTTCCAAGCCTTCGACCGCGCCGGGATAGTGTTCGAGCTGGTAGTCGAGCGCCTCGGGGCGTGCGAGCGTAAACGGAAAGCTGCTGGTGCCGAAGGTCTTGCGCTTTTGAAAGATGTCGCACATGAAGGCCGGCTTTTGGATGTAGCGCGGGGCGCTGACGATCCCGCGTTCTTTCAGTCGTTTTGCCACCTCGATGACGGCGTCGACCGGAAGCGGTTCGGCCAAGCGAACGCCGTACTTCCAGTAGCTGTGCAGGGCGCCTTCGTGGACCACCGGAGTGACGACACCTTCGACGGTACGAAGCTGTGCGTTCAAAACCTCGGCAAGCATCCGGCGGCGAGCGACGACCATCGGTAGTTTGTCGAGCTGCGCACACGCGACGCTCCCGCAGAGTTCGGACATGCGGTAGTTCAGGGCCAAGAAGTAATGATCGGGATTGGGGTCGCCGTAGCCCCACGCTTTGTTGATGAAAAGATAGATTCGGCGGGCGAGTGCCTCGTCGTTGGTGACGACCAAGCCACCCTCTCCGGTCGTGATATGCTTGCCTTGCTGTAGGCTAAAGCAGCCGATCGTGCCGAGCGTTCCGACGAAGTTACCGTCGCAGGCCGCGAGAAACGCCTGGGCACAGTCTTCGATTACCGGGACGCCCGCAGCGTTGGCGACCTCCACGATCCCTTCGATGTCGCACGGATTGCCGAACAGGTGGGTGACGATAATCGCCTTCGTGCGAGGGCTGATTCGCGCGGCGACGGTGTCCGGCGTTACGTTGCACGTCAAAGGATCCACGTCGGCAAAGACCGGGATTGCGCCTTGGTAAAGGATCGGTGTAAGCGCGCCCATGTCGGTGATCGGAGTGGTGATGATCTCATCACCGGGATTCGGGTCGATCGCCGCGATCGCACAATGGATTGCGGCGGTGCCCGAAGCGCATGCGTAGGCGTGGTTCACGCCGAGCATCGATGCAAACCGTGACTCGAGCTCGCCGACGAAGGTGCCCTTCGTGCTGGTTAGCGTGCCGCTGCGCAGGGCAGCCGAGACGGCGGCAATCTCTTCGCCGCCGAGCGTTCTGCCCGACGCGTCCTGATCGGAGGGGAGCGTTCTAGACCGAACGGCTGGGAACGTTATGGCCATTGGGATGTACTCCATTAGGGTGATGACGGTGATAAAGGCGACGTCCAAAGAATGCAGCGAGTTGTCCGCTGAACAGAGCTAAGCTCGAGTACTGCACCACGACCACGGTCGTGGTGCCGATTGCGAGCGTGGGTCCGTTGACCCGTAAAAGGAGAAGGGCCGCGACGGTCAAGGGCAGCAGCCCGGGAAAGAGTCCGGGAAGAGCAAGCCAGAGGGCCGGGCGATAGCGGCACGCCATCAGGCAGGTTGCTGCGATGCGCGGCAACACACCGAAAGGCCGAAAGCGGCTACCCGCCTCCCGCCGTTCCTCGCTCCAGCAAAGTGTCGTGGGCAGCTCGACAACGCGCATCTTCTTGCGCAATCCGCAGAGCAGCATCTCCGCCACGGAATCCATGCCATCGCTCGCGAACTCCAGCCGGCGCAGCGCCTCCACCCGATACGCGCGCACCATGCAGGTCAGCGTCGCGTAGCGACCGCAGGTCGCGAGCGAAAGTAACCGGTTTGCCTCTCGGCTCAATACGCGGCGAGCCAGTGGAACGTTCTGGACCGCTCCCCCGGGCGCGTACGGCGATGCCAAGGCAATGTCGGCGTCCTGGCGGTCGAGCAGCTCGATCAGTTCCATCGCCGTCGCCGGCGTATAGCTCAGATCGGCATCCAAGACGACCGCGATTTCCGAGTCGATCGCCGCAAACGCGGTACGCATCGCAGCGCCGAGCCCGCGATTTCGCTCGTGCCGGAGAACCCGCACGTCGCGCCGCCGGCTGGCAAAGCTTGCAGCGACGGCGTAGGTTTCGTCGCTGCTCCCGTCGTCAACGATTACGTAGTTGAACTCATAGCCACCGCCCCGATGCTTTGTGAAGTAGTCGGCAATCGAGACGAGCGAGGCGGCGAAGGTCTCGCTCTCGTTATAGGCGGGGACGACGACGGTTACGCTGGTCATGCCAGGCCCGCCGTCAGCGCCGCGTTCGTTTTGGCGAAATATCCGTAAAAATCGGCGGTCGCAGTGGAGTCGCGGTTGACGACGACGCCAAGAATGTTCTCAACCCCGATCAAGCCCATCTGCGCGATCGCTCGTTGGGTGTCTCTTTCGTCGCCGCGGTCTGCGCTGACCACGATCAGCGAGCCGTCCACCTCAGAAGCGACGAGCAGGGCGTCGGAGACCGCAGCCAGCGCCGGCGCGTCGACGATGACCATCCCGTACTTCCCGCCGGCTTGCTCGAGCAGCCCTTCAAAGGTACCTTGCAGCAGCGCGATCGGGTTCGGCTCGTTACCACGGCTCGTGAGGACGTCGAGACCCGGCGCGAGATGTTGGACGGCGCTCTCGAGCGGGACCGCACCGTGCAGCACGTCGTTGAGGCCGACGTCGTTCAAGCAGCCGGCCTTTTCGTGCAGCGTCGGCTGGCGCAGATCGGCGTCGATCAGCAGGATGCCGGGCTGCAGGGCCGCCATGCTTTTCGCGAGATTGTAAGCGACAGTCGATTTGCCCTCACCTCGCCGCGCACTCAAGATCGCAAGCGATTTGATCGGCACTTTATTGCGCAACTTGAGGGTAACGCATAAGTGAAGGAACGCTTCCAGCGTTAGCGACTGGACCCACGGGAGCATCCGCGGGTTGGTCGTGCTCAAGGGTGGGATCCGCGCGATGACGGGCAGACCTAAGAGGGCCGTGAAGTCGCGGTCGCTGGTGCGGCGCTCGAGCAGATCGAGGATATAGACGACGGCCAGACCGAGGAGCAACCCGATGATCACCGCAATCGAAAGGTTCGTGCGAAGGCTGGGGCTCTTGACGGCCGAATCTGCGGAGGCCGACTGGACGACGATGATATCGCTGATTGCGGTGCTTTTGGCGACCAGCGCGTCGCTATATTTTTGCTGAAGCGCGTTGTAAACGTTTGTTGCTCGCTTGGCTTCCTCTTGAACCGAACCAAACGCGATCGCGTCCTGCGGCATCGTCTTCAGGGTCGGCTTGTAAGCCTTACGCTGAGTTTCGAGCCCGCGCAGCTGTCCCTGATCGCCTTCGATCCGGGCGCGATAGGTGGCTGCCTGCGACTGCAGCGACTGATATAAGGGATTCGGCGCGACCGTCGTTTGGCTCACCACCGCCGACGGCTGCGCCGCAATC
>JBAUMX010000082.1:0-2811 GCA_049578945.1 Candidatus Cybelea sp. | reverse complement strand
GCAACGGTTTCTTCAGTGAACGCGCCCAGGCGCTCGGCGCGCGGAGGGATGCAGCGTGGGACCGCGAGCGGATACAACGTCAGCGCGATGCCCAAAAGCGCCGCGAAGCGCGCCTGCTATTGCGCGCAGTGGCGCGACTGGGCACGCGCGGTGCGATCGCCCGCAAGCTCGCGCATTGGTCGATCAACGCCATCATCGGTCGCCGGCGTGCGAAGGAATACGACGCCGCACGTGTGCGCTGGGAGTCGACGAAGATCGTGCTGGCGTCAGAGTGGAAGCGAGCGCGCGAGGAGAAGCCGATGGATTATCGCTCCTTTGCTGATGAAAGGGCGCGCCGCGGCGACCTCGGGGCACAGCGAGTGGTCGAGGCACTCGTTCCTCCGACGCGCGAGCGCAAGGAGCGCGGCCCGCAGGGTGAGCCGCGTCGCGTTACTCTAGAGGAGGTGCGCTTGCGGCTCAAGGTCATCAGGGCGGAAGAAGAGGGGCGATTTGAGCGGGCACGCGTCGAGCGCCGGCATCTGGAGCGCATTGAGCGTCCGCCAACACTCGACGAAGCTGTGGCTACGCAGCGGCGACAAATTCAGGAGCGAACTGCCGAGGCTACGCGCTATACCGAGGTGCAGCGCGCCCGCCTGGAGCAGATTGCCACAGAGAAACGCTCATGGAATCCGTTGACCCGTCGCGCTGCGGCAAAGGAAGAGGAGCGGCTACAGGGCGAGCAACGCTCTCGTTACGAGAAGACACTGACGAGCGCGACGCATGAGTTCGAGCAGCACGACATGCCTCAGATCGAAAAGCAGCTCGCCGCTCAGGAGCACCGCTATCGACAATACGCCACAGCGTCAATGGATCTTGAGCGAGAGATTAACGACGCGCGTGACGTCCGCGATCGGGTACCGCAAATAGAGCAGCAGCTGGACGTTCTGAAGCGGGCCGGCATCACGCACGTCGATTGTCACGACGGCGTACCAAATGCGCGACTCGACCACCTTGTAGCGGCGATTGAGCGTGGATACCAGGCAATACCGGAGACGCTGCGGCGTGACGTCGAGCATAGCATCAAACGGGAGCGGCGCGCCCGTGATTCTATGACGATCGAGCGATAACACTAGGCTCGAATCGTCGAGCCTTTTTCCTTTTCGCAAGAACAAGGTGGCGTGATCAGACATGACTGCACGATCAATCGGGTCGATGCCGGCCGGCGCGACAAATGCGCGTTTTGCAGACTTACCCGACATCCTTACGCCACGCGATCTTATCGCGTTCCTGCCGATTGGGCGCAATGCCGTTTATGACGCGCTCAAAAGACAAAGCATCAAGAGTGTGCGGGTCGGCCAGAAACTGCTCATCACCAAGGCGGCGCTGCGAGAGTTTCTCGGCGGCAGCGTCGAATAGCCTCGCTGCCGGGACCCAAGAGGCATCCATGGCAAAGCCAAAACGACTTGGGAACAAGAAATACATGATCGTCTATGACGTACCCCCGCGCAACCGCAAGGCGCGTCAACAAAAACGCGAGATCCTCAGCGGCGTCACTAAGGTAGAAGCCGAAGCGGCGCTCGCAAAGCGCGTTGAACGCGCGAAGATCTTCGGGTTAACCGATGATTCGGGGATGACCATGTCCGAACTCTTCGATAAGTTCATGGCCGTGAAGAAGAACCGACTCGAAGCGACATCGATCGATCGATATGAAAGCCTGATTTCCACCTATCTGCGCCCCGAGCTGGGCACGATCCCAGTAGCATCGCTGCGAAAAGCGAATCTGCTTGAGGCGTACGAGAAATGGCAGGCGCGTGCGCGGCGCCCGAGCGGTCGCACGATCCACCATGCACACGATCTGCTGCGGGCAACCCTCAACTGGGCAGTGAGCGTCGATTACGCCGAAACCAACGTCGCGCGTAAGGTCACTGCGGAGGATCTGCCTAAGGCTCTCAAACCCGAGAACGTGGTGCTCAACGAGGCGGAGCTGCGTACATTGCTTGCCGAAGCGCAGCAGCCATCGAGACGCGCAGTCAAGAGGGGCACGTTATCGTCGCAGCCGTGGTTCTATCCGGCCGTCGCCTTCGCGGCGTACACCGGAACTCGGCGCGGCGAAGTGCTTGCGGTCAAATGGTCCGACCTCGACCTTGAGGCGGGTACGGTAACGATTCGAGAATCGCTCAGCGAACCACGCTCTGGTCTTGCGTTCAAACGTCCAAAAAACGGACGGGTGCGGACCCTTACGATCGGCACTGAGCTCGCAGCAATCCTTCAGACGCACAAAGCAAAGCAGGCAGAGGAGCAATTACTCCTGGGCGAGGCGTACGACAAAGGCGATCTTGCCTTTGCGCGGCCTGACGGCACACCCGTAACGCCCTGGAACTTCGGAGCGGCCTTCAAAGATCTCGTCGAACGTGCCGGCGTGACGCCAATCACGCTGCACGACCTCCGTGATACGCATGCATCGCTGTTGGCAAAGGCCGGCGTGCCGATCGAGGTGATCAGCAACCGCCTGCGTCACAGCTGCATCAGCATCACGGTCGATCGGTACCTTACTGTCTATCAGGAGCGAGACGCGGCGGCGGCGGCCGCCTTCGAGCGGCTCGTGGCCTAGTTATAATGAAAGCCGATGTGACAAAAATGTGACAAATCGGCTTTTCCACACCCGGCCTTGCGCCGGAAATCCTTACGCAGTAAGCACTTTTTATTTAGCCCCAGCGGGATTCGAACCACTACTCGGGGGTTCCGGGCAGTCCCGTCCGCTACCGATATGTGTTATTTTGTAAGGCTTTTCCGCCGACTGGTTCCCGGCCAGTCCCGCCCGCTTCCGGCCGT
>JBAUMX010000081.1:0-30843 GCA_049578945.1 Candidatus Cybelea sp. | reverse complement strand
GGGCGCCGATGGTGTCGCGGAGCTCATGACCGAGGGCGCGGTGATGACCCTCGAGCGGGCGGTGAAGGACGCATTGGAAATATAGTTCGCGCACGGGTAGCGGGAGAAAGCCCGTCGAGGCTCTCGCTGAAATCGCCCTTCGGAATGATGTTTAATCATCGCGTTCTCATCCACGCTTCCGCTCGGGTAGGCACCGTGAGGTTCTGGACTTCCGTAAGGGTACCTCACCGTATGAATCGAAGTAGGTAACGGCTCCGCTCGTCGCTGACGGCTCGGATGTTATAGTGAATGGCGCGTTGAAGATCGAAAAACGTGATGAACTCGATATGCGAAACACTCCACTCCGCGGGCGAAAAATAGCCCACCGTGGCCGTGATGCGACGCGGCGGAGGCCTTCGCCAAAGATCGTGAATTAGAAGCTTCCGCCGAAATCCCGTAGACGGCCGTTAGACTTAAGGCGCTGACGTAGCAAAACGCACCAAACCCGTACTGGATAGGACGATTTTGGTAGCCCCAGCGGGATTCGAACCACTTCTCGGGGGTTCCGGAGAGTCCCGTCCGCTACCGATCCGTGTTATTCTAACAGGCTTTTCGTCGCTCTGGTTCCCGCTTGATCCCGTCCATTCCCGACCCTTCCCGACCGCTCCGTTAGAAATAGTTAGAAAATCCGCTCGTTGGGGCGGACTCATTCGCGAGCTGGCTGCCTTTGTGGAAAGCCCATCGAAATGCATTTCGGGGTACGCCTCTCTGTTGCACGGTCAGCCCTGGACGCGCCGATGAGCAGCTGCTCTGCAGGCACCTGCCGCAAGTACAACAAGTGCCACGGGGGGCCGCGTCGTGGGATCACGAGCTGTCGATTTCAAGACGAGACGCCCGGTGAATCAGATTGATGCTCATGGATCTAAGCCGCACGACATTGATGCGTCGGAGGCTACCCTCGGTCTCACAGCGCGCGTTCGCCGCGATGGCGGGCCATCTTGTCCAGATTCAAGGTCCAATCGGCGTGTCGCGATAGAGCGCGGTTTGTGCTCCTGGGCCGCCACCAAGTGCGTACGCCCAGACGAAGGTGTGTCTGACCATTGCTTTGAATTCGCACCCGCTAAAGGCGTCTGGCTCCGAGGAGGTCCCTCATGAACGCTCTGCCTCGTCCAACGCGGTTCGCTTTAGGCGTTTGCACGGTCGTTGCGATTCTTTCAGGCTGCGGCGGATCGCAACCGTCGGTGGGTACGCACGCGGTACTAACACCGACCGTCTCCCGCTCGGGGTCGCCCGCGAAGGGAGTGACGCTCTCCGCTGTGCCCGAATGGGCGCAGCTTAGCCACGACGCGGAACGCAACGGATGGAACCAGCTAGAAACCAAGCTCGGCGTCGCGAACGTGGCGGAGCTCCAGAACGGCTGGCTTCTCACCAAGGGCGGCGAGTTCAACTCAATCTCGGAATCTGGCGGCAACCTGTACGCGTACAACTCCAATGGTTATCTCTACGCGATTAACGAGTCGACTGGTGTGCCGATCTGGGAATACCATGGAGAGATCGCTTCCTCTCTCGGCGTTTCCGTTCGAGGCGGACGAGTCTTTTTCGATTGCCAAATCAATACCACCCATCAGGGACTCTGCGCCGTCGATGCGGCAACCGGGAAGCTGGATTGGCACTTCACCATCTACAGGGAAAACGGCAAAGCCGTTAGCAGTTCCCCATACAACGGGCCCACCGTCAGCGGAAGCGATGTTGTCTTCGGCGAGTCGGTTTCGTTAGGCTCCAGCACCACCGGCTATTTGGTGGCGTTGGACACAGTTAGCGGGAGAATCAATTGGCTGGCCGGCAACTGCGGCGATACGGGAGCGAGCGATTGCAACGGAATCGGGAGCAACCCGGCGGCAATTTATAACGGCGTCGTTTACTACGGGACGAGCGGAACCGGTACGACGGGCTTCACCGCTGGCGTCTGCGCGCATCAGCTTAGCGACGGCTACTTTCTGTGGTGTTACCAGACCGGCGACATCAACACCGCTCCCTCCGTTTCGGGTTCGACCGTTTACGCCGAGGCCACGGAGGCAAGCGTTGAGACGCTCTTGGCGCTCAACACGACGAGCGGAACGCTTGCATGGTCAGACCCCGTGGGCGGATGCTGCACCAATACCGGGCCGGCGATCGCGAACGGCACCGTGTACGCGCTCTTCCAAAACGGCGCCAATCTGGCCGCGTTCAAAGGGAAGACTGGTAGGCGTCTGTGGCTAGTGACGAACAGCACGGGTTACTCGCCGCCGGCGGTCGCAAACGGTGTCGTTTATCACGCCGTCGGTGAGCCCGGCGCTTCGGTTGAAGCCTACGACGCGGCCAACGGTCAGGCGCTCTGGACATCGAGCCAAGCGGGAACGACTACCGCCGGCCCGGTCGTCGTCAACGGCGTCCTCTACGTAGCGTGCTCCGATGAATCATCCGGCGTCGACAAAATCTGCCAGTACCATCTCCCGGCGGATCACGCGCGTAAGCGGTAGCCGCAAAGGAAGCGCGGTGCGAAACCGCGCGGTGCGCAATCGAAAGACCCGTCTACACATCCAGCGACGATCTTATTGGTTCGCGCGACCGTCCAAACTTTCAAAATCGGGGTGTGTTGAACCCGGCCTTATGGGATCAGCTCGAAAACCGTTCCGACTCCGTTCGCGCCGCCGGAGTACGTCGTGCCATAGAGCGCGCCCTCTACCTCGATCAGGGATGCGGCGGGATCCGCGCCGTCGGTTCCGCTGAAGCTATGCAGCACTTTCTCCGAGCCGCCCGGCGTGATGCTAAAAGCCGTGCCACCGCGGTAAGCGCCGCCACCTCCCGTCGTGCCATAGAGGGTGCCGTTTACCTCGATCAAGCCTGCACCGGGATGAGCGCCGTCGGTTCCGTTGAAGCTATGCAGCACTTTCTCCGTCCCGCCCGGCGTGATGCTAAAGACCGTGCCCACGTGGTAAGCGCCGCCGTATAGCGTCGTGCCGTAGAGCGTGCCCTTTACCTCGATCAGGGACGCGGCGGGATCAGCGCCATCGGTTCCGTTCTCGAAGCTGTACAGCACTTTCTCCGTGCCGCCTGTCGTGATGCTAAAGACGGTTCCGTAAACGTTCGCGCCGCCAGATACCGTCGTGCCGTAGAGCGTGCCCTTTACCTCGATTAGGGACGCAGCGGGATCAGCGCCATCGGTTCCGTTCCCGAAGCTATGCAGCACTTTCTCCGTGCCGCTCGGCGTGATGCTAAAAACCGTTCCGCAGCAGGCGCCGTAGCCGTCTTGGCCATAGGACCCGCCTCCGCCCGTCGTGCCGTAGAGTGTGCCGCCCACGTCGATTAAGCCCGCGTAAGGAAGAGTTCCATCGGCATACGAGCCGTCGAAGTCGTGCAACACTTTTTCCGAACCGGTTATGCTAATGCGGTAAACCGTCCCGCAGCCGCTAAAGCCTCGGTTGCAGGAATAGCCGCCGCCACTGGACGTCGTGCCGTAGAGTGTGCCGCCCACGTCGATGAAGCCCGCGGAAGGCCAAGTTCCATCCTTTACTCCTGCGGGGAAGTCGTGCAACACTTTCTCCGAACCGGTTAGGCTAATGCGGTAGACCGTTCCGCATCCAGAGCCGGAGACGCCGCAGGTATACGCGCCACCATGCAGGGTCGTGCCGTAGAGTGTGCCGCCCACGTCGATCAAGCTGGCGTCGGGGTTATTCCCATCGGGGGCTGCGCCAAAGCTATACAGGATTTTATAGCTTGTATGCAGGCGATGGTTCGACGGCGAGAAGATTCCCGACTCGACGATCCGGCTGCGCCTAAGGCCGGCGCTGAAACTGTAACGAAACGTAAGCGCCGACGGAACCATTCGGTAGTTGTAGACGTCGACCGAGCCGCTCGAGACATCACCCACGGCGAGCTTCTCGCCCGACCCGTTGAGGTTCCCGTAGAAAGACTGACCTTCGAGCGCGAACTCGCCGATCCGAGTGCAGTTCGGGTTGCAGCCGCTGTACAGGTGGAGTTTGCTGCTAAAGGCATCGAACGCACCAATGTTGCCGAAGTTGTCGACGAAGAGACCACCGTACGACGACTGACCGCTCGTGCCTGTAGCGGCAACGCCATTACCGGTGCAACCAGCCCAGTAGATCAAGCGGAAGCCGACCGGGACGCCGTTGGACATCTTCTTAGCCGTCGAGAGCCAGCAGTCTCCGGCCGCGTCCATTGCAATGCCCGCGCCCAAGCCGGTGATTGCGGAACTCGTAATGGGCGCGCCGCACGAGAGCGACGCTAGCGTACAGATGACCACTTCACCCAACTTGGTGGTGAAGTCGATTTGACTCACAGCGATCGGCGCGTACACTGCGTTGAGGCTGGCGGCGTCGACCGGCTGGCCGGAAGTCGTGGGAATCGTTCCCAGCAACTGCCCGCAAATCATGGGTTGCGAACCTCCTTGATAGACGCTGACGTTCCAACCCCTGGTGCTGCCGCCGCCCGGTCTCGACGATCCGGGAACAATCAGATTTCCCTTCACGTCAGATGCAATTCCATTCACATCGTACCGACTACCTGAAGGCGAGCAGACCGGTCCGTTGTCGTCCTTGTTTGGTTTCGGCGAGTACCCGTAGACGCCGACGTTCGAACGAAACTCCGTCGCATAGTAGCCGCCGCGCTGTGGATCTTGCGCGGGCCGAACCTCGTGGCCCAACGGAGGGGAGTCCCCGAGCCACCCCGCAGAATTAATGGGTATCCAGTTGGCGCGATCGTGCCTGGCTTCGGATTGATCGCCGGTGGGCAAGGACGGACCCGGGGAGCCGGAGTTCATCGAACAGGCCACCAAGGCGGTGACGCTTGCCGCGCACACCGCTGAAGTGAAGTGACGCATTTGGATTGGCTCCTTCGCAATACAAGCTTTACGGGCAGAGCCTACGCGAGAAGTGGAAGGAAGAAGTGTAGGCGACTGAGGTGTGGGGGCCCGATGCTGGGCCGCGGCTCTGCGAAGCGAGCCCCTTATGCCGTGCTTACCTCTGCGGCCTGGGCAGGCTCGTATCCTCTCCGGGCGACGTTCAGTTTAACTGTTAGGACGTCAGTTTAACTATTAAGAGGTAGGTGGAAGGAAGAGGCGGTGGATAGCGGACGCTGTTTGCGTCCGCGGTTTTGGTAAGGCCGCTTTTTTTGGAAGTCCGCTAACTCTGCAAGCCGCGTATCCACTTCGTGTCAAAAACCTCGCCCGAGGCGCAGTTCCTTACGCAGAGAAGCTCTTTTCCTACTCAACGGAGAACTCGATGCCTGGGCTCTAATATACGCGGTTCGTCCCTCCACGGCACTACAGAAACCTGGCGACCGGCTATCCACGCACTTGTGGCGGTCATGACCGCAAGAAAGGATCGTAACCGTGCTGGCTTCATACTTCAAATATCTCGTCGCTGCCGTAACGGTAATCGCACCGTTGACAGGGTGTGCAGGCGGTCCCTCAACGGCGACGACGCCGGCCCTACAGAATCGGTCCGACAATGTGAAGCGTGCGATGTCGGGCTGTCCCTGCCTCTACGTTACCAACACGTATCCAACTAACTCCATAACCGTCTATGGCGCGGACGCGACCGGTGATGCCTCACCTCTTAGGACCATTAGCGGACCCAACACCGGCTTGGACGATCCGTCGACATGTCCAAAGTCGGCCTTCCCGGAAAGGTACAGGCACGCCACGAGGCACTAATGTGTTACGAAATCTCGGAAGGAGCAGACGGTCAGGGTCTCATCAACCTGACTTGGGATCCGGATGACCGTTTCGTTCCGAGATTTGCTGGCACCCTATCCGGCGAACGGAAAATCACGATTGACGCTCGCGGGCATCGGGTTATCAAATGGCGGCGTCTACATCGCTCGCCTCTTCTCCGAAGGAATAGGCGGCACGCGTTGTACTGGCTGATAAGCGTTAACTCGGGCGACGCTGCATAAACATGACACGCCCGCGGCCCTTGCGAGTTGCCATGGTCTGCGGCTACCGACCGACACCAGCCGGCGGTGGCACGGAGAAACATGTCTATGAATTGACGCGAGGTCTGCTCGAGCGAGGCGTTCATGTCGAGATCATCTGCGAGGACCGACCGTTCTTGCCCGACGCGGACAACCCACTCGCTCCCTACATCCTGGGCGTGACCCCTGCGTCTCTCCGCGACCACAACCGCATCGGGCACTTCATGGAGAAGTCAGCCCGATTTTCGGAACTGATCGATCCTAGCCGATACGACGTCGTTCATTGCCACGGTCAGTATGGTTATCATATCGCTTTGCGTTGGACGCAGCGCGTGCGCCGTCCGCTCCTGATATCCGGATTTCACTTGACGGCACTCGGTCCTATCGAACGCTATAAGCAGCTCGGTCTTGGCGAGCCTGAGGAAGCGCCCATTGACCGCGCCGTGGCGTTCATGGAGCATGCGATGGCGTACCTTTCCGACTACTGCATCGCCGTGTCCCGTGGCGTGGCCAGGGAGATCGTCGAGTTCTACGATGTTTCGCCTGAGCGCGTGCAAGTCGTCTCCAATTGGTATGATCCGAGCGTTTTTCGACAAGTCGATGTCCAAATCGCCAGATGTTTGCTCAACCTAAAACCTGCGGCGCGATATCTCTTGTACGTCGGACACTTCAACATGTCCCGCGGGAAGATCATGGCTGAAATCCTGCGACGTTTGCCGAACGACATTACCCTTTTGGTGGCTCATCACGAAGAGGATAAAGCCATCATTGCGGAGTTTGGCGATCGCGTGCGCTTCATGGGCCACAGTACGCCGCAAACGTTGGCGTTGTACTACTCTGCTGCCGATCTACTCTGCTTCCCATCGCTGTACGGTGGCTTCGGGCTTGTCCTTATCGAAGCAATGGCCTGCGGATGCCCTCCGGTCGTCTTCGACTACGCGGCCATGAACGAGCTGGTCACGGACGACAGCGGCTACCTCGTTGCGGAGCCTACACCCGACGCTTACGTCGCCGTCGTTGAGCGGGCATTATCGAATGGCCGAGAAAAGGCTCCGGCAGCTTGTCGCCGCGCTCAAGCATTTCACATGGATCGGCAAATCGAGTCAGTGCTTGATCTCTACCACAGGCTGCTATGGAAGCTCTCACGCTCGTCCACGTCGGCATCGTAACCAGATCGGTGCGCGTGGTCGGCTATATCCACCGTGGGAAGTGCTGAAGCGTGTATTGGATATTTCGGCTCCGATCGCGGAGCTTCTTTGCTGGCACGCCGCCCACAAGCGCATACGGCTCAACGTCTCGATTGACCAGCGCACCGGCGGCCACGTATGCACCTTCTCCGACCGTCACTCCCGGTAGAATGGTCGCGCGCATAGCGATCCAGGCGTTGTCCTCGATGACAATCTTGCCGAGATGACCTTCAGCCGTCGGCGAGTCGACGGAGTGATAGCCGCCTATCGTGATCACTTCGCCCGCAACGTTTACGTTGCGGCCGATCGTAAGCGTTGCACGACCGTCAAGTGTGGTGAATGGTCCGATAATGCAATTAGGTCCAATGCTGATGTCGCGCGCTTGAAGCACGAATGCGTACATCATCACGTTGCTCGTGCGATCGACCTTCATCCCAGCGAACCGGTAAAGCGCCATGCGGAGATTCGGAAATGGAATCTTATTGACGAACGTGTTTAGCAGGTAATCGACGAAGATCGGGTCTCGCCGTGCATTAAGTACAATTGCGCACGCCAGCGTAGCACCCAAACCAAAGCCGGCAAGCCGCTGAACGCCCTTCATTGGTTATCTCTCCCCTTTTTCGGGAACGGCGTCAACAGATCGATGGGAATTGGTGCGAGCAGTGTGAGCGCCCCCGCAAAGCCACCAGCGCATCTTAGACCGCTCTGATGGGACGGTAACGCGGTTCCCACATTGCGTCGCGAATCGCCACCTCTATGTTGGTAGGGTGAACGCGCGCGAGTCGTTCGCGCGCGGCCTGCTCCGCGACCGCGATTGCGATGTGTACCGAGACCTCGCGCACGTTACTGACCGGCGGAAGGATCGGTGAGCCGAGTTGCGAGGCATCTACGATCTCAGCGATCGTACGCGCGGCGGCGGTAAACATTCCGTCGCTGATGAGGTGCGCGCGGGTAACGATCGTCCCTAACGCAAGGCCCGGGAAGAGCATGGCATTGTTCGCTTGCCCAATCGTGTAGGTCGTGCCGCTGTAGATCACCGAATCGAAGGGGCTTCCGGTCGCGATCAACGCCTTGCCGTCGGTCCAACGTACGAGGTCGGACGGCACCGCTTCGGCGAGAGCCGTCGGATTCGAGAGTGGTAAGATAACGGGGCGCGGGGTGCCTTTCGCCATCGCACGCACGATCGATTCGCCGAAGGCGCCCGTGACGGCCGACGTACCAATGAGGATCGTGGGCTCGATCCGGCGCACGACTTCCTCGAGGGAGATGCTGCTTTCCCCGTCGCGCTTCCACAAGGCGACCTCGGCGGCGGGCCGCGCGTACGGTCGTTGAAAGTCGCGAAGCTCTCCGATGTCGTCGATTAGCAGACCGTGACGGCCGACGCACCAAAATCGGCGCGCGGCCGCCTCGGCGGAGAGGCCGCCGGTCACCATCGCGTTTGAAATGAGATCGGCGATGCCGCAGCCCGCAGTCCCCGCTCCGAAGACGACGATCTTTTGATCGATCAATCGGCCGCGCGAAGCCTTGATCGCGGCCATTACCGCAGCGAGCACGATGCCCGCCGTCCCCTGGATGTCGTCGTTGAACGTGCAGATCGACGATCGATATTTGTTGAGAATCCATCGCGCATTGACCGCGCCGAAGTCTTCCCAATGCAGCAGCGCATTCGGGAATAAGCGTAAGGCCGTCGAAATGTACTTATCGATGAAGGCTCGATAGCGTTCGCCGCGGACTCGCGGCTGCCGGTGTCCAAGGTAGAGAGGATCGTCGAGGAGCAACTGCCCGTCCGTTCCAACGTCGAGCGTGACTGGAATCGCGCGCGACGGATCGATCCCCGCAGCGGCAGTATAAACCGCCAATTTGCCGACGCAGATATCGATGCCGCCGACACCCCAATCACCGATCCCGAGAATCGCCTCGGCATCGGTTGCTACGATCAGATCGACGTCGTCAGCGCCCGCCTCGGCACCGAGTAGTGCTTCTTCGATTTCGTCGGGGCGGTCGATCGAGAGAAAAATGCCGCGGGGTCTGCGGTATTGATGGCTGTACTGCTGGATTGCCAAGCCCACCGTCGGCGTATAGACGATCGGGAGCATCTCGACGAAGTGTGCTGCAAGCAAATGAAAGAAGAGCGTTTCGTTTCGGTCCTGCATCGCGGTCAGGAACGCACTCTTGGCGAGATCGTCGGGCTGCTTTCTGAAGAGTTCGTACGCGCGCTCGGCCTGCTGTTCGATTGTCAGGACCGCAGGCGGAAGCAGTCCCACCAGGCCCAGCGCCCGCCGCTCCTCGAGCGAGAACGCAGTGCCTTTGTTGATCCGAGGGGCGTGCAACACGTCAAAGCCGCGCGCCGAAATCTCGATGGCGCCGGCTTCGTCAAAGCGATAAAATCTGATGGGTTTGCGAGCGGTGGTGACCATCACGTTCCTTTTAACGGGGTTCGTGGCTTCCCTAGACGGGACCCCGGGGCGGCACTCTAGGCACCCGGTGCAGGGTGTAACGAGGTTGCCCTAACTATGCATCGTGCGACAACCTATATCTCGAGGCCGTGCGTGCTCACGAAGGGCTTCTTGGAGAGAGCGCGTTGACTTCTTCAGGCGGTCAGTAGGTGTCAGTAGGTATGTTGGGGTCTTCGCCGCGCGCCTCGCCTGGGGACCCGTGATCGCGGCCCGCCCTGTTGAATTCGCCCTTTTACAGCCGGGTGCTGGTTGGACACAGATCGAGCTCTTCGTCGGTGAAGCCGCGGCCATCGCAGCACTCGTGCTCGCTTTGGGCTTATGCTTGTCCGTAGAGCGGTTGGCGCCTCACGTACCGTGGATCTCGGGCGCCTTAGTTGCGCTCGCTATCACGCTACTTGGCACCGCAACGGGCGCTTGTCTCAATCCCGCGCGGCAGTTCGGCCTGGCCGTCGCCTCTGGTCAGATGCATTTCCTCTACATTTATCTGATCGCACTGATGGCAGGAGCGTTAGTCGCCGTTTGGCTCCGATCGCGGCTCCAGCAAAAGCATGTGCTAACGCATCGTCTCTGCGGGATGATCTAAATTCGGCGCCTCATCGACGAGCCCAGCGTCAGAAAAGAGCACATTTTCAGATGGAGGCTCGTCGGATAGTAACGAAAAGGGCTCCGCTGTTGCACATTTGTTGCACGGAGCCTCAAAGTGTCGTGGAAACCCTTGTAAAATAAGGGGAAGTTTTAGCCCCAGCGGGATTCGAACCACTACTCGGGGGTTCCGGAGAGTCCCGTCCGCTACCGAATCGTGTTATTTTGTAAGGTTTTTCCGCCCACCGGTTCCCGACTGATCCCGTCCATTTCCGGCGTTTCCCGACCGCTTCGTTAGAAAATGTTAGAAAGTCCAACGCCCGCGAGCCCAGCGGTGCGATTCCGGCGCAGGGCGCGGAAGGGGCATCACGGCCGGCGTCGGGGCGAAGATCCCTGACCTGAGGGCGTGATTTCGGACAGACGGAGACTGTGAGTTTCTGGGCGTAAAAGTTCAACTAGGAGACTCACGTGAAGAAGACTCGATTCACCGAGGCGCAGATCGTTGCGATCCTCAAGGAGCTCGACGCCGGCGCACCAGCTGCTGAGCTGGCCAGAAAGCATGGCATTCACGCCAACACGATCCGCCTCTGGCGCGACAAGCACGGTGGCATGGAAACCAGCGATTTAGCGAAGCTCAGGCAGCTCCAGGACGAGAATCGCCGCAAAGACCGTATCATTGCTCGAATGGCGCTCGAGATCGACGCGATGAAAGAGCTGGTCGAAAAACGCCTGGGGCCCTCGCGGAAACAAGAAGCCGTGAGGGCGCTCAGCCAACGCGGAATCTCGACCGTGCGTGCGACGGCGGCATTGGCTTACTTCTGCAGCCGCCAATCCGCGACGGAGCTGTACGGACCTCCGCCCGGCGAAAACTCGTAGCCACGCAGGGCCGTAGGGATGACATCGATCTCGCTAGGTTGCCACAAGAAATCGTAAGGAACGTCTGCAATAAGCTGCCGCTGAACGAAGCTATAGATGCGCCGCCGTTCGGCACGATCATAGACGGAAGCTCCGTGCCGCAAGGCATGGTCTACGGCTACTTTGCAGTAGCGCGCAAAGTTGTATCCGTTTGGAGGTTGCTGATCGCACGATAGGAAAACGGAGGGATCTGGGTCAAGACCGTTCGTGAGCGTCAACAATGCGGTCTGAAACCGTCCTCCGTAGAGCGGCCCGTCGAGCGCCCACAATACCCTTCGGTCGTACTGTCTTATCACGAGGTCGATGCCGACGGCGCGAGCTTCCTCGATCATCGGCGGCGCAATCGCATCCGGAACAAAAGCTTTCGCACTAAAAACGAGCTGCATCTCAAGCCTGAGTCCGTTCTTCACGCGAACACCATCGGCGCCCGGAACCCAACCGTCATTGCTAAGGAGCGCTCGCGCGCGGGTCGGATCATACGCGATCGTTCCTACTCTCGGATCGAACGCCCACGTAAACATGCCGCGCATGCCCGTGTCGGCATCGTACAGCCCGAACGCGGCTCTTGCCACCAAAGTGCGACGATCGATCGCCGATGCGAACGCACGGCGTATAGCGAGATCCTTTACGATCGGATCTCTCAGGTTGAAGACGATCGCTCCAAAAAACGGCATTAACGTTACGACGACGCGGTGCTTTGGGACTGACCGCAAGGCCTCAACGTTCGAGGGGCTCGCAAAGAACGTCGCGTCGACTTGACGGGTCGTCAGCTCGTTGACGATGGTCGACGAATCCCCGACGAATCGGATGCTTAGGTGCCGAATCGCCGGCCTCGTCCCAAAATAGCGGTCGTTGGCCGTAAGGTCGAGACGCTCGCCTCGCATCCACTTCGAAAACCGGTAGGGGCCCGATCCGATCGGCGCGCCGTTGAACGCAGCGTGGTTCAGATTCGGATACGCGGCGAGTAGGTGAGCGGGCAGAATTGCACCTCCGCCTCCGCCGAAAAAGCTGCTCAGGAACGCCCCTTCCGGCCGCCTGAGCTCCGCGACTACTGTGTACGAATCGGGCGCCGACACCCTGGCAATGTCAGGGTTGACACCTTGCGTCGGAGTGGCGTTCGACGGGTTCATACTCGCCCGATACGTAAAGACGACGTCCCGAGCCGTCAAGGGATAGCCATCCTGCCACTTGACGTCGTGCCGCAAATGAAAGACGAAGCGTTTGCCATCCCGAGAAATCCCGCCGTTCGCCAGCGTCGGCACGGTCGCCGCAACATCAGCAATGACTGCACCACGGCGGTCGTATGTCGTCAGACCAGAGTAGCCGAGCGAGTCGATGTCCTGGTAGACGCGCCCTTGGAGGAAAAGCGGATTGAGCGACTCGGGCTCGATCGTGGACGCGATGATCAGCAGATCAGAACGCTGCGGGGCGGAAGCTCGATTCGTGCACGCAGTCGCCGCGTAGCCCAACAGACATGCAAGAAGAAGATGACGAACCATTTACAACTCGAGCGCCATCTCGACGGCCTCGTCCTCGCTCATTGTCGCGCCCTGCGCCATAAGCATTGCGGCGGCATGTATACCCAGCGCGCCCTTTAGCATCGCGACGACGTGGTCGTGCTCCAGCTGATTGGCGTGCGGCGGTGTTGTCATTAACGATATAAGGCGTGCATCGACGAACCCCAACAATCGCGCGGCCTGCACACGGGCGTGCCGCCTGTCGTCTGCGGCGATCTCCGCCCGCAACACCGCAGTTGCTGCTAGGTGATGGATATTCCAGACCATAAAAAACGGTAAGCTGTTTTCGAGCGCCAAGTCGAGTGCCTCACGTGCGTAGCTTGCGCTTTCGTCGAACCGATCCGAGAACATGAGGCAGAGAGACATTGCGCTGAGGGCGTGAACGCAGAGGCGCGGCTCAGGATTGAGCTCGCGGACTATCCGGAGCATCTCGGTCGCATGCCGCAGCGCCGGTTGCGGGTGACTCGCACGAAATTCGATCTCGGCGAGGTCTTCTAGCGCCCAGGCTTTTTCAACCTTAGCATCCAGGTTCTCGTAGATGCGCAACGCCTCTTCCAGGTTGGTGCGAGCCGCAATGTCGTTTCCTAGATCAAACACCACGTGTGCGAGGACGCGCAGCACGTAAGCGACGAAAAGACGATCGCCTAAAGTACGTGCCGCCGCAAGCGCCGTCTGCAGCACGCTAGTAGCTTCCGTGGCACGCCCAAGTGATTCCAATGCGTGACCGGCTACGGTTTGGGCACGCGCGACTCCGACTGCGTTACCGGCCTCGCGATAGTGAACGATGGCAAGCTCGCTGCTTGCAAGTTGGGTCTCGCGCTCAAAAAATACTCTTGCCACGATCGCTTCTACGTATCGGAGTTCAGCAAGGAGGCTCATAGGCGTCGCCGCGCTGACTAACTCGAGCGCGCGCCAAATCCAGCTCCGCCTCTCTACGGCGCCTAATGGCGCCGCGCACGCCAGGTGCTGGCCGAGAATGACATCGCCGCACTCCCGCAAGGTCCAGTGTAGTGCCGCTCGCCAGTTACCTGCCTCCTGCTGGTTGAGGTCCTGTAGTAGAATTGGCACCGCGCTGTCCATCTCGTACCGGCGGCGTAAATGATGGGCTAACTCAAGATAAGCGCGCGCATGGTCGTGCGCCGTGGCCTCCCGTTCGCCGCGCGAAGCAAGTCTCTCGCTAGCATATTGACGGAACGGCTCGAGCAGTCGATAGCGCGCTTCATCTTGTTCGAAGTCCGCGACAACCAATGACTTGCTAACAAGCGACGAGATCAACGAAAGCACATCATCTGCTGCGATGCCATCCCCGTGGCAAACGGCGGTCGCCGCGTCAATAGTAGAGCCGCCGACGAACACCGAGAGCCGCTCGAACAACCGCTGCTCCGGAGCAGTAAGAAGCTCGTAGCTCCAATCGATCGTGGCGCGCATCGTCTGCTGACGCGCCGGCGCTGTGCGTTCGCCACGGGCCAGAACGGCAAAGCGATCGTCGAGCGCCTTTGCTAGCACCGGTAGAGGAAGAACGGTGACCCGTGCTGCGGCAAGCTCGATTGCCAGCGGAATGCCGCTAAGGTGCCGACAGATCTCGGCCACGACCGTTCGATTCCCATCTGTTAGTGTGAAATGCGCATCAGCAGCTTGCGCCCGATCGGCAAAAAGCGCGACGGCTTCGCTGTCATCGAGCGACGGCAGACGGTAGCTGCGCTCGCCCGCCGCCTGTAGTGGTTCGCGGCTCGTGGCCATGATTCGCAAGTTCGGACAGCCGTGCAGCAGAAAATCAGCGACGTTCGCGACGCCGCCAATCACATGCTCGCTGTTGTCAAGGAGCAGCAGTGCAGTCTTGTTCTTCAGGAACGCGACTAGCGTCTCGAGCAGAGGGTGATTGGGAACCTCTTGCACGCCGAGCGCAGTTGCGATCGCCGTCGCGACGAGCGACGGATCGCCGATCGGCGCGAGCTCGACAAAGCAGACGGCGATTTCTGCCGCATCGCTTAACGCCGTCGCGGCTCGCAGTGCCGTCTGCGTCTTGCCTACGCCGCCGGCACCGGTTATCGTAACGAGCCGGTGCTCGCGTACCAGCGCACGGACCTCATCGAGTTCTGCATCGCGCCCGATAAAGCTCGTGAGGGAGAACGGCAGGTTTGGCTTTGAACCGCTCGGCCAAGGCCCGACCGTGACTGAACCTGTGCCCCGACGACGCGGCACGCGCGGATGCGCCGTAGCTGTCATCTCGAACGCTCGGCGCTGCTCGGTGTTCAGCGCCAACGCTCCCGCTAGCGACTCGAGCGTCTCGCGTTGCGGCGCGCGGCGACGGCCACGCTCCAGTGCGTTGACTCCCCGGAGGCTGAGGCGAGCGCGCTCGGCGAGAGCTCCTTGTGAAAGCCCTAAGGCGAGCCGATAATGCCGCAGGAGTGCCCCGAAGTCCGATGAGTCGGGTCCCCGCCTCTCGTCTCCCATCCGGTTAGCCAGCTTCGCGAGCGGTCGTATGGCCTCCTCAGGCTTCCACGATACTCCAACTGTGCGGATAAGGTGTTCCATTGTACCTTCCGCCGACCTGCGGGTGGCGGTAGCATAGGACGCATCAATAGGGCTGTCTCTACGACGGGAGCTTTCAAAATGAGACGCTTGCGTTTCCGGATCGGTATTGTTGCGCTACCGGCTCTCGTGCCGGCGGTGTTGCTTGGAGCGTGTAACGCGGGAACGGCGACTAACCCGCTCACAAAGGCGCCTACCGCGAGCAGTAGCGCGCTTCAGAGGGAGAGTTCCCCTGCCTCCAAGATCTATGTCGCAAACCTAGGCGGGGACAATGTAACGGCCTACGGCCTGGACGGGAAGCCGGCAATGACGATCACCGCCGGCATCGTTGCGCCCTTCGGCGTGGCGGTCGATAAGGCCGGCAAAATCTACGTTACAAACACTCTCCCTCATACTGGCGGAAATGTGACCACCTACACGCCGGATGGGAAGCAAAGTACACCAACGATCACCGATGGGATAGCTTACCCGGTAGGCGTTCTGGTGGACAAGCGCGGCAAGATCTACATCAGTAACTTCAACAACTATAGTGGCTCCGGCTACGTCTCGGCGTACAAACCAGATGGAACGCGAACAACGCCGACGATCACAACTGGAGTAGACGGGCCCGCCGGCCTGGCTATCGACTCAAACGGCAAGATCTACGTCGTAAACGCTTTCAATAATACGGTGACGACGTACAAACCGGACGGAACGCAGACGACGCCGACGATCACAGGTCTGGACTCGCCATACGACGTCACCGTGGATGCGAACGGAAAGATCTACGTAGCAAACCATGATGGCGGACCTCATAACAGCGGATTCGTAGCCACGTTTACGGCAGATGGAGATCCCACAACACCGACCATCAGCGCCGGGGTAGTAAACGCTTCCGGCGTAGCAGTCGATATAAGCGGTAATATCTACGTCGCGAACCAATTCGGCCCAGGCGACAAGGGCGGTTTCGGCTCAGTCACGACCTATACGGCCGATGGCAAGCGTACGACGCCGACGATCACTCGGGGGATCGGCGTGCCGGGACTCATCACACTCCACTGAAGGAAGAATTGCAATGCAACGTTTACGGGTTTTGCTCGGAGCGGCCGCATCTGGAATTTTGCTCACGTCGTGCGGCGAAATCATCCCGAGCATGACGCAGCAACCCGGTGCGGCGAACGGGGCAACCTCCCAGCGACAGGCTAGCCCACCAGGACGGCGGGCCTGTCCGCAGCCCAGTCAGGATGCGTCGCGGTGCGGGGTCATCATTATCAAAACGGGAGTGCGGCCGGACCTAGCGGGCTGGGGCCCTTCCGACCTCCAGGCGGCGTACCACTTACCGTCCTCGTCGAAAGGCTCGGGTCAGATCGTCGCGATCGTCGACGCGTACGACAACCCGAACGTCGCTTCGGATCTGGCAGAATATCGTTCGTACTTCGGGCTGCCGCCGGCAAACCTTACAAAATACAATCAAGAAGGGCAGCAAGGCAACTACCCTCAGGAGTGCTATGGCAATCAGAGTGGCTGGTGTTTCGAAATCGATCTCGACGTGGAGATGGTTTCCGCCGCCTGTCCGAAGTGCACGATCTATCTGATCGAGGCGAACGATAATAGCGGTAGCAACCTCGGTACGGCCGAAAACGAAGCGGTTACGCTTGGCGCACACATCGTCAGCAACAGCTGGACATCGGGCGCGGTCACCGAATCCGAATTTGACAGTCCAGGCGTAGTTTACGTAGCCGCCGCGGGCGACTCTAACTACGGTTCATTTGCGCCCGCAGAGTTCCCTAATGTCGTTTCGGTCGGCGGCACGTATCTTGCGAAGAAGGGCGCGAAATACAAGGAAATCGTCTGGCCTTGGACCGGTGGCGGTTGTGCGACCGGTGTTGCAAAGCCGTCATGGCAGCACGATCCGAGCTGCACGTCACGGACGCAGAACGACGTCGCCGCCGTCGCGTACGGCGTTGCGGAGTACGACTCATACGGCTCACGTAGCGGCTGGTTCACGATTGGCGGCACCAGCGTCGCGACACCCCTGATCGCCAGCGTCTTCGCTCTTGCCGGCAACGTCAGTTCGCAACACGCCGGCAAGAAATTCTGGACCCTAACGAATCAGCAGCGAAAGAAGTATCTGCACACCATTAGCGAGGGTGCCAACGGGCGCTGCGGCGGAAGCTATCTTTGCACCGCCGGAACCGGACAGTATTTTACTTACTCCGGGCCGGCCGGATGGGGCACTCCCAACGGCCTCGGCGCTTTCTAGTTACTCTCGGCGCGAGAACGGACGCAACAGCTTCCAAAGGAGCAACGGCATATGAAGAATGTGAATCTAAGTCGCTATGCGTTGAGTGTTTGCGCAGCCGCTATATTGCTTGTTGGGTGTGGCGGACTGCAAGCGGCATCGCCTCCGACTAGCACGCATTTGGCGCAAACGAACCCCTCAAGACCGATCGTTCTCGACGGATCAGCCATGCCCTCGACGAAAAAGGCGGACTTTGTTTACGCCGGCTACATTCTCGGTTGTGGCACCTTCTGTTTCACCGCCAGCATTAACGTCTACACATTTCCGGAAGGTCGATTTGTCGGCTCGTGGATGGGCGCCAAAGGGTCATACGTTTCCAGCGAGTGCGCCGACGGTGCCGGCAATATCTTTGTTACATACAGCTACAGCTTCAAGAGCCGCGTCTGGAAGGGCGAGATCCTCAAGTTTGCGCATGGTAGCACAAGTGTTGTCGCAACATTGAAGGTTGGCAATGAACAACCACAAGCATGCTCGGTCGATCCAAACAGTGGTGACCTGGCCGTCGTCAGCGTCGGCAACTCCGACACGGGCACGTTGTTGATTTTTAGCGGCGGTTCGGGGAGCCGGACCGCTTTCAGAGATCCAGGCGTAAACTTTTACGGCGTCGGCTACGATGATATGGGAAACATCTTCGCGGACGGTGTGTTCAGGCGCGGTGTCACGTTCGCCGAACTGCCGAAGGGGGGGACCTCGTTCAAGCAGATCACGCTCAATAAGCCGCCTGAAGCTGTCGGCGAGGTTCAGTGGGACGGGCGTTACGTCACGCTGGGGTTTGGCATACACCGCCACGCGGGCGACGGGCTCCAGATCGATCGACTCGACATAACCGGAAGCTCTGCGCAAGTGGTTGGCGTCACGCGGCTGAAGCGCACGCTTTATGATGCTATTTCGCAATATTGGTTCGCGGGTAAAGAGATCTTGGGAGCGTGGCATTTCCAGCCTCGCGGCTGTCCCGTCTCGGGGTGCGGCGCGGAGCCAGGGGGAGTGGGAGATTGGAGCTATCCTACTGGAAGTATGATCGCGAAACACGTTACGCACGGGCGCGCTCATCTCGCAGAGCCGGGCGGTGTAGCACTCAGCCTAGGGCAACCTCGATGAATGCGCAGTAAACGGCACTTACGTCTGCTAGCACTGCCGCCGCGGTCGGTAGCGGGCTAAGCTAACCCATGACGCGACCAAAACTCCGAAACCCCTGACGCGTACACGAAAGGAGCAAAGCAGATGAAGCTGGGGGCGGCACGGTCTTCAGCATCACGACGGCCGGTGCGTCCCATCCCGAATCGTACAAGTGCAAAGCTGCCACTAGGTCGGCAACTACGGCCGCCGGGCCACGCGAAGCCAGGCTTAAACGTCCGTTTAACGATAGGGTACGGGTTCCTGAACTCGCTACGACGTACGCCCCCAGGCCTGCGCCCCGATTTTCCATATGTTACGTTGCTTCGAGAACGTGAACGCTAGGGTGCCGGTCCGAGCGGCCGTCTGACCCTTAATCGTTACCGTAAGGGTACCCGTGATGACGGCGTACGCATAAGACCCCTCGACATTCCAGAACCCCATCTCGTACGACAGATGCTCGTAGGTCACGCCGAGATCCTTACGCCATTTCTCTACGTCAGCGAGCCAATTGGCCGGAGCATCGGGGTTCAACCAGCGGTAGGGTGCAATGCCGTCAATGATGATCGCGTTTTCGTCAAAGACGCTGAGAAATAGTTCGGTGTTCTGGGTGTTGAAGCCGTTGATGAGATTCTCAATTAGGGTTTGGATTTCAGAGGGCGGCGGGCTGGCCATCGCAATTCTCCTATCATTGTAAGCACTTTGAGCATTAACGGCATCGATCGAACCGAGCGTGGCGGCAATTGCCGTCATCACCGTTGCGCCAAGGAAACGTCGGCGATTAAAGTTGAGACCATACTCCATGGGCGTCCCCTTCGAGTCGGAATCGCCCTGCCACTTTAACCCCACCCCACGCCCGGCGTTCGCCATCGCCCAAATCCCCTAAGCGCGTAGCTAATAGTGAGCGCTTCATAGGGACCGGACGCGAGCACTTACGGTCGCCCTCGATCTCGACGAATTCGTCGATCAAGTAATAGCCGTTTAGCCGGCAGTAGTACCGAACGACGGGGCGTTGCGCGTCGATCTCTAGACTGTTCTCCCCTGTATCACGAACCCGAGGTACCCTTTAAGCTCGCGTTACACAGGACGAGCACGAATCGCAGTGGCGGCGATCGGCGTCGAAGGGTCGGAGCCGACCCGCTTCGAGCTCGCGATCGGCGTTAGGCGTCACTCTCGGGAGCGAAATCGAACCGCCAGGGAACGAGGAGAAAGAACGCCAGGCCCTGGGAGAGTCATACAATGACCAGGACCTAGTATTCGCTCAGGCGGACGGCTCGGCTGTTAACCCGTGGAACTTCGGTCGTGCAGTGCAAGCGTGCATCAAACGGGCGTAGGTCACGCTTATCAGGCTGCACGGCTTGCGCGATACGCACGCAAGCCTCTGCGCTAAGGCGGGCGTCCCCCTTGAAGTGGGTCTCCAACCGGCTCGGGTCATGCATCGATCGGGGTGACGGCATCCCGTTACCTCCAGGTCTACGGCGACCGGGACGCCGAGGCAGCCAGCGCCTTCGGTAGCCTGGTGGGTTAGGAATGAAAGAGGCTCCGGCGTTACACGAATGTTACACGGAGCCTCGCAGTGTTGCAAAAACCCTTACAGTAAAACGATGATTTTGGTAGCCCCAGCGGGATTCGAACCCGCGTTACCGCCGTGAGAGGGCGGCATCCTAGGCCTCTAGATGATGGGGCCATGGCTCCCGGGGATGGGCTCGAACCACCGACATGCGGCTTCAGAGGCCGCCGTTCTTCCAGCTGAACTACCCGGGATCATAGGGACCGCTATACTACACGGTTTGTGTCGCCTCTTGCAAGCACCTGTGGCGGCGCGCGTTGTGTCCGCCATAGGTCTCTGTCTGACTGTGACAGTTAGGGGCATAACATCCGTAAGTTTTCGAGCCGGTGGTCGCTTCTGATCCCGTTGATGTGGTCGATATGTGCGGTAGGCGGCCTCCCTCGCCATTCCGAGAGACCGCATTTCTCGCAACCGTTCTCAAGAAGCCCGGCTCGAATCAGCCGGTGCTTGATTATTGTACCGACTTTTACCGGTACGCAGCAACCCTTCTAGCTACTTGCCCACGGGTCGTGGTTTGACTTCGCCACGCCGAACAGCCTTCATCCACGCTCCGGCGTGAAAGCCGAACTTCGCTTTGCATTCTCTGAAGGTGGCGCCACTGTGATAATAGGCTTGAATCTCTGCCCAGTCATATTAGCGCCGACGGTCATCGAATCGCGACTGTTCGAGACGAAGCTTACCCCGTTTAATTGCTTTAGCCCAGGCTTGATAAGTGAAACCAAACCTTTGTGCGCAATCGACGAAGCCACGACCTTCGTCGTGGTGCCGTTGAACTGCATTCCAGTCATAAAGTTTTCTTGGCATGCATCAATGCTAGGCAATTAATGTGCCAACTGTATGGCATTCTAAAAAAGTCGAAATACAAAGGCGTGCCACGCTTCGACGCCAATCAGCGTGGCACGGTGTAAGCAGCGCGCTAAGCGCTGTCCTTCGACTGCGCGCCTACGGGTGCTTCGCCAAGGATGACGAATGGGTTTGAAGCGCGTCACAAGGCAAAACGTGATGGATATACAATATAGCCTTATGCAGGCGGTCGTTTTGGTTGGGGGCGAGGGAACGCGGCTGCGGCCGCTCACCTACGGCACGCCCAAGCCGATGGTCCCGATCATGAACGTACCCTTTCTGGCTCGTACGCTCGAGCGGCTATACGCTGCAGAGATCCGCGAGGTGATTCTGGCGGCGGGCTATATGCCGCAAGCGATCGTCGATTACTTCGGCGACGGGTCGGAGTTCGGCATGAAGGTGACGTACGCGATCGAGGCGACGCCGCTCGGCACTGCCGGCGCTATCAAGAACGTCGAGCAGCACATCAACGGACCGTTCTTCGTGCTTAACGGAGACATTCTGACGAGTCTCGAGCTGCGAGCTATGCGAGAATACCATCACGAAAAGGGCGGCATCGGGACGCTGCATCTCATTCGCGTCGAGGATCCGTCGCCGTTTGGATGCGTCGTCCACGATGCGAACGGCCGCGTTACGGCGTTCGTCGAAAAGCCGCCGAAAGGGCAGGAGCCAACGGACGAAATCAACGCCGGAACCTATTTGCTGGAAAGAGAAATTCTCGATTTTATACCGCCGAACGAAAAAGTTTCGATCGAGCGCGCGACGTTTCCCGAGGTTATCGCAAAGGGCAAAGCGATCTACGCTTACACCACCGACGACTACTGGCTCGATCTGGGAAGGCCCGAGCAATACCTCGCCGCGCATCGCGATATGCTTAGCGGTGCAATGCCGTTCGCGGTCGAGCCCGGCATTCATGGTGACGGCAGCGACGCGTTGCGGGGGCATCCCGGCGTGATACCGCCCGTCCATGCGGCCGCCGACGTCGTCGTAGACGCCAGCGCCCGAATCGGCCCCAACGTCGTTCTGGGGAGAGGCTGCAGCATCGGCAGCGATGCAACGGTCCGCGAATCGGTGCTCTGGGAGCGCGTCAGCGTCGGCGCGGGGGCCATTATAGAGGAAGCGATTCTCGCTAGCGGCGTCACGATCGGCGCGAAGGCGCTCATCGCCAAGGGGGCCGTGATCGGCCACGACGTCACCGTTGAGCCCGGGGCGGTCCTTCAACCGGGTGCTCGGCTGGGCTCCCCTGCCGAAGAAGTAGCTGGCTAGCAAAGACATGCTCGGTTTACGCTGCATCCCCCCCGGGGTAGACTATGGTCCTGAAGTCAAGGAGTCCGTCGAATAAATGCAGCCACCGCGAGCCTTGTTTTTGGGTTCATATCCGCCGCGTGAATGCGGAATCGCGACGTTTACCAAAGATATGGTTGACGCGTATGACCGCGCGTTCAGCCTTTCGAGCCCGGTAATCGCGATCGACGAACCCGGAGCGGAAGTCCGGCGCTATCCGCCCGAGGTCGTCGGACGCATCGCTGAAGATCGGCATGGCAGTTATCTCGCTGCGGCCGAATTCCTCAACGCTTACCCGGTCGAGCTGGTAAATATCCAGCACGAATATGGTCTTTTCGGCGGCGAGCGCGGCGAATGGCTCGTCGACTTTATGCGCGCGCTCGAAAAGCCGATCGTCCTGACCTTGCACACGGTCCTGCCCGAACCGGATGAAACCTATTTACGCGTGACGCGCGAGCTCTGCAAACACGCGAACAAAGTGGTGGCGCTATCGGTGACCGGGCAAAGCCTGCTCGAGGATGTCTACGGCATCGATCCCGCGCGCCTCGAGGTGATTCACCACGGTGTACCTGACGTGCCGTTTCAAGAGACGCATGCCGCGAAGGCTTCGTTCGGCATCGGTCAGCGTACCGTTATCTCCACGTTCGGATTGATCAGCCGCGGGAAGGGGCTCGAGTACGCGATCGAGGCGATGCGCGGCGTCGTCAAACGGCACCCCGAGACGCTCTACCTTATTTTGGGTGAAACGCATCCGGTCGTTCGTCGTAATGAAGGTGAATCGTACCGCGAATCGCTCCACTCGATGGTCCACGAGTACGGCCTGCACTACAACGTACAGCTGGTCGACAAGTATCTCGACTTCGACGAGGTCGTCAGTTACCTCGCGGCGACCGACATCTATCTCACCCCCTACCTCAATCCTGCCCAGATCGCAAGCGGCACGCTCGCCTACGCGGTCGGCTGCGGGAAAGCAATCGTCTCGACTCCGTACCTTTACGCGGAGGAACTGCTCGCGCACAACCGCGGGTTCTTATGCAACTTCCGCGACGCCGCGTCGATCATGTCGCGGCTAAACATGCTGCTCGACGATCCCGCGCTGCGGCGCGCCACCGAGCGTCGCGCTTATCGCTTCGGGCGGCAGATGACCTGGCCCCACGTCTCGGCGCAATACGGTGCGCTCTTTAGCGAACTCGCTCCGCGAGATCCGCTCGAGCTGGTGACCTCTGCCTAAAACACGCACGGTTGCGGCGATTCCGCCGCTCGATTATTTGGCGGTGCTTTCCGATGACGTCGGCGTCGTTCAGCACGCACTCGAGAACGTGCCCAATCGAAAGTTCGGGTATTGCACGGACGACGTAGCGCGCGCCTTCATGGTCGTCCTCGCGCACCTGCGTCTTTCGCCCTCCGACAAGCTGAGCCAACGTTTGGCATCGACGTATCTCGCATTTCTCCAGCACGCACAGCTCGACGACGGCCGGTTTCACAACTTCATGGACTACGATCGGCGGTGGCTCGACGAGATCGGGACGCACGATAGTTGCGGGCGCGCGATCTGGGCGCTCGGCTACGGCGTCGCGAACGCGCCGACCGAGAGGTGGCGCCGCGTCTGCACCGCGCTTCTCGACCGAACCATCCCCTCGCTCGAATCGCTGGAATACATCCGCTCGCGCGCGTACGCCGCACTTGGATTCTCCCACGCGCTCAACGCGCTCCAGGCTGCGAGATACTCTGATGCACTGCGCTACCTTGCCGGCGAGATTCTCGCTTCGTACGAGACAAACGCCGACGCTCAATGGCCATGGTTCGAGGACCGGATGACCTACGACAATGCACGGTTGCCTGAGGCGTTGCTCCGAGCCGGCCACGTCCTCCAAGAGCCGCGATATGGCGAAGCGGGGCTCGCTGCGCTGGCCTTCTACGAAAGCGTGACGACCGAAAACGGCGTCCACGTCCCGATCGGAAACGAGGGATGGTATGTCCGCGCCGGGCCGCGAGCGCGCTACGCGCAGCAGCCGCTGGAGGCATGCGCGATGGTCGATGCCGAGCTCGCGGCCTTCGACCTGACCGGTGACGCAGGCCACGTTGCCGCCGCCGAGCTCGCAGTCGAGTGGTACTACGGAAAGAATTCGCGCGGCGTCACGATGGCCAATGGCGGCGGATGCTATGACGGTTTGTCGGAAGACTCGGTGAATGCCAACATGGGTGCCGAGTCCACACTCGCGTTGCTCTCGGCGGCCTTTGCGATGGCAGCCCGCCGGGCTCGGGTGCTTCGCGCCGTTCGCTAACCTTTGCGGCAAATGTCGCAATACGCGTCGTCAAACAGGCAACGACGACTTTTTCGGCGAATCGCTATAAATGCTGCTTCAAACGGAAGTCCTAAACGACGTGCAATCAGCCGCCGTTCAGCAAGCCGATGGTCCGGTTTTGATCTTCGCCGGCGCCGGAAGCGGCAAAACGCGCGTCTTGACGCATCGGGTTGCGCATCTTCTCGGCGAGTTGCGAGCCGCACCCGAGCGCATTTTAGCGGTAACCTTTACGAACAAGGCGGCCGGCGAGATGAAGTCACGGCTCCAGGCAATGGTCGGCCCGGTTGCACGCGACCTTTGGGTCGGCACGTTTCACTCGATGTGCGTGCGCATTCTACGGCGCGACGGAACGCGCATTGGGATCGGCCGGAGTTTTGCGGTCATCGACGACTCCGACCAGCGCCAGCTCGTCAAAGAGATTCTCGACGATCTCGATTACGACGAGCGCCATCTTTCGGCGAGCGCCTGCCTCGCAGAGATCGATAAAGCCAAGAACGCCTTGATTTGGCCGGAGCAATACGCGCAGAGTCAGACGTCCTTCGCCGGCGAGCGTATCGCTAACGTTTATACCGAGTACCAGCGGCGGCTCTCCGAGTCGAACTCGCTGGACTTCGACGACCTGATCGTTCGGACGATCGATCTGCTCGAGCGCGACAAAGATACGCGCGAGAAGTACCAGCATCGGTTTGAGTACATCCTGGTCGACGAGTATCAAGACGTCAACGCCGCGCAGTATCGGCTGATCGCTCTGTTAGCGGGATATCACGGCAACGTGACGGTCGTGGGTGACGACGATCAATCGATTTATTCTTGGCGCGGTAGCGACTATCGCATGATCCTTCGGTTCGAGGAGGACTTCCCCGGCGCCAAGATTTTCAAGCTTGAAGAAAACTATCGCAGCACGAGCCGGATTCTCGAAGCCGCCAACAGCCTGGTGGCGAACAACCGCTCGCGCGAGCCGAAACGGCTCTTCACTACGCGCGGCGAGGGTGAGCCGATCACGCTTTATCCGGCCGCGACCGAACGCGACGAAGCACGATACATCGTCGAGAAGGTCAAGAGCATGGTTCGCGACGGCGCGGCGTATCGCGATTTCGTCGTGCTGTACCGCACGAACGCGCAGTCGCGCGTCTTTGAAGAGGCGCTGCTCGCAGAAGGCATTCCTTATCGTGTCGTTGGCGGTGTCGGGTTTTACGCGAGAACCGAAGTCAAAGACGTCGTCGCCTACTTGCGCTACATCGTAAACCCGTCGGACGCGCTCGCGTTCAAGCGAATCGTGAACGTGCCGCGTCGCGGTATCGGCCAACAGACGCTCGCGGCGCTGGTCCAGGCGGCGAACGCTTCGCGCACCTCCGTCGGCGAGGCGATCTTTAGTAGCGATCTCTTGCGCACGGCGGTGCCGAAGAAGCTGAAGGAGCTCGAACGCTTCGCGGAGTTGATTGCGGAGCTGCGTACGTTTGCCGAGAGCGCGGCGGTCTCCGACCTGCTCGTCGCGGTAATGGAACGTTCAGGCTACGTCCGCGAGCTGCAAAGCGAGGATTCCCACGACGCGAGAGTACGGCTGGAGAACCTCTCGGAGCTCGTCGGCGTGGCGCGTGAATACGAAACTTCCGACGACGATCCTTCGCTGGCCGGGTTTTTGGCGAACATCGCGCTGGTCAGCGATCTCGATGCGCTCGAGGAAGACGCATCGTATGTGACGCTGATGACGCTGCACAGCGCCAAAGGTTTGGAGTTTCCGAGCGTCTTTTTGACGGGGCTGGAAGAAGGTGTCTTTCCGCATAGCCGCACGTTGACCGAACCCGAGGAGCTTGAAGAAGAACGAAGGCTCGCCTACGTTGGCGTCACTCGCGCCATCGATCGGCTCTTTCTAACCTACGCCGCCCGGCGTGCGCTCTTCGGTAATACGTACGCGTATCCGAAGTCGCGATTCTTGGAGGAGATGCCGGCAGTCGACGTGCTCGAGAGCGATAGCGTGCCGTTGCCGCGTCCCGCCGGCGGACGCTGGCGCGAAGTCGCGATTCATGAGTCGGCCGGTGCGGGCGTGCACCTTGGGCTCAAAGGCGGCGACCGCGTGCGCCACCCGAAGTGGGGAGAAGGACGGATCGAAAGCATCGTCGGCGCAGGCGGCGACGGCCTGGTGACGATTGACTTTCCCAACGTGGGCCAAAAAATGCTCATGCTGAAATACGCGCCGCTCGAAAAAATCTGATCCTTCCGCCGTGTAACGATGGCTGAACAGTTACGCGTTGCAGTTGCCGGCGCAAACGGGCGCATGGGGAGCGTTGCGCGCGAGGCGCTGCAACACCAGGGCTTGTACTGCTGCGGTCTGGCGCGCACCGCCGACCCACAGCAGGCCATCGTATCGTCGCTCGACGAGGTCTTTGAGCGCAATCCCGACGTCTTGCTCGATCTCACGACGCAGCCCGCTAGTTACGAGATTTCGCTTGCGGCCGTGGCGCGCGGCTTGCCGACGGTCGTCGCTGCGAGCGGTTGGAGCGAGGAGCAACGCGCCGCGCTAGGCGAGATGGCGAGCGCGCGGAACACCGGCGCCCTAATCGTGCCGAACTTCTCAATCGGTGCGATGCTGATGATGCGCTTCGCGCAAGAAGCGGCGCGCCACTTTCCCACTGCGGAGATCATCGAGCTGCATCACGCCGCCAAGAAGGACAAACCGTCGGGAACTGCGAGGGAGACCGCGTATCTCATCGAGCGGGTCGCCGGCAAAGAACCGCCGATTCACAGCGTTCGGCTTCCCGGTCTACTTGCTCACCAGGAAGTTATCTTCGGCGGCCCGGGTGAGCTGCTCACGATTCGCCACGACTCGCTCTCCCGCGATTCCTTTGTTCATGGGATGATCGCGGCGGTCCATGCGGTTGTTTATATGCGCGGGCTTTCGATCGGACTGAATCTGGAATGAACGTTGCCGTTGTCGGCGCCACCGGCGCAGTCGGCGAGACGATCCTCCGAGTGCTCGAGGAGCGCGACCTGCCCATCGGTGAGCTGCGTCCCTTCGCCTCGCGCGAGCGCTCCGCCGCGGTATCTTTTCGCGGCGCGTCGCTCGACGTACGGGCCGCTTCGCACGACGCGCTGCGTGGTTTCGACGTCGTCTTTTTCGCCGGCGGCGAAGACGCCAGCGAGAAATATGCGCCCGCTCTGGTGGAACGCGGTTCAATCGTGATCGACAACAGCGCAACGTTTCGAATGCGGCAGGACGTTCCGCTGATCGTGCCCGACGTAAACGCCGACGCGCTGCGCGCCGAGCACCGGCTCTTTCCGGTCGCTAACTGCACGGCGATCGTGCTTTGCACCGCGCTGCGCCCGATCCGGGACGCGGCGGGGCTGCGATCGGTGCACGTTGCGAGCTATCAGGCTGCGAGCGGCGCAGGGCGTGCCGGTCTCGACGAGTTGCTCGCCGGGGAACGGGCGCTGGCGACCGGCGACCGCGAAGCCGACCCCGTCATCTTCCCGCGACCGCTGGCGCGCAACGTCGTTCCCCAGGTCGGCTCGATCGATGCGAGCGGCTGGAGCTCGGAGGAGCGCAAAGTTTGCGACGAGACGCGAAAGATGCTCGATTTACCTGCGTTGATCGTTAGCGCCACCGCGGTTCGCGTTCCGGTTCGAACGGCCCACAGCGAAGCCGTCTTTCTCGAAACGGACCGCGCGACTTCCAGAGAGGAGTTGGCCGCTGCGCTCGAAGCGGCGCCCGGGATCGTCTTTTACCGCGACGCGATCGTTACGCCGCGCGAAGTCGAGGGAACCGACAAAGTGCACGTCGCTCGCCTCCGCTTCGAGGACGACCGTCATTTTGCGTTGTGGTGCGTCGGTGACCAGCTTCGTAAGGGGGCGGCAACGAATGCCGTGCAGATTCTCGAGCTGCTGCTCCGAAAAGGCTACGTAGCGGCATGAAGGCTGCTGCCGGCGTTGCGGTCTTGAAGTTCGGTGGAACGTCGGTTGCAACGCGCGAAGACCGAACGATTGCGTATCGGCGGGTGCGTGAAGCACGCGATGCCGGTTACGCTACGGTGGCGGTCGTCTCCGCGATGGGGCGCTTTCCACAGGCGTATGCGACCGACGCGTTGCTCTCGCTCGTCGACGGTCGCACGGGAAGCTCGAACGCGGATCTGCTGATGGCGTGCGGCGAGCTTATCACGGCGGCCGTCTTCGCCGACGAGCTCGCCGCCGAAGGTATCGCGGCGGTCGCGCTCTCCGGCGCGCAGGCCGGCATCGTGACCGACGCTCGTCACGGCGACGCGACGATTCTGCGCGTCGAGCCGGGCGCGGTCGTCGAGCTGCTCGATCGCGACCTCGTTCCGGTCGTCGCCGGATTTCAAGGCGCGGCCGAGGACGGAACCGTCACGACGCTGGGGCGCGGTGGCACTGATCTCTCTGCGATAGCCCTCGGGCACGCGCTCGAGGCCAAACGCATCGACATCTACACCGACGTAAGCGGCGCGATGACGGCCGACCCGCGGCGCGTCCCGAACGCGCGGACGATCGAGCGCGCCTCGCTGGAGGAGATGACCGAACTCGCGAGCAGCGGAGCGAAGGTAATGCACCATAAGGCGGCCGAATACGCGAGCCGCACCGGCACGAACTACACCGTGAAGGGGCTGCGCACCGATCGTGGCACCCTCGTCGACGAGAGTGCCGGCCAGGAACGTCCGGTGACGGGCGTAACTTCGACGGGACGGGTAACGTGGGTGCGGGTTATTCGCGGCGACATCGAATCACCGAAGCGTCGAATGGAGACCGAGCTCGAAATGTTCCGGCGAGTGGCCCAAGCGGAGATCTCGATCGATCAGGTCACGATCAATCAAGCCGGCGTCGCATTCGTTGTTGAAGGCGACCGCGGAAACGAGCTGCGGCGCTTGCTCGGTGATCTGAATATCGCCGTTCGCGTGCGCGAAGGGTGTTCGAAGCTTTCGATCGTCGGCACCGGGATGCGGCTGACGCCCGGCGTCGTCCACCGCGTCGTCGATGCGCTCTCGCGAGCCGACGTTGAGATCATTCACTGTACCGACAGCAACGTGACGATCTCGGTTCTCGTACCTGACGACCACGTCACGCGTGCCGAGCGGGCCGTTCACGAGCAGTTCGGACTTGGAGGGGGTTCGCCACTTTGAACGCGCAGCTTGGCTCGATACTCACGGCGATGGTGACGCCGTTCGACGCGCTCGGCGAGCTCGATCTGCCGGAAGCGCAGCGGCTGGCGCGCTGGCTCGTCGATCGCGGAAACGACGGGTTGGTCGTGGCCGGTTCGACCGGCGAAGGCCAGACGCTCGACCCGCGCGAGCGCATCGCACTCTGGAAAGCAGTCAAAGACGCCGTCGGCAGCAGTGCCGTGGTCGTGGCGAATGCCGGCACCAACTCGACGCGCGAATCGGTCGCGGCCGCAGAAGATGCCGCATCGGCGGGTGCAGACGCGATCCTTGCCGTCGTTCCGTATTACAACAAACCGACGCAGAGTGGAATGCTGGCTCACTTCGGTGCAATCGCTCGCGCGACGCAACTGCCCGTGGTCGTCTACAATATTCCCGGCCGGACCGGCGTCAACATGCTTCCGGAGACGCTTATCGAACTTGCGCAGCGCGACTCCAACGTCGTGGGCGTGAAGGAGTCGAGCGGCGATCTCAAGCAGATCGGCACGATCTTGCGCGAGCGTCCGAAGCAGCTCGTCGTATGGGCCGGTGACGATCACCTCTTTCTGCCCTGTCTCGCGCTCGGTGCCGATGGCGTCGTGGGGGTCGCTTCGCATCTCTGCTCGCGCGAGTATCGCGCAATGCTTGAGGCCTTCCGCGACGGTCGCGTCGACGAAGCGGCGGAGATTCACGCATCCCTTTTGCCGCTGATCGATGCGCTATTTGCCACGACGAGCCCGATCCCGATCAAATGGGCGATGCGTCAGCTTGGGTTTAAAGCCGGCGAATGCCGTCTCCCACTCGACGCAATGCCCGCCGGCGTCGCCGAGCGGCTGCAGCCGTTGATCGCGCCATATGCATCACCGGCCGTAGAGTCGCGGTGAACTCGGTGCAAATACTAGGGTGCCGGCTCGATCTAATCGATGCGCAGGAGGCCGCAGCTCGGATCCTCGCATTCGCCGCAGAGGGTCGCGGGGCACAGATCGTGACGCTGGGAACGGAGATGGTCGTGCACGCGCAGCGCGATGCCGGGTTTCGCTCGATCGTAAATGAATCGGCACTCTCGCTCTGCGATACGGTCGGTTTGCTGGCGGTTGCGCGGCGGCGCGGCGCGCCGTTGCGCGAACGGGTCGCCGGCGTCGAGCTGATCGAACGGCTCTGCGC
>JBAUMX010000080.1:0-15404 GCA_049578945.1 Candidatus Cybelea sp. | reverse complement strand
GCGCCAAGCGCTCGCGCGCCGGTCGTCACGAAAAGCGCGGCGAGCGCGGCCGCCGCAAGGCGCGCGGTCGTCCCGTTACCGGCCACTAGTTGCGCGAAAGAACGGCGAACGGATGGCCACACGAGCCGCAGGCGACGACGACTTGAAAGTGCGCCTTATCGCGAACGTTCTTCGCATCGCTCGCGCCCTCTTCGAAGCCGCAGAAGCGGCAGCGCGTCGAGGTGGGTCGTTCTCCGGCAGCCTGTTCGTCCACGCTGCTGCAATACGCGGGCTTCGGACTTCGACCTGCCGAAGCAGCGCAAACGCATGCGGCTCCCTCGTTTACTCGCTGCCGGAGTTCTGATCGCCGGCGTCAACGTGGTGCCCGTTTGGGCCGAGCGGCCGATCGTCGACCTGCACCGCTTGGACGCGAATTTCCAACTCTTCGCGGCCGATTCGAGCGCCCCGTGGAAGGCCGCTGCAGTTCGCCTGGACACCTACTCAAGCGCACCGGTCGCACTCTCGGTCTTTCAGGTCGATCCGGCCGACGTGCTGACTGCCGGCGCGAACTTTAGTTCGCGCGCAATCGTGACGCCGTCGCGGCGTCCCGTGCTTTCGTTTACGTTCACTCCTCCGGGCGGGTATCAGTTCCAATCGAGCACGGTCAACGTGCCGCTCGGCACGCGCGAGGGCTTCTTCGTCGTCGAAGCGCGGCGGGGAAACGTCGGCGAGCAGGTTTGGATCAATCGCTCGCGCGTCGGGCTCATCTCCAAGGAAACGCCGAGCGGATTGCTCCTTTACGCAGCCGATCTCGGAACGGGCATGCCGCTCGCGCGGATGCGCGTCCTTTTCGTCGTCAACCGCGGCTTCGTCACGGCGACGACAGACGGCGACGGCATCGTGCGCTGGAACCGGTCGTCCCGCCCGGTCTTCGCGCTCGCGCAATGGGGAAAGAGCTACGCGTTCTTGAGCCTGCTTCCGCAGCCACCGTTTCCATCGACGATCGTCGGGGTGCGAACGGAATCGGCAGTTGTCCATGCGGGCGATACCGTACGCGTTGCCGGCTTCGCGCGAACGCGCTCGCGCGGGGTACTACGCGCCAGCACCGGCAGCGCGATCGTTTCAATTCGTCACGGCGCAGCCACGGTCGCTCAGAGCAGCGTGCCGCTCGATGCCGCCGGAGCGTTCTCGGCGGCCTTCGCTCTGCCCGCGAGCGCGGGTTCCGGTGAGTACGCCGTCTTAGCGCAGGCGGCTGGTGGAATCGGCGGCGCGACGCTGGACGTTGAGGCAAACGCGGCGGGCCTTTCGCTCGACGTCAGTTCTGCCTGCAGCGGTCCCTGCGATCCGCTTCGCGACGTGCCGTTACTGGTTCACGCTTCGCGGGGCGGCAGCACCGTTCGCGTGATCGTCGTCAGATCGCCGCACGTCTACGTCGGTGACCTGCCTGAAGGCACGCCCTGGGCAACGGCGCCTTGGCTCGACGCGACCGTGCGGACCGACGATAACGGCAACGCGACGGTGGAGGTTCCGCATCCCAATGACGAGCTTGGCTCGACCTACGGCGTGCACGTCGAAGCGAGCGGCGCAACGGCCGATACGCGGGTTATCGTGCCGACCGCGCAGGCGGCGATACGTTTGACGGTCGACCATGCCGAGCAGAGCATCGGGACGCCGCTCGGCTTCGATGTTTACGCGGAAACACTCGATGGGAAGCCGCTCGCAGGCGCGGTCGTCACCGTCGACCTTACGCACGGCGCGTCGGGTGCGCGGCAGCAGCTCACCCTGGACGGAGACGGTCACGCGCGAGGAAGTTTCAGTGCGCCGGAACTCGGCACGAACTTCATGCGCGCATGGATCGATCGGGACGGCCGCGCGACCGACGTCGCTCAGGTGCGAATCGATCCGCAGGCCGCCGCCACGGCGAGTGACGGCGGCACTCCAAGCGTGCACGTTGCGGTGGGTCAAGAAAGTTACCGTCCGGGCGATCAGATTGCCGTCGAGGCGAGTGCGGCTGGGTCGCAAGGCGACGCGCTGATCACGTTCGAGAGCGCTCTTGGCGTTCAAACGCGGGTTGTGAGGACCTCAGGCGGACGAGCCGTCGCCCAAGTGGGTGCGATCGACGCGGCGGGAGAGCTGCTCGTCGGCGCCGCGTTCGTGCGCGACGGCGCTTTGGAGTGGAACACCGTTCCGATCGCGCTCGCCGCTCCCGGGCGTCCCCGAATCGAGCAACTCGCTTTGGGAAGCGCGCAGTTTGCGCCCGGTGAAGCGGCTAAAGTCTCGTTTCGTGGAAGCTCGGTCGGTGCGGGGACGTTCGTCGTGCGAATCAGCCGCGGCACCCCGTCGGGAAGCGCGCTCTTCATTTCGGCCCCTGCGCTGCTTGCGATCGGCGTCACGACGACCCAAAACAGCGCGCCGGAATCGGTGACGTGGCATCCATGGGTCAACTCGACCGGCGACCGCGCGCAAATACTCGGCTTCGAGCGACGTACCCAACCGCCGCCTGCGCTTTCGCTCGCACAAGCCGATACGCAAGCGGTTTCGTGGCAGGTTGCGCGAGCGAGCGCCGGCGGGCTCGCCGTTGCGTTGCCGGTCCGTAGCGGTCAATACGACCTCTCGGTTCTTGGGATCGCCGACGACGGCAGCGTGACCGCAGCGTCCTCGACGGTCGTCGTGCGCTAGGGCGATCGACGATGGCCCTGATGCTGCTCGACACCTACGGTCTGGTCTATCGGGCGTTCTTCGCGCTTCCCGGCCTTACGACGAGCAAAGGCGTGCCGATCAACGCCGTATACGGCTTTACGATGATGCTCAACAAGCTGATCGCCGACGAGAAGCCGACGCACGTTCTCGCCGCTTTCGACAAGGGCATGCCCTCCGAGCGCGTCGCGCTCTTTGCCGAATACAAGGCGCAGCGGCGTGTCATGCCCGACGAGTTGCGCAGCCAGTTCGCGCTCGTGCGCCGGGTCCTCGAAACCTTTCGCATTCCGATCGTCGAGATCGATGGTCAAGAGGCCGACGACGTGATTGCGACGCTTGCGCGTCAAGCCGAAGAGGCCGGCGAGCAGACGATCGTCGTCACCGGCGACCTCGATTTGCTTCAGGTCGTCGACGAGCGCACCACCGTTCTGACGACGCGGCGCGGCATCACCGAACTCGGCCGCTACGATCCGGCCGCGGTCCGCGAGCGCTTCGGACTGGAGCCCGGGCAGCTCCCCGACTATCGCGGTCTCAAAGGCGATCCGTCCGATAACCTTCCCGGAGTTCCGGGCGTCGGTGAAAAGACCGCGACCAAACTCTTACAGGCGGCCGGATCGCTCGACGCGCTCGTTTCCGATCCGACGCTCGCCGGTAATCCGAAGCTGCAGGCGTTGATCGAGCAATACGGAGAGCAGGCCTGCCTCTGCCGCGCGGTATCGATCGTGCGTCGCGATCTGCCGCTAACGGTCGACTGGGAACAGAGCCGCTACGCCGAGCCGCCCAACGCCGAACTCTACCGGCTCTACAGCGATCTCGAGTTTAAGACGCTGCTGGCAAAGCTGCAGCCGCCCAGCGATCTGCCGCTCTTCGAGAAGAGCACCAAGCTGAGCGGTAACTATCGCAGTTACGAGCCGTCGGTCGATCCTCCCGACTTCGCAAGGCTCGCGCACGAGCTGCAAACGCTCGCACAATTCGATAGGGTAGTCTTCGCAATCCGCGGCGACGCAATCGGCGTGACCGCAAAAGCGGGCGAAGGCCTGAGTTTTTTGCGCGGCGCTTTGGGACAGGCGGAGGTCCGCGAAAGCCTCGAGCGGATCTTCGAGAGCGTCGCGCTGCCGGGCGCGTACGATGCGAAGCGGCTCCTGCATGCGATGCGCGAGGGCGGCGTGCGCAACGCGCGCTTCGGCGACGATGCGATGATCGCCGCGCACTTGCTCGATCCCGCGCGCGGCTTCGCGGATATCGAAGACGCGGCCGCCCAGCTGCTCGGAGCCGAGCTTCCCGCCGAAGCTGCAGGACACGCCGATGCGGCATTTCAACTGGTTGCCGCAACGCGCGCCGAACTCGAAGCGCGCGATCAGCATGCCGTTTACCAAGAGGTCGAGGTTCCACTCGCGCCGGTCTTGGCCGCAATGGAAGCTGCCGGCGTCACCATCGATTCGCGCGAGCTTACTGCAATCGGCGAGGAAGTCGAGGCTGCGGCCGCGCGTCTGCAGCGGCGCATCTACGATTTCGCCGGCGAAGAGTTCAACATCGGCTCGCCGCAGCAACTCGGCAAGGTGCTCTTCGGAAAGCTCGGGATTCCGGGCGGCAAAAAGACCAAGACCGGCTGGGCGACCGGTGTCGAAGTGCTTCAGGGGCTGGCGCGCGAGTATCCGATTTGTACGCTCGTATTGGAATGGCGCGAGGTTACTAAACTCAAGAACACGTACATCGACGTGATTCCAGCGCTGGTCGATCCGCGTGACGGCCGGTTGCGCACCGAATTCAATCAAACGGCGACTGCCACCGGTCGCTTGTCGTCAACGAATCCAAACCTTCAGAACATTCCGGTTCGGGGCGAGCTGGGCCGGCGAATTCGGCGCGCCTTCGTCGCTCGCAGCGACGACTACGCGCTGCTCGCCGCCGATTACAGCCAAATCGAGCTTCGCTTGATGGCCCATCTCTCCGGCGACGCCGCCTTACGTACCGCCTTCGAGGAGGCGCAGGACATTCACGATTTTACCGCGCGACAGATCTTTAGCATCGCGCCCGGGCAACGCGTCGACCCAAATCAGCGGCGGATGGCCAAGAGCGTCAACTTTGGCCTCTTCTACGGGATGTCGGACTTCGGGCTCGCCCAGCGGCTCGAAATCAGCCGTGCCGAGGCTAAAGAGATCACGACCGCCTATTTTGCGCGCTTTCCCGACGTGCGGGCGTACATCGAGCGCACCATCGAGGACGGTCGTCGAAACGGCTACGTTTCGACCCTCCTCGGGCGCCGGCGCTACATGCCGGGCCTGGTATCGGGCAACTATATGCTGCGCGCGGCGGCCGAGCGAGAGGCGACGAACGCTCCGCTCCAAGGGAGCGCTGCGGATCTCATGAAGCTCGCGATGGTGCGAATCGATCGCGCGCTAGCGGAGAGCCGGCTCGACGCGACCATGCTCCTTCAAATACACGACGAGCTGATCTTCGAAGTGCGCAAGAGCGATTTGACCGAGGCGGCGAGCCTAATACGCCGGCACATGGAGAACGCGATCGTGTTGTCGGTTCCGCTCGAAGTGACGCTCAAGTCGGCTCGTAACTGGTACGACGTCGAGCCGATTGATATGGAGAGTCTCGAACATGTATAGGCTTGCTGCTGTTATTCTCGCGGCCGCGTTGCCCGCCGTCACGGTGCACGCGCCCCGCGCCGACCTTACGCTCGAAGTCGCGCGAACCGAGCCGCAACGCGAGCACGGCTTGATGGATCGTACGACGATTGCCCCGCATACCGGCATGATTTTCGTCTTCACCGACGACGACGCCGTCGATTTTTGGATGAAGGATACGCTGGTGCCGCTCGATATGATCTTCATTGCCGCCGACGGCACGGTGCGACGCGTCTTCGCAAACGTGCCAACGGCGCCAAACACGCTCTCCGATGCCGAAATTCCCCGCGTGGGCGCGAGGGCGAAGTACGTCATCGAGCTAAAAGCCGGTGAAGCGGCACGCGACGGAATCTCGCAAGGCGTCAAGCTGGACTTGCACGCCGTGCCGTCGCCGCAGTAGCGTGCCGGAGCTTCCCGAAGCGGAAACGATCGTACGCGGTCTTGCCGGCAAGATCGTCGGCAAAACGATCGCGCGCGCCGAGGTCCGGCTCTCGAAGATCGCCATCGCGCCGGCGGAAGTCGGCTTCTCGACGGCAGTTGCCGGCGAGCGGATTGCCGGCGTCCGGCGGCGCGGCAAGTACGTCGTCTTGGATCTCGCCTCGGGGCGTTCGCTGGTTACGAGCCTGCGGATGACGGGCCGCCTGGTCGTCGCCAAGGACGGCCGGGCGGAATTGCCCGGGACGCACGTCGTGCTCCACTTTAAGGGGCGCGCCCGTTTGAGCTTCTCCGACGTGCGGACCTTCGGACGGATGCGGCTCGTCGCCCTAGGCGAAGCATGGGACCGCGAGCTCGGTGTCGAGCCGCTCTCCTCAGGCTTTACACAAGCAGCCTTTATCGGTATGCTGGCGGGGCGGCCGACGCCGGTCAAGGCATTCCTCCTCGATCAACGGCGCATCGCAGGCATCGGCAATATTTATGCGTGCGAAGCGCTGTGGGAAGCTCGGATTCGTCCGAGCCTTCCGAGCCGGAGGTTGACGAAACCGGCGGCTTACCGCTTACGTCGCGCCATCGTCGACGTTTTAGAACGCGCTATCGAAATGCGCGGGACGAGTGTCGACGACTACGTAGATGCCGACGGGCTGCAAGGTGGTTTCCAAAACAACCTCTCGGTCTACGGCAGAGACGGACGATCCTGTTTACGCTGCAGCACGAGCAAGATCGTTCGGACCGTGCTCGCGCAGAGAGGAACCTGGTGGTGCAGGCGGTGTCAACGATGAACAAACTTATGAAAGTGGGAAAGTCAAATCTCTACAACTGAAGTCGCTCCGAATCAATACGACGAAGACCAATTAGCGCTCGAGCAGCGTCTCTACGAAGAATCGCTCAAGGTTCTCGACGAAGGTCAAGTACTGACCGGCACGATCGTCCAGAAGGACAAGGACGAAGTGCTGGTCGACGTCGGCGGAAAGTCCGAAGGCGTCCTTCCATTCCGCGAGCTCTCGCTTGCGATCGATCCGAAACTCTTGCGAGTCGGCGATACCGTCGAAGTGATGGTACACCGCATCGACGAGCTCGACGGAACGCTCTTTCTCTCCGAGCGTCGCGCCCGCGCGCTCAAAACGTGGGAGAAGGTCATCGAGGCACACAATCGCGACGAGGTCATCGAAGCGACCGTCACGCAGGTCGTCAAAGGCGGCGTTCTGGTGGATCTCGGAATGCGCGGCTTCGTGCCGGCATCGCAAATCCGCCGCCAGCCGGTCGGCAATCTCGACGAACTCGTGGGGCAACACTTGCGTCTCAAGGTGATCGATCTCGATCACAAGCGCCATCGCGTCGTCCTTTCGCAGCGGCTCGTGCTCGAAGAAGAACTGCAAGCGAAGAAACAGGAGTTGCTCGACACGCTCGAGGTGGGGCAGATCCGCGAGGGAGTCGTCGTCCGCCTTGCCGACTTCGGCGCGTTCGTCGATCTCGGCGGCATCGACGGCTTGATTCACAACAGCGAGCTCGCCTACGCCCGCATCAAGCATCCCTCCGAAGTTGTGAAGATCGGCGACGTCGTGCACGTCGAGATCATGAAGTTCGACCCGGAGGCCAAGAAGGTCAGCCTCTCGCTCAAGCACGCGCTGCCCGATCCGTGGGATCAGTACGCGGATCGACTCTACGAAACGAACAAGTTGACGGCGCAAATCGTGAAGGTTACCCCCAACTATTTGCTGGTCGAGGTGATTCCCGGCATCCTCGCGATGGTGCCCAAGGGCGAGTTTGATGCCGCCGCCCAGTTCAGCGCCGGTCAGGAGGTTGAGGTAACCCTGCTGACGATCAACCACGCAACGCGCCGGATCACGGCATCGATCCAACACGTCGCCGACGTGCCGCCCGAAGAGATCGAACTGTACGCGGTCGAGGAAGAGATCGGCATCGAGGCCCCCGCGCCTCCTGTGGAGCCCGCGAACTCCCAGTGACCGTCACAGGCCACTAACACCTGCCGTGCGCGTTGGTTTGACCGGCGGCATTGGGGCGGGAAAGAGTGCGGTTGCGGCTATCTTCGCCGATCTCGGCGCCTTCGTCATCGACACCGATACGATCGCGCGCGAAGTCGTCGCTCCGAACAGTGACGGTCTCATGGAGATCGCGCGCGTTTGGCCGCACACCGTGCGCCGCGGCGTCCTCGATCGCGCCGCGCTCGCCGATACCGTATTCGCCGATCCTTCGGCTCGCGAGCGCCTCAACGCATTGCTGCATCCACATATTCGTCGCGTGGCGATGGAACGCGAAGCGCGCGCCAAACCGGGTCGGCTCGTCATCCACGTCGTCCCCCTCCTCTTTGAAACCGGTTACGATCGGCTGGTCGACAAATCGGTGCTCGTCGTGGCGCCGCTCGAAGAGCGTATCGCTCGGGTCGTAGAGCGAGATAAGCTCGACGAGACGCGTGTGCGCGCGCGAATGGCCGCCCAGATCGAACCCGAACGAGCACGCGAGAGCGCCGACTTCGTCCTTGAGAACGATGGCAACCTAGAGCATCTTCGTGCTCGCGCCGGCGCCCTCTACGAGGCCCTGACCACTACTCCAACCCCGATTTAAGCGCGAGACCTCGAATTCTCAGGAAATCCTTAGTTTACCGAGCGCTTGTATGGGAATAGAATTACTCGGACCCTTAACCACATGAGAGGATAGTCGATATGGCACAAGAGACCGGACAGGCCGGTGGAATGAGCGTTCGCGAGGCGGGTCGCCGCGGTGGTGAGCGCGTCAAGGCGAAGTACGGCTCGGAGTTCTACGAAGAGATCGGCCGTAAGGGCGGGGAAGCCACGAAGAGCAAGTACGGTCCCTCATTCTATGAGGTGATCGGTCAAAAAGGCGGCCAGCGCCCCAAGCGCAAGGCTAGCTAAACTTTCGAGCGATATACGTAGCGAGAATGAATGGCTGAGAAGCACGGCGCCTCAAAGCGCGAAATGTCGGTGCGCGAGGCGGGCAAAAAAGGAGGCGACACGGTTCGTGATCGCTACGGCTCGACTTTTTACGAAGACATCGGTCGAAAGGGTGGAAAGGCGACGCGGGACCGGCACGGCGTCGAGTTCTACGAGTCGATCGGTCAAAAGGGCGGCAAGGTCGTCAAAGAAAAATACGGTTCCGATTTCTACGAGGAGATCGGCCACAAGGGCGGCCAGAAGGTTAAGAAGTTAATAGCCGAAGCCAAGAAAAAGCTCGGCGACGAAAAGCCCTGATTTAGCGAATCGCGTTGTCGCCGACAGGCCTCGTTTACCGTAGTAAACTTCGGCTGTCGGGCTCCTAGCGCTTCATCTAAATCAGGGCTTTTCTGATTTCACAGAAAAACTTCGGCCGTCGGCTCCTAGCGCTTCATCTAAATCAGGGCTTTTCCACTTAGCACTTCTCACAAGTGTCATCCTGAGCGGAGCGAGCGGAGCGAGCGCAGTCGAAGGACGAAGCGTGAGCGACGGCGCGTATCGCAAAGTGTCATCCTGAGCCCTTCGACTCGCTGCGCTCGCTCAGGACAGGCTCCGCGTCGAAGCACGAACCTATTTGGTGATGTCGACGCCTCCGTTGACCTTTCCGAGGTGGACGGTATTGGCATCGAAGTCGACGCTGATACCGTCGATCCGCAACGTTTCGGTTCCCGAGTGAATGTAGGCCGGATGCGGCATTTTTAACACTTTGGCGTCGTTCGTCCAGGTCACCAGATCGGTGTCGAACGAGCGTTTCTGCGGATCGTCGATGCGTTCGACGTGAACCTTCCCGACGGCGGTGAAATCGAGCGATTGAATGTTGAGCCGAACGTGCTTGGCTGAAATCCGGAGATAGGGCTTCCCTTTACGGAAGACGACGCCGTCGCGCACGCCGTCGACGCTTCCGCTCAAGCCGTCGGGCGAGAGCCGCGCGTGATCGTAATCGAAGCTCCACGACTTGGTCGCGATGCGATTGGTCACGACGTGGCCGCCCCGCAAGTCGATCGGCGCTTGATTCGGCGGGAGCGGAGGCGCGCCGCCGCCGGCTAGAACGATCTCGACGACGACGTAAATGCCGAGCCCGATGCCGGTCACTAGCGCAAGGCGCTTCCACCAGATCGGTTTAACGCGCATCGGGCCAATCCGCAGCATTGGGAGGGGTCGTTTCGAACGGCACCGCGAGCGCAACGTAGAGCACTGCTAGGAGCAGCCCAATTGCGTTCGGACCGATTCGCGAAAAGAACGTTACGACGCGCGGGCCGACGCGACCGGCGACGATGGCGCGTTTGCCGATGCGGCTGCGCGCCTGCCAGCGGCCGTCGGGTGCGATGATTCCGCTGATTCCGGTTGCGGCCGCCCGCACGACGTACGCGCCGCTCTCAACGGCGCGAAGCTGCGCGATCTGCGCGTGCATGTAGGGTCCCGACGTCGTTCCGAACCACGCGTCGTCGGTGCTGACCACGAGCAGCTGCGCGCCTCTTCGCAACTGCGCGTGAGCGAGGTCCGAGAACGCCGACTCCCAACAGATCAGCGGCGCAATCGTCAGTGCGCTCGTTGGATAGACGCCGTCGACGGTGCCTGCCGAGAGACCGCCGTTGAGCGCTCCTACATAAGGAAGCCACGAAAGAAACGAGCGTCCCGGAAACCATTCGGCGAACGGAACGAGTTGGCGCTTTTGATAGACGGAGTAGCCGCCCTCCGGTGAAAAGATGTAGAGCGCGTTGTAAAGGCCGTCGAAACCGCCCGCGAGGCTGCCGACCACGATCGTCGCGTGCATCTGGCGAGCGAGGTTCGAGAAACGACTCGAGAGCGTTGGATTAGCGTCGAGTACCGTGGTGATGACGGTTTCCGGCCAAACGATCAGGCGTGGTCTCGCCTTGCCCGCCACGCGCGTCATCGAAGTATACCTGCGCACCGCTAACGAGAGCGAGTTCCACTTGAACGATTGAGCGATGTTGCCTTGAATGGCAGCGACCGGAATCGTCGGTGCGGCGAGACGACGCGCGGGCCAAGCGCTCCACGCCGCAAAGCCCAGCAGCGCGACGAGGCTGGCCACGATGACGAAAGGTCGCCACGTTCGCCGATGCAACGCGTCCGCGGCGTAGGCGCCGATCGCGCAGAGCACGAGCGTGACGCCATACGTACCCGCGTAGGCTGCAAAGACGCGCAATGGAGTATCGGCCTGCGTGTAGCCGAGCTGATCGAACGGTGCGGCGAGAATGCCGATCGAACGCAGCCATTCGCAGACCGTGAACGCCGCAGCCGCGCCCAGCGGCGCAACGTTCGCTTGCATTTTTTCGTACGCAATCGCCGCTAGCGCGCCGGCCAGCGCGAAGAATGGCGCTTCGATCACCGCCGGGCCGAAAGCGAGAAACGGTCCGAAGATGCCGATATAGTGTCCAACCGTGTGACCGACCCATGCGAAGTCGAGTGCGAAGAAAATCAATCCGGCAAACCAACCGAGAAGCGCCGCTCTTTTCCAGGAGGCACCTTGCCAAACCCAGAACAGCGCAGCAGTGCCAAACGGCACGAGCCATGCCGCACCGATTTTGGGAAATGCCGCCGCCAACGCGACGGCTGCAAGGGCGGCGACGCCCGCGTCGCGCGTGGCGTCCGAGGAGACCATGATTCGAAAACTGAGCTTTGGTTTTGTAATCGTTCTAGTAACGGCGTTCATCGTTGCTGCGTGCGGTCGTCAGGTCACGCCAAATCCAGCGGGTCTCGGAGCCGGTGGCGCGCCCCCGGGGTTTATGGCGGTGATCTTTGACGTCCAGGCCCCCTTCAACTTCAGCAGTACCAGCACATGGTCGTCTTGAACACCAGCGGCAATGGAGCAACGCCGTCGACCGATACGTTGCAGACCAACTGGAACGGCTACTCCTTCGCAATCGTCGCACTCGGAAATGGCGCGACCTCCTTCGCCGAGCCGGTCGCCTTCCTGCGAAACGCTAATCCGCATATTACACCAGCCTGGGTGCGTTTGGGCTCGACGCCGCAAACCTTGCGCTACAACCTCAACAACAACGGGACGCAAACCGAGTTCTCGATCCTGGCCCGGACAGGGGTCTTCAGTACCGGCGCGCCGTCGCCGAGCGCCAGCCCGTCGAACGTGTGGACCTTCAATGCGTTCACGACGCAGGCCAGCAGTCAAGGCCAGTGGCAGTTTTTCGATTCGATGGGCGCGGGTGGCCCGGTCGATCCGCAGTTCATCTCGCCGAAGCTCTGCATGACGGAGCCGTTTGACAACACGTACTTCGCTCTAAATACGTCGATATCCGATCCGGCGGCTGAGATCGTCACGCTCCAGATAGCCAACAATCCGGTACACCCGATGGCCTGCCCGTGAGTGTGATGCGCGAAGCGTCGCTCGAGTGCGCGCACGACATATGCAACTGCTCGGTGACGGGGCCGGTAGAAGGCGGCGACGTGTACTGCAGCAGCTATTGCCGCAGCACCGACGAACTGAGCGTTGAGTCGGAAACCTGCGCCTGCGGCCACCCGGAGTGTGACACGCCCTAGCACTTGGCGCGGGCTTCGGCGCAAACGCGCAGACTCGAAGACGCCCGTCGCTCACATCCTGTTCGCTCCTGCTCGTCCACTTTTTCGGGAGAACGAAGTTTTGAAGCAGCCATCCATGGCTGGCCCGAAAAAGCTGGACGCTTCTCGTCCCGCGCGTTTACGCCGAAGCCCGCACCAAGCGCTACGGCAAGTTTTTTAAAAATAGACTTCGGCTTATCGCTGAGAGCGGTGGGTGCGGTGGTTGTGACTCGTCTTCGGGCGTCAGGGGTCATTCGTGAACTCGACGCTTACGATCTTTGCGGACTTCTCGATGCCTTTGGGCCTCTTCGATGCGAGCGCCGTTTCGTCGAACCTTTTGTCAACGGAAAGCTTAGGTGAGACAAAGCAGCTCTCACAACTTCCCATCGAGTCGACAAACCCGCTGTTGTTCTCCGAGAAGGCATTAAAAAGCCAGGTCGTGCTCTTGCGCCGCCGTTCAAACGCATCAAAGATCGAGCGCTGGAAGAGGATGGCAAACTCGGTCCTCGATCCGTTGCTGTTCGGAGTGAATCTAAACTGCCGTGGCGTCGTTGCGATGACGACCTGTGCCGGCGGTATGTGCGGGTCTGCGTTCCTTACGAAAGCGACGGCCCGTGCGGAGGGCGCGCCGCGTTGCGTGTTCGTTTCGAGCGCAAACGAGTAGCCGGCCCAGCTATCGGCCTCGGGAGTCTTGCCGTCTCCGGCCGTATTGAGGATTATCAGATACTGATACTTCGAGAATTCCAGCGGCGCCGCTACGTCGAACTTGATCCTCATGTACCCGGGCGAAACGCCACCCGGGGCGGCGGCATTCAGAGCCACGCCAAAGGGGACGGCACCAGGCGATCCCGGAAGAGAACCCGCGTAACTGCTGGCTCCGCCGCAGCCCGAAAGTGTCGCAATAACCGCGCAAGCTCCGAACGCGTAGCGGCCGATAATTGAAACGTTCATCCTACATCCTGTCGCCGAATCACGCGGCAAGGACCGGCAAATTGCATCTTCCCTCTGTAACCATGTATAGGGTACGGCCGCCTGCTGGGAGGCGACTTAGAATCGGCGGATGCAAGCCGCGGCTCTCATCGCCGGCGTCCGAGTCGCGCGGCTAGTAAATCGTCTCACCTCAAGCGCTAGAAGTTGAACGTCGTCGGGATTACGGGTTGGGGTTGGCCGATGTTGAAGACGGCGGTTTGTGACGGGAAAGCGAGCAGGTTCACACCCACGTTGATAGCTTGTTGCGACTCGTTATAGAGCACGAGCAGTTGGTAGCAGTTGCCGATCGTGCGGGTGTAGTAGATGATCTTGTCGGAAAAGAACTCGCCGAGACCGAGCGACGGACGCCAGTTGATGTTGGTGACGAACTGTAGCGACGCGTCCCGGCCGAACGGTGTCGACAGCTGAAGGTTCGTCGTTTCGAAGCCCTGGCCGCCTCCCGGGATGAACGATCCGCTGAGCAGCACGATCGATCGCGGCGACGGCCGCGCGCTGAGCTGATAACTGAGCGGCTGCGCCATTCCGTCGAAGTTCGTCGTCCAGCCGACCGAGAAGGCGTACACGTCGTCATTGAAGAGACGAATCATATCCTGCGCGTTCTTCGTATTCTCCGTCGGTTGCTGATCGAGATACTGAAACGGCACGAGCGCCGGACCGTTGTAGTTCGCCTCGTTGTAGGTCAGCGTGTTGACGACATGCTGGCTGATCGGCGTGGTGAGACTCAGATCTTGCTCGACCGCGGCCTTGAGATCGCCGGTGCCATAGGCATACTGGTCGACCGTTACGGTGCCTTGGAAGTCGCTGCCGAGCACTTTCGCCTCGAGCGGCCCGGCGACGAGGTTGGCGTCGACGCGCCAGGTAGCCAGGCTTTGCGGCTGGCCCTGGCCGGCGGGATTGCTGTACTCACCGGCGGTCAGGTCGGCCGCCAGCGGGATGAAGAAGTGTTGGAAAAAGTCGGTAGGGCGAACCTCGAACTCCGGAATCTTGTTGATGCCGGTCGCTTCGAGCGAATAGGTCTTATCCCACTCCATCTGATAGTCGGCGCCCGACGTCGTGTATTGCAGCAGGTAGTCGAACTCCGACTGATTGCTGAACGAGGTTATGCCGGGGAAGCTCGCGCTGCTGTCGCTGATATCGTAGGTCGTCGTCTGCTGTAAGTTCTGATTGAACTGGCGGGTATCGGTGAACGTAAAGCTATCGCTGCTCGACTGCCCGCCGACCGAGCTGTGGGTGTAGCTGTAATTCTGTGAGGTCTGAGCCGTTTGGTGAACGATCGCTTCGCTCAGACTTTCGTTCGGCGGGATATTGTAGAGCGGCCCGTAGTTCGACTGATACGCGAACTGAAAGTTGCTGCGCAAGTGTTGCGTGATGTTCTCTTGCTCCCCAATCGAGGCGTTATACTGGCGGCCTCCCCCGTTATAACCGTTGATCGTGTAAACGTTCACGCTGACGCTGCGGCGGCCGCTCTTCGCCGCGTAGAAGCCCACGTAGCCTAAGCCTAATCCCAGCTTGGTAAAATAGTTGACGATGTAATAACCGTAGTAGTATTGGTCCTTTCCAAATGGAATTTGGACCTTGATCCAAGCCCCCTCGTACGAGTCGTACCCGACCTCGGGGAACCATCGTTGCCGGACGCGTTGGTTCGCCAGGCTGCGCAGCGGAATGACGATCAACGGAAGGTAGAAAACGGCCGCCGCTCCGAGCCAAAGCACCGCCTTGTGGATGACGATCTTGTCGCCCGGATAGACTTCCATGTCTTTGCCGGTAATGTGATATCCGCCGCGCGGATTCTCGCAGGTCGTGACGTACGGATTGAGACCGTGGGCGGTGCCGTCCGGTTCGGTGTGCAGGTCGTCCGCGGAGAAGTGGACCAGACCGCGCTCGACGCCTTCGTCGCTCGCGCCGCTGCCGTTGGTGAGCTTTGCCGTCTGCAGGACCGTATCGAAAACGATTACGTCGGCGGTCAGCACCGAGTTGTGTTCGTGGTTGACGAGAAAGGGATGCCCCGTGATCGTGATCGTCCGCGCGCCGTCGAAGTGGGCATGCTCTCCAACGATTTCTTCGTCGCCGTAGTAGATGTGGACGTTCCCGATCGCGTCGCTTGGCTGTCCCTGCGCACGGTTGCCGCTCCACTTGTCCGAAATCACGGCGACGAATCCGGGCG
>JBAUMX010000079.1:0-36346 GCA_049578945.1 Candidatus Cybelea sp. | reverse complement strand
TTGAACGCCAAGGGAAAGACCTTCGTAACGAACCTAGGAAGCAACGCCGTCACCGAATACGCCGCCGACGCAAATGGAAACGTCGCTCCGGTCGCGACGATCACCTGCGGCGGCCTCGATTCACCCGACGGGGTGGCCCTCGATGACGCCGGCAATATCTACGTGGCGAACCTGCAAGCCAACTCGATCTCAATTTTTAAGAAGAACGCGAACGGTTGCGTTGCAAAGACGCATGGGCTTAGCGGACCGAAGACTCAGCTGTCGACACCGGCAGCGATGCTGATTTCCGGGTCTCGGCTGTTTGTCGGAAATATAGGCTCGCACAGTGTGACCGAATACCGCATCTCTGCACGGGGCAACGCGGCCCCGAGCGCACAGATCGCGGGCGGCAACACGATGCTCGTCAATCCGACCGGACTAGCATTGGACTTGGCACAAAATCTTTACGTCGCCGACGACAGCGCCCAAGCAATCTTCGTCTTCGGAACCGGCGCGAGCGGAAATCAAAGCCCGATCAGAACGATCCAGGGAAGCTTGACGCAACTCGCCAGTCCTTCCGGAATCGTCCTCAAGGGCGGCTCGATCGTTGTGACCGACCCTGAGACGAACAGCATTACCAGCTATCCCGAAATGGCAAACGGCAACGTTTCACCGTCGAAAGTTATCGAAGGGCCGTCTACCGGATTGAACTTTCCAATCGGATTAGCGCTGCGCTGAGGAGCACTTCTTACAAGGCGTCGTCCGATCAGTCTCGCCAAGTAACGAACGTGGACGCACGATCGCGGAATTTGCGGCGGAGCGCCGCGAAACGAAAGTCACCGAGCCATGAGACCTGCGAGGCAAGACTGTTGCGCGACGCAGCGATTGTAAGGTCTTTAATGGCTCGGTCGTCGTCACCCGCAGCGGTGTAAGCGGCCGCAAGCCACTCCGGGTCGGAGGTCGAGCCCCAGCGCCGCAATAGGACAAGAGCATTATCTCGACGCCCGGTCAGAGCGAAGAGGCGTGCTCTCGCCGCCCACACCCAGCTCGTGTTGCGAGGGTTACGCTGGGCTACACGCAGCGTGGCAGCGGCTCGAGAATAGTCGCCGAGTCCCTCGTAGCTGCGCTCTAGAAAATCGAGCGCTGCAGGTCGGTCCGGCATCACCTCGAGCAGCCGCCGAAACGTGTCGCGAGCGTTCTTAAAATCGTGGCTGTAATAGTAGGCGAGACCGAGCGTCAGCAGACCCTCGGGAGACGTGGCGTCCGCCGCGATGGCTCGCGCCGCGAATGAGACTGCCTCCTGCGGCCGACCCTCCCATAGAGCCACCCTCGACCGTAAGGACAGCGCGGCTGGATCGGACGGATTCATACCGAGCGCAGCGTCTAAGTCACGGCGAGCCTGCGGCAGCGATCGATCGCACGTCACATGAAGCATCGCGCTCGCAACGTCGCCCAAGGTCGATACTCGGACGCCGTTGGCACGTGCAGCCAGATCGTGGCCTTCAGCACAGTCGCGGTCTCGGTTGCGCGAGTTAAACCCGTCGAACGCATCAGCGAGCGCCAACCCCGCGTAACCGTCCGGCGCATCAGGCGCTTCTTTGGTGATTCGCACGAAACGAGATCTAGCAAGATCGAGGTCGACGATTCGGTCGAGGTGATACATCGCGAGGCCGATATCCTCGCGCGCATTTAGCGGCAGCTGGTGGACGATCGAAGGAGTAAACGCCATCCAGAGGGCGACGCAGAAGAGTGAGACCACGGCGAACCCGCCGGACGTGACCAGCTTGAACCTCGATTGCCGGTGCGGCACTTCTCGCCGGTCTCCGATTCGCAGGCGATAGCCGCGGGCGGGCACGTTTTCGATGGCGACCCTCGGGTCGGCCGCGAGCGCCTTTCTCAGGAGATAGATGGTTTGCGTCAAGTTGCCTTCGTGTACGAACCCCTCCGGCCACACGTGCGCGAAAATTCTCTCGCGTGACACGAGCGTGTTTACATTGGCCAGCAGTAAAACCAAGAGCTGGGCCGCTTTCCGAGTGAGCGCAATCTCATCGCCGTTGCGACGCAGCAGCCGGCTCTGCGGATCAAAGGTAAAGGATTCGAGCTTGATGCTCTCGGTCATAATAAAAAATCGGCGGAGATTCTGATCGAATTGAGACTTTCGTGAGCAGCTCGGCGGCCTCATGCCGTCCTCGGCAAGTCTCAACGGTCTCAATTCTTAGGTGTTATCATTCCTCGGTCGAGACACGCTTGCCGATCTTTATTATGCTTCAAACGTGACATCCACGCTGCGGCAACTACGACTCGAATCGGTTGAGAATCGATCGCCATCGCCATCTGGAGCCCGCTGGTCGGTTAGCGGTCGGATACCCCCCAGCGAGCAGGCCAGTCAAACGATGACCTTTGGTGACTTCCGCGTAGACTCAATGCGACGGACGCTGAGTCGGGGGCATGAGGTCGTACGGCTTCCGGAGCGCCTCTTCGGCGTCTTGTCACTTCTGGTGCAATCGAACGGGACCGTCGTTGAGAAAGAAGCGTTCGCGACGGTCGTATGGCCGGATGCCGTCATGACCGATGCAAACTTGGCGCAACACATCTACCGGCTGCGAGAGTTGCTTGGCGAAACCGCGAGAGAGAGTTCGTACATTATGGCCGTCTCGGGACGAGGCTACCGATTCACCGCTCCAGTTCTCGTCGAGCACGCACCGGCTCCGGCTTCCAAGACTGCTTTCGAGACCCACGCGATTCTCTTGAGCGGCGGCCTAGAGCCGTTAGTATATCATTCTCAGGCGAGCCACCTAATTGAACGCAGCAGCGCCGACGCACTCCACCGCGCCATCGGGATTCTCGAAGCGGCGCTGCGAATTGACCGGAATTACACACCCGCGCTGCTCGGGCTGGCCCGCGCGCACGCACTGCTCGCTCAATATTCATTTGTGCCCCCGCGTGCAGCCTTTCAAAAAGCAAAATCGGCGGTTGCGCAAGCCGTTGAGTTGGATCCCGGATCATCCATTGCTCACGCCATACGAGCCGAGCTCCTCGCCTTCGACGAATGGGACTGGGCCGGCGCCCAACGCGAAGCCGCGATGGCTATGCAATTGGAACCTACCTCCACCTTCGTGCGCAGCAACGTAGCGCGACTTCATATTTGGGCGGGGTCTTACGATCGAGCAATGATCGAGGCTCAGCTCGCGCTAATGGCGGAGCCGTGCTCATTGGCGCTGCTTCTTATCCTCGTTAGTGTCTTTGTCAATTCCGGGCGCTACCAGCATGCCATCGCGATTCTCTCCAGTCTCCTGGAGAACGATTCCGATTTCCATGCCGCAAGGCGCGATCGCGCCCAAGCCTACTTACTCAATGGCCAGCCAGAAGAAGCCATTCGCGATCTTCACCTGCTTACGCCGAATCGAGCCGAAAATTTGAACGCGCGGCTCCCGCTTTTGGCTCGCGCCTACGCCGATATTGGCGAGCACCGGCAGGCGGCCGAGATCTACGACAAGCTGCTCAACGCGATGCGCGCGGAGTACGTTGCATTTTGGAATCTCGGAATCGTCGCCGTCGCACTGGGAAGGTTCGACGAGGCCACATGCTATTTGGAGCAGGCTCTCGACGCGCGCGAGCCGTCGCTCTACCAGCTGAAGTGCTTTCCTTGGTTCGAGCCCATTTCACGATCCAGCCGTTTTAACACAATCCTCGCGGGGGTTGCCCCCCGCTAAGGTCGACGGCATTATCAATCTAGCGAGCTACGACTTCGTACAAGTCTCCTTAACGTTTACGACGCGGCCATTCGTTTCGGTAAACGACGTCGTCATCGTCCTTTTTGTGTCGCTCACCTTCGTGAAAACCTCCGGCGCGAAGGATGCGATGTCCGGCGCTTTGGTCTGGATGACGTATGTGTAGGTCGTGTGAGACGCCACCGGCATCGCCGCAGTCGAAACTGAGTACCCAGCCCGGTCTCCGGTCGTGATGCGCACCCATCGCTTCGCCACGCCGTCCCACGTGAATTTGGTCTCGCTGCGGACCTCGCGTGGAATCCACGACGCCGTATGGATCGTTGACTCACGAAGCATCCAATATCCCGACGGATCCATCGAATAGACTTCAGTCGTCTGGAACGGACCAGGACGCCGCGAGCTCATATCGGAGCACTCCCAGGTCCCGATTAAGAACTTCATCGTTGAAAAGTCTGGCTTGGGAGGAGTCGGGACCGGCGTGCCCTCGATGTTCGGCGAAGCCGCAAACGCGGCGGCGCCACCGAGTCCTACGGTCAACCAAAACGCAAAAAGAAAACGTAGAGATACCTTCATAAGTTAAAAGACCCCCTTTCATAAGTGGCTTCAGCTAGCTTCGCACGCGGGAAGCTTGTTCCTATCTATCGCGGCAACGCAAGCATCAAGCAAGACGAGCTTGCCCTGCTGAATCTCGGCGGAGACGCGGGGACCTAAGAGTTGCGAGCTCTACTGCTTCAGTAATCTCTCCGCGCGCGTTGCGACGTCGGGCGGGAAGGGGCTCGCGCGCCGGGTGGTGCGGTCGATGTGAACTGCCGTCAGCTCGCAAAGCGCACAGACTTCGTCACGTTCGGCGTCTAGGATGTCATGAACGAAGACGATCTTCTTTTCTGCGATGCTCACGATATGCGACCGTATTTCGAGGATCGCGCCGGCAAAGATCTCACGTTTGTACGTAATGTTCTGTTGAACGCCGGCCATTCCGTACTGCGTTTCGCGTATATAGCTCGGAGTAACTCCAATCGCCGCAAAGAGGTTCCAGGTCGCCTCGTCGAATTTGCCGACATACCACATGACGTTCATGTGACCCATATGGTCGCAGTGCCAGGGAAAGACCGCTCCGCGGTACGTCACGATTGGTTTCAAGGGAACGCCACGTACCGCTTCGCGCCGCAGCTTCCCTGTCGCGCCGCCTAGGAATTTAAGGCGTCACTCTTGCTGGGCGGGCGTATTCGCGACGCCGATGTTGCCGCTCGAAGCCGAGATCCCATTCGTGATCGCATTGACTTGAGTCAGTTTGTTGGGGCTGTAGTGGAAGACGTCGATCTCGCCCAGCGCGTAGTCGGCGACGTACAGCTCCTTGGAGTGGCGGCCGAACGAGAAGTAGATCGAGGCGCCCGGCAACTTCAGCTTGTCGATCGGTTTGGGGTGACCGACATCGTAAACGTTGAGCGTTGGGCCCGACCCATCGATCGCGACCAGATGCCCCTCATCGTCGAATCCAAGACCGCCGGCGTCCCCAAGGGCGATGTGCGTTTGAGTGCCCTTGCTCGAGCCCGCTTTGAACTCGACCACCTCGCCGTGCCCGCTCCCGGGGGCTGCGTCGCACGACGCGAACAGGTTGCCGTGCGTGTCGAGCGCCACGCCGATGACGTGCCGAAAGCACTTGTCTTGCAGCGTCTTACTGGGTTCGCTGGCACCCGGCGCATAGACTACGACGTCACCCGATGCGCCGATCGGGCCAAAGACGTTTGCTACATAGACGGTGCCGTCGGGTCCGACCGTCACGTCGGCCGGAAACTCACCAGGATCGTCGAGCGTGCCGGTCGGAGCGCTGGAACCCGCGGCATAAACGAGCACGTTCTTATCGCCGGTATTGGCGACATAAATGTTGCCGCGCGCGTCGATTCCGATACCCTGCGGATTCGAAAAGCTTCCCGAGAGAGTTCCCGCGACCGGATTATTTGGGCCGGTTCCTTTTATGTAGTACTCGATCGTACTATTTGATGACGAAGAGCTGAATATCAGGCGGGATGCTTTCCGGATTGCCGGATTGAGGCGGTGAGGCTGTGCGGCGGCGGGCGGTTGCGCCGTTGGAGGCGTGGGAGTGCTTCCGGAGCACCCTGCGACGAGCGTGCACGAAAGTCCAACGACTGCAATCCGGCGGCTTATGGATCTCACAGTAAAGATTCGCAGCATCGCTCAACAAACGTGCGGACGACCGAATGCGTGACAGGCGCGTGCAACCCCGTCCGGGCGGTCGACCGGCCTGGGCTTTTGGAGCTCGGCATTTAGCGAATCATAGGAGCGGACCGCGGTCTTTAGAACGAAACGAGCCTTATGACTGCAGACCCATTTTCCGCGTTTAAAGACCGCCAGCGCGAGATGTGGGCGTCGTTCGCGCCGAGCGCGACGTTCACCACGCCGGTTGCTGCACATTTGGTTCGGTTCGCCGGAGTTGCGCCGGACGAAACGATTCTCGACGTCGGCACCGGCACCGGCGTCGTCGCGATCACCGCGGCGAGCGCGGGAGCGCGCGCGAGCGGGGTTGACCTAACGCCCGCCTTGCTCGAAGCCGCGAAAGAGAACGCGCGCATCGCGGGGTTACCGGATGTCGACTTCGTCGAAGGCGACGCCGAACATCTCCCCTATCCCGACGCGTCGTTCGACGTCGTCCTGAGTCAGTTCGGGCACATGTTCGCTCCGCGGCCCGAGCTCGCCGTCGCGGAGATGCGCCGCGTGCTCAAGCCGTCTGGACGAATTGCATTTGCGACCTGGCCACCGGATACGCTGATTGGACGGAGCTTTCAGTTCATCGGTCGCAACACGCCGCCGCCTCCGCCAGGCGCAGCGCCGCCGACACTCTGGGGAGACCAGCGCGTGATCGAGGAGCGGCTCGCGCCCCATTTTCAAAAGCTCGAATTCGAACGCGGCATCATGAGCGTTCCCGCATTGAGCTTGGCGCACTATCGTTCGTTCATGGAACGCTCCGTCGGCCCGCTGCAGAAGCTCGTTGAAGGCTTGGCGGATTCGCCGGACCGGCTCGAAGCGGTGCGCCGCGAGTTCGAAGCGATAAGCGAGCAGTACTACGCCGGCAACGTCGTCACGCACGGATACGTGTTGACCCGCGCCGCCACGCGTTGAAAGCGCTCGAAGGTTCGGAGTTTCTGCGCGCCTGGCATGCCCGCTACCCCGGCGCGGCCACCTCGGCGTTTGGATATGGCCGAATCGCCGGCGACGGACGATCGAGTTACGAGCTGCTTGCCGACGATGTCGCCGGATTGCCGGGCGTGACCACCGCAATCGATCTCGCTTGCGGGGACGGCCATCTGCTCGCCCTCCTCGCAGAGCGTTTAGGTTCGGCGGAGCTGATCGGCATCGACATGACGCCCGAGGAGCTGGGCGTCGCACGCGGTCGTGGCTTACCGGAGCGAGTGCGGCTCTTGACCGCGCGGGCGGAGGCGTTGCCGTTGAGTGATGCGAGCGCCGACGCGGTCGTCTGCCACATGGCGTTGATGCTCTTCGATAGCGCGGCCGGCGTCGTCAACGAGCTCGAGCGCGTGATTCGGCCCGGCGGAATCTTCGCCGCGGTTCTTGGCCCGGCGGCGGGCAGCAGCGAGTTCGTGGCTCGCTTCGGCGCGCTGCTCCGCGAAGCTGAGTCCAGCGAGAAATTGCCGCCGCTCCACGTCGGTGACCCCGCGACGTTCGCTGAGGACTCGCTGCGCGAGCTCTTTGCAAGCGATGCCTGGAGCGACGTACGTCTCGACCAGCTTCAACTTCGATTTGAAGGCACCGACGATCAAATACAGACGACGCTGCTCAGCATGTACAACGTCGCTCGGCTCTCCGATGACGGGAGAGCGGAGTTGACGCGACGGCTCGAGGCTGAAATGCTGGAACGACGCCGCGCAGGTCAAACGACCGAATGCACCTTGGGGCTGCGGCATCTGGTCGCCGTGCGAAGTTTGTGAGCTCCGGCGAGGGGTGCGGCAGACGATTGCCAATATACACCGCATGAAGGCACCTTGCTCCACTCTCTTGTTTGCGCTTCTGCTACTCAATGGGTGTTCCAACACTACGGCGACGCAGAGCGCGTTACCGCCGGCTGAATCTGCGCCTTCAGCCGGGGCTACGATCGATCGCTTCAACGCCGGCTCGTTGAGCGAACTCTTCAATCTCGATTATTCGAACGGATCGATTACCGTCTTTTCGATCCAAAACGGCAAAGCGACGAAAACCGCACGATTTAAGCCGGCGCACGGATTCGCTCAGGGTCTTGCTTCAGATCGGCTCGGGCAGATCTACACGGCCATTACCGGGTCGAAGTCTAAGCCATGCGGGGCATGCGTGGAGGTCTTTACCGATAGCGGCAAGCTCGTCAACCAACTCGACGCGCCGCTTTTGCAGGGTGCGCCTGGTCCGCCTTCGCTGACCGACCTTTCCGTCGACGCGCACGAAAACGTTTACGTCAGCGATTACGGTCAACAGGCCGTTTACTTCTTCCCGCATGGGCGGATGACGCGGCACGGTCCGACGATCGTCGTGCAAGACTCGCAGAACGCGGCGTCGGTCTTAGCGACCCCGGATGGGGCCACCGTTCTGGTATCGGGTGGATGCGGGTTCGCCAGCGTGCGGCCGTACGCGCGGGCCGGACACCGGCAGTATACGCCGGGCACGTGTTTCGGGATCGGCACGATCGCACTGATCGGCGGCGCCGTGGACAGTCAGGAGGAGATATTGACGCCCGTTGACGGGGCGCCCGGGCTCGTATCGGTTTCGTCCCCGAGCGGCGGAGCGACGTTTCATACGCCGGACCCGCTTCACGCCTCGATCAGCGGCGTCGCGTTCAACCGCGACGCCTCAGTAGCATACGTCGCGAATCATCAGAATGAATGCGTTTACGCTTTTGCACGGCCCGCGAGCGGTTGGCTGTCGGGCGATCAGCCCAAATTGTTGGCGACCTACAAAGGCTTTAAAGGCCTCGACATCATTGCGGTCCCGCAGTGAATTGAATCCTCGGTAACGGCAGCATCAGGCAGATGCAGATCGGCTCCAGGCGCCAACTTGAAGCGGCAGGAAAATGTGGCCGCCGGCGGCGAGCGTTTCGCGCTCCAGTCGCTGCGCAAACGCATCTCCATCGAGATCGCCGTTGAGTTCGTGTAACGCCGATTCAAAGAACCGGTAACCTAACGAACCTGCGCCGTTAACGACGCGCAGGTCGCTGCGAATCGACGGCAGCGGCAGGCCGGCTTCGGTAAACAGGTTCACCAGCCGCAACCCGATGTCGACGTGCACCCCGGTACGGCGCATGCGGTCGATCGACGTTCGCGCAAAGCGGCGATAGAGGGGCACCTCCGGCCAATCTGACGTTTGCGGCCAGAGGATCGACTCGTAGTGCCACTCGTGCATGACGATGCGTCCGCCGTCGCGCAGCAGGCCGGCAGCTTGGCGAATCGCGCCGACCGGATCGGGTTCGCGCATCAAAAAGAACCGCCCGACGACGGCATCGACCGGAGCGTCGAGGTGTAAGTTCCGCAATGCGCCGGCGCGAAACTCGATGCAATCGAAGCCCTCGGCTTCCGCGCGCCAGTAGGCGTTATCGACGTTGCGGGTGTCGGCGTCGAGCCCGATCACCATTCCGTCGGAGCCCACGCGCTCCGCCACGAGGGGCGCGAGGTCGGCCAGGTCGGGACCTAGCACGAGCACGCGCATCCCGGGCGTAATCCCCGAGCACGCCAGCAGCTCCTCGGTCAACGGTTGTGCAAATGCGGCCTCAACTGCGGGTACGTGCTCGGTTTTCATACCAACATTGTCGCTTCCGCCGGGGGGCGAAACCACGAAGATACTCACATTTTCGAGCCGAACTACGCTCACATCGTGGCTGAAGCGCTCGGGGAGGTACTGCGCTCGCTTCGTTCTGCCGCTCTGCTCTCGCAAGAGGCACTGGCGGAGCGCTCGGGCTTATCCACCCGCACGGTCAGCGATATTGAGACCGGCTCGGCCCGCACGCCGCGCCTGATCACCGTCATGCTGCTCGCCGAGGCGATGGGCCTATCGCCCGAGGACCGCCAGCGCCTTCAGGATGCTGCGCGCAAACCCGCCGCCCAGCCCGCGAGTGCGACTATAAGCTTTTCCTCCGCATCGGTGCCGCAAGCGGCGGCGCTGATCGGGCGCGACACTGACGTCACAAGTGCCGGCGCACTGCTGACGCGTGAGGACGTACCGCTCGTCACGCTGGTCGGGCCGGCCGGAGTCGGTAAGACGAGCCTCGCCACCAAAGTTGCGGTCGAGAATGCCGGTGCCTTCGAACAGGGGGCGGTGATGGCCGAGCTCGCAGGCGTCACGGAACCGTCGCTCGTTCCGGCAGCCGTTGCGCGCGCGCTCGGGATACGCGAGGCGGCCGACGCGACGCCAAGCGAAGCGGTCGCCGGCTATCTGCGCACGCGAAACGCGCTGCTCGTCCTCGATAACCTCGAGCATCTGCTGCCGGCGGCCGCGTGGATCGGTGCGCTGCTCGCGCAATGCACGCGGCTCACGATCCTCGTCACCAGCCGCGAGCCGCTTCATCTGCGTGCCGAGCACGTCTACGCGGTTCGCCCGCTGCGCGGCGACGCGGCGGCGCTGCTCTTCGTGCGGCGCGCGCAGATGGTCAAGCCCGAGTTCGAACTGAACGACGCCAACTCGGCGGCCGTCGGCACGATCGTCGACCACCTCGACGGCTTACCGCTCGCGATCGAGCTCGCCGCACCGCGTCTCCTTCTGCTTCCACCTAAAGCGCTAGCGGCGCGGCTCGAACGGCGGCTTCCGCTGCTCGGCGCCGGCGCGACCGATCGGCCTGCGCGACAGCAGACGATGCACGGCGCGATTGCCTGGAGCTACGATCTGCTCTCCGACTCCGAACAACGGCTATTCCGTCGTTTGGGCGTGCTGCAGGGTGGAGGCTCACTCGACGCGGCTGCCGCCATTGCCGGCGACGAACGCGACGAAGGCTCGATTCTCTTTCGGCTCGCGCCACTGGTCGAGAAAAACATGCTCTGGCTGTCGGAAGATACCGACGCCGAGCCACGCGTTTCGATGCTGGAGATGCTGCGCGAGTTCGCGCACGAACGGCTCGCTGAAAGCGGAGAGCTCGCTGACGCGCAACGTCGCCTTACCGAGTACGTACTCAATTTTACAGCCGGTGCGGAGCGACAGCTAACGAGTTCGGCCCAAGGCCGCAGGCTCGCGCACCTGGAACGCGACCACGCGAATATCCATGTCGCGCTCGAGTGGGCGGCGAGCGACGCGCAGATCGAGGCCGGCTTCCGGCTTTTGAGCGAGCTATGGAGATTTTGGTGGCTGCAAGGCTATCTCACCGAGGGCCTTGGCTGGATTCGGCGTTTCTTGGCGTTACGAAAAGGTGCCTCCGACGCCGTCCCGGATGTGCTGTACGGCAAAGTGCTGCGCGGCAATGTGGTGCTGCTCTCGGCGCTTGGAAGTTTCGACGAAGCGCTGGCAGCCTGCGAACAGGCGATCGCGCTGCAGCGCCGGATCGGCGACGACGCGGGGCTTGGCGCTTCGCTCACGTCGCTCGGCGTCATTCGCCAATTTCGCGGTGAGCCCCAGCGCGCCGAAGAAGCCCATCGCGAAAGCCTCGAGATCCGGCGACGGCTCGGTGACGAGGCCGGCGTCGCGACGTCGCTATCGAATCTATCGTCGGTGGCGTTCGGCCAGAACGATCTTGCGCGCGCCGCCGAGCTGGCCAACGAGAGCGTCGAGCTCTACCGGCGAATCGGGCACGAAACGGGGCTCGCACACGCGCTGATGAAGATCGGTCTGGTAGCCACGGCCGAAGGCGAGTACGCGCGCGCCGAAGAGCTCTTCAACGAGTGCCTGCGGATGCAGCGCGCGATCGGCAACACCGGAAGCGTCCCCTATTCGCTGGGCAATCTCGGAGCCGTTGCCCACAAGCGCGGCAACGACCAGCTCGCTCTCGAGCGTTTGCGCGAAGCGCTCGAGCTGTTCGAGTCGGTGCCGAACAAATCGGCCCTCACCAAGACCCTCGAAGATATCGCCGCGACGATCGCCGCGCTCGGCGATCCTTTGCGCGCCGCCCGTCTGTTAGGGGCCGCCGACGCGCTGCGCCGCACCCTTCGATCGCCGTTATTTCCGTCGGAGCGCGCCGACTACGAAGCCGAGATGGCGAAAGTCCGCGCGATGCTCGGCGACGAAAGCTTCGACGTGCAGTGGCGCGTCGGTTCAAGCATCACCCTGGAACGCGCGTTGGAAGAGGCGCGCGAGATAGTAGCTCCAACTGCACTCAAACACTAGCGAGGATCGAATTTTGCTGCAAAATCGAGGGCTCCTGATGATGGCGGTCTCGGCGTTCTTGGCGCTCGCAGGCTGCAGGGCAAGCAATGGGCTCGCCTCTTCACCGATGCTGCCATTTACCGGGTCGCAGCGGGACAGCCTCTCTGTTACGCAACTTGCCTCAAAGGGCAGGATCAAGCATATCGTCATCATCATCCAAGAGAACCGAAGCTTCAACAATCTCTTTTATGGCTATCCCCGCGCGAAGACGGTCAAATCCGGCCTCGACTCGAGGAACCATACGATTGTTCTCAAGCCGATCTCGCTCAAGACGACTTGGGACCTGCAGCACAACGGCCAAGGCTTTATAGCCTCATGCCACGGGACTGGAAGTATTCCGGGCACCGACTGCCGGATGAACGGCTTCAACAAGGAGCTGTGTAAAGCAATAGTATACGGGACGCATTGCCCCAAGAAGCACGAGTTTCTGGCCTATGCCTACGTGCCGCACAGCGAGACGGCGCCGTATTTTTCCATGGCACACCAATACGTGTTGGCTGACCGGATGTACGCTTCCGACTTCGACGTCAGCAGTTTTATATCGCATCAATACATCATTGCGGGCGTAAACCCCGACTCATCGGTAGATTACCCCATTAATAGTGGGGATTGGGGCTGCACCGGCGGCGTGACCGACAAGATCGCCATCCTCGGTAAGGACCGGAAGTGGCCGGTCGGCCTCGAGCAGCCATGCTGGAATCTAACGACGATTGGTGACGAGCTCGATGCCGCAAAGCCAATGCTGCATTGGGCGTTCTACGCGGTTAAGGTTGGTGCGCTTAAGCCCCGCGATGCCTGCGGTCAAAGACACCACCTCGGACCCGACGCTAACAGTAGCAGGGCACCAGGTATCTGGAGCGCCTACCAGGCCATCGAGCACATTTGCCACGGGCCGGATTGGGACGAGGACGTAAAACCGTTCTCGCCGCCGTCAACATTCTTGACCGATATTAAGAGCGGCGAGCTGCGCGCCGTAACCTGGATAACTCCCAGGACAAAGACTCAGACCACGGCGGCTCCGACTCCGCATCCGGACCGTCTTGGGTCGCGTCCCTCGTGAACGCCATCGGCCAATCGAAGTTCTGGGATTCTACGGCGATCTTCATCTTTTGGGACGACCCCGGCGGTTGGTACGATCCGGAAGCTCCGAAATACCTCATGCACAGCGACTATGACAGCCTCGGGTATCGGATTCCGTTGCTGATAATCTCACCGTACGCGAAGAAAGGATACGTGTCACATACTCCCTACGAACACGGTACCATCCTGAAGTTCGTCGAGGATACTTTCGGACTGCGCAGGCTCAATATGCCCTACGGCAGCGACGTTCGCGCCAATCCCGCTGACGACGCCTTCGACTTCTCGAAGCCGCCGCGCAAGTTCGTCCCGATCAAAGCGCCGCTTGACGAGAATTATTTCCTGAGCGAGCCTGACGACATGCAACCTCCCGATACGGATTAAAAAAGTGCCGGCTGCGGCGAACCGCAATCGGCACTTTGGGTGTGTCTTGCGTTTCGAGATTCTCGGCTTAGTGGAAGTCTCCTGAGGGGTACGTCGCCACGCCATAGATTTGGCCGTTGCCGGGCGTGAAGGTGTTGAGCTTCTTGCGCTTCGGGTAACTGTACTCGGTGACGCGCCCGTAGAAACGGTCGGCAACGAAAAGGCGCGTGCCTTTCGAGTTGAGCGTGATGAACTCAGGCGTGCCGCCCGTGACGAGCTGGGTGGGTGATTGCCCGGGGATAATATCGTCGACACCTGGCACGTACTGGTCTACGGCCAGGAATTCGTACGGTCCGCTGGGGTGTGGCGACCGGACCATCGCGATGCCGCCGGTCTGGCCGAACGAGGGAAAGCCTTGCATAACCACACAGCTCGTGCTTCCCGAAAAGCAGCTCAGCAATCCGCCGGTCGCGCCGCTGCTGGGATTTTCAATGTACTCCAGCGCGAAGATCGAGGTCTGACCCTGTTGGGTGGCGTTGAGCAGCGTAAAACCGGAGATCTCCATGTTCGGCTGCGGCGCGTTCCACGTCGTGCTCGGCGTCAACGAACCTGCGAGATATTCGCTGATATAATTCGTGCCGCCGTAGACCGGCGTGTTGGAGACGTAAACGTTGCCGAAGCCGTCGACTTTAACGTCCCACGGTCCGTTCAACCCATTGCTGATCGTCATCTTCGGCGAACTAGAATTTTTGCCGTAGACGGTAACGGTGTTCGAAACATAGTTGGCGACGTAGAGATTTCCGGCAAGGTCTGTTGCGATGCCGTTGGGGCCATGGATGCCCTGCGTTATCGTGCGTTCTGCGGGTGGATTCTGGGTTTTGGCGGCTGCGTTGAAGACCGAGATCCGGTTGTTTTCGTTGTCGCTCACGAAGAGAAGCTGGCCACCACCGTCCGGCCCGACCACCTGATGAGCCGAATCAGCGGAGACGGGTGCGGCCGGGAGCGAAGACGATGCGCCGCTGCATCCAGCGAGCGGCTGTGCGAGGAGGGTTGCGATCGCAACGCCGATGACGGTGCGAAGTGACGGGTTGAGGTTGTTCACTGGAAGCGCCTTTCGTAACGGGATCGAGTGGGTTACCTCAACCTTATCGCTGCGGGCGCGAGCGAGCCATGAAGTTTCTAGATGTTTGCGGCGAGCCGCAGCAGCAGACGCCTAAACGCGAAGTGCCGGCGGCGGCGGACCGCAACCGGCACTGTATCGTGCGTTTCGAGTTTTGAGGTTTTTAGTTTACAGGTAGTTTCCGGACGGATCGGTCGCGACGCCGATCAAAATGGTCTTGCCGGGGGCGCCGAACGTGATCTTCTCCTTGTTGCCCGGGAAGGTGTACTCTTCGACGCGTCCGTAGAAGCGGTCGGCAACGAAGAGGCGCGTGCCTTTGGCGTTGAGCGTGATGTCTTCGGGCGTTCCGCCGATGACGAGCCGCTTAGTCGTTCCCGCGCTCGGAATCGTCTCATCCACGCCGGGCAGATACTGGTCGACCGCGGCGTACTCGAAGGGCTTGCTCGGGTTCGAGTTGGCGATCGTGATGCCGCCGGTCTGACCGTACGAGTTGGTGCCGAGCGACGTGCAGACTTCGTTGTAGGCGCCCGGGCTGCAGGTCAGGAGTCCGCCGGTCGTTATGCTGCCGACCGTTTGCGACTCGAGGGCGTAGATCGACGTCTCACCCTTAACGTTGGGGTTGATGAGCGCGATGCCCGTGATCTGCATGTTGTTCTGCGGCGGATTCCAGCTGGCGATTGGGTCCGAGGTGCCGGCGGCGAACTCGACGATGGTGTTCGGGCCGCCGAACTCGCCGTCCATCGCAACGTACACGTTGCCAAAGTCGTCGACCTTGACGTCAACGGGGCCGTTCATTCCCTGGCTCATCGTGAAGATCGGCGAGCTGCCGTTCTTAGCGAACTCGGTGACGGTGTTCGAAGAGAGGTTGGCCACCCAGAGGTTTCCATTTTTATCGACGGCGATGCCTTGCGGATTGGAGGTGCCGATCGAGATGGTGCGTTCCGGCGTGGAAGTGGAGACTTTACTGGCGGCGTTATAGACGTAAACTTTGCTGTTCAGATCGTCGCTCACGAAGAGCTGTTGGCCTCCGCTATCGGGCGAGACGCGCTGGGCGGCCGAACCCTTAGCGGTTGCGGCGGCCGGCACGTACATATGAGCCGAATCGGCGGAGACGGGGGCTGCGGGGAGCGAGGACGTGGCACCGCTGCATCCGGCAAGCGGCTGCGAGAGGAGGGCTGCGATCGCGACGCCGGTGATCGTGCGAAGCGACAGGTTGAGGTTCTGCATTGGAAGCGCCTTTCGTAACGGGAGAAGTGGGATAGGTCGACCTTATCGCTACGAGGGCGGACAAACCACGCAATTTCTAGACATTTACGCTCGGGCCGTGCACGAAGGGCGCGGGGTTCCAGCGGGCAAGCGGTCCTCAGTGCGTCGCGGCACAAGCCGGGTATAAGCGACCATGAGCAAGGAACAGAATTCTCGGCAGTTGCTCGTCGCGACGATGCTGAGTCTCGTCGTGACGGCCTGCTCGCACACCACTTCTCCGTCCGCGCAAATTAATGACGGCTTTGCCCCGTTCAGTTCGACCCGAAATCAGGCGGTTGGGCTCGTGGCAAGCACGAAACACTCGCTTGGAGCCTCCGACGTCAACACCCTAGACGTCGCATACACGGCGCTCCAGGAAAAAGCCAATGCGTACGCCAGCTTCATGGTGGAAGCGATAACGACGTCGTCCTTCGATCCGGCCAAGAACGCAAAGTATTCCGCCGATCTGACGACGGCGATTGCGAGCTTTGACAAAAGCTACACCGCGTTATCCGCAACCCGCCAAGTCAGCGTCGCGAACACCTGGGTACCATCCTTCGCGCAGTCGTTACAGACCCGTTGGGATCAATACAACGGCTTGATCGCCAAGATGTCGCCGCAGACAAAGGCAGACCTCGTCGCTGCTATCAAGCGCAACACGGTCTGGCCAAATTACGAAGACATCGGTACGGAGCCGGTTGCAACTAATCGCCCATAGAGCGTAATGGGACTCGCTTGAGGCGACCGCGAAAGTGCGGGGCGTGTTTGTACGATACGCGCGCCCCGCGCTAAGCGGTCTCCTCATCGCGGGCGCGCTCTTTACGGCTCCTCCCGCGCGTGGGCAGCAAGTGCCGCTCGACGACTTGATCCGTCAGCGCCTTCGCTACGTCTTCATCATCTATCAAGAGAATCGATCCTTCGATCACTACTTCGGGACCTTTCCCGGTGCGAACGGCATTTATGGCGGCCCGGCACGGGTTGCCGGCTTCGCGCAATACAATCCGGTGTCGCAGCGGTACACGCAGGCGTTTCGGGTCACCACGCCCGACCTCGGTTTGCTCAACAACGCGCGGTCGATTATCGAGGCCGGTATCCACGGCGGCGCGATGGATGGTTTCGTCGGCGCGCAAGCGGCGTGGGCGCAGAACCTTGCGCCCGCCACAAAGAAAGCGCTCGGGATGACCGATCCGGCGCAAGCGGCCTGGGTCGGCGACGAAGCGATGGCGTACGTCGATTGCGACACGATTCCATATCTGTGGACGTACGCGAACCGCTTCGCGCTCTTCGATAGCTTCTTTCAAGGCGTGCGTGCGCCCTCAGCGCCGAGCAACGTCGAGATCATCGCGGCGCAAAACGGCGAAACGGAGTACGCGCGCTACGGCGCGGCGGGGCCGCCTTACACGGCGCAGCCGCTTGGTGCGAGCGGTCGCGGCGTTCCGATGTTCGTCGATCTCGACCCGGCTTGGGGACCCTACAACAGCGTGGAATCGAGCCCGCAGCAGCAGGTCGACCAAACCTACGCCAACGTACTCTTGAATCTCGAAGGCGCCGAGGCCACGCGCCTAACTCGATACACGCAAGATATCGACGACGATATCGCCTATTTCCGCGGGCGCGGGGATGCGCCGGTGAACTGGACCTGGTATCAGCAGGGATACGATGACCCGGCCGATCCGGGACGCGTCACGCTCGTGACGCACCACCTCGCCCCGCATTATTTTGGGTACGTTGCCAACAACCCGTCGATGGACCGTGACATCGCCGACATCACGCGTTTTGCTTCGGACGTCGCCCAGGATAAGTTAGGCCCGGGCGGGGTCTTCTACCTCAAGGGTGGCTACGCGAGCAGCCAAGGACTTCACCCCGCCGCGGCGGCGCCGAATACGTTTCTCGGCGACGACGACCATCCCGGCGAATCGGATTTGCAGGTCGCGCAAGCCGACGTCGCAAGCCTGGTCAACACGATCGCGCGCAGCAAGTATTGGAGCCAGTCGGCGATTCTGATTACGTGGGACGATCCCGGCGGTTATTGGGACCACGTTGCGCCGCCAAAGTGGCTCGTCTGTCCGGACGGTCATCCATGCGGTAACGGGCAGCGCGTCCCGCTGCTGCTGATCTCGCCGTTTGCGCGCACCGGCGTCGTGCACGAGTTCGACGATCAGGCATCGGTAGTGAAGTTCGTCGAGCAGCTCTTCAATCGCACGCCGCTCGCGCATCTCCCCGACGAGGCGCGCTATGCGCCGATGGGCCCGCGCGATGCGAGCGACGTCACCGGCGATCTCGCCGCCGGTTTCGATCCGTCTCGACTGCGCGGCGAAGTCGCTCCGATTCCGGCGGCAGCGGCGGAGATTCCGGACGACGTCGTTCGCACGATCCCGAGTCCGTGGTCGTGCGGTTCGATCGGCGTTCGTCCGGTCGCGCCGCCGGCGGGAGTTCCAGACGCGCCGCCGGCGGGATTCGAACCGCACGTTCTCGTCGTACCGATGGGGCGCTTCGTTCCGAAGACGTAGCGGGCGGTTCTCCTTTTACGGTGCCGTAACGAACCACTCGGTCCCGAAGCGGTCTTGCAGCGCGCCAAACTTGCCGCCCCATTCGGGGTCGCCGAAGGGCGTGAGCACTTTGCCGCCGTCGGCGAGCTCGCCAAAGATCTCCGATGCGCGCGTCGGGTCGGGGACGTTGAGCGCTAGCGAAACGTTGCCTTCGTCGGCGTCGACCGCGCGCCGCGTCATGCCGTCAGAGGCCTTGAACGAGATGCCGGGCGCGGTGAAGGTGGCGTACTTTATCGAGTCGCCCTCGCGCTGCGCGATCTCGTAACTTCCGCCGAGCGCGTTCTTGTAGAACTCGAGTGCGTCGGCGCAGCGGCCGTAGAAGAAGACAAACGGCACGAGCTCCAGCGACGCGTTGCGCATGTCGGCCCCAGGGTCGACCAAACCAATCGTGTGGCCCTCGGGGTCGCAGAAGAGACCGATCACGGGCCCGTTCGGCACTTTGTCGGGGCCCATCATTCGCGAGCCCCCGTGTTCTTCGATCTTGGCGAAGGCCGTTTCGATGTCGTCCACGACGACGTAGAACGTGACGTGACCGTCGTAGCCTTGCGGCGCTTTGCCGATGCCGCCGCTGATTCCACGCTGGAAACCGGGGACGGGATCGACCAGACTGTACTGAACTTCGTAATCGGGAATCGGAGCAGCGACGTTCCAGCCGAAGACATTTGCATAGAAGTTGCGCAGCTTCGGAGCGTCGTGCCCCATGATTTCGAAATGCATGACCGGATGTTTCATTGTTTTAATTCTCTTTCGTTAGGCGTTGTAGACACGGCGAAGCTCGTCGATGTCGAGCTTGCCCATTTCAAGCATCGCGCGCATGGCGCGTTGCGCGCGCTCCATGTCGTCGCCGCCGAGGACGTCGCGCAGACCGGCGGGCACGAGGTTCCATGCGAAGCCGAAGCGATCGGCGACCCATCCGCACGGCAGCTGGCTCCCGCCGGCGGAGAGTTTGCCCCAGAGCTCGTCGAGCTCGGTTTGCGTTTCGCAGGTGACGAACAGCGCGATCTTGCCTTGCGCGAAGCTATCGGCCGGCGTCGGCGGATCGCCCGTCGGCGCGTTGATTGCCATGAACGGCTGGCCGTCGATCTCGAAATCGATCGTCATCACCGAGCCGGCGGGTCCAGGGCCGGCCTCGCCGTAGCGGCTTACATCGGTGATCTTTGAGTTCTTAAAAGTAGCAACGTAGAACTCGGCGGCCTCTTCGGCGTGGCCGGTGAACCACAGAAACGGGGTAATTCTCGGCATGAGGCTCTCCTTTTCGTGTCGCCTATGGTAGCAAAGTGCACTTGCCTTTTGCAAGCACTGTTGTAAAAATAAATAATACCTGCTATCCTGAAGCTTGTGAGCGAGCGCGCGTACGGGCAGTTCTGCGGCTTCGCCCGCGCGCTTGAGATCGTCGGCGACCGCTGGGCGCTGATGATCGTGCGCGACCTGCTGGTCGGCCCGAAGCGCTTCAGCGACCTCCACGCGGGTCTACCCAAAATCCCCACCAACGTGCTTACCACACGCTTGAAACAGCTTGAGGCTGCCGGCGTCGCCGAGCGCCGCGCACTTCCGCGCCCACCCGGCGGTGTCGCGTACGAGTTGACGTCGCGCGGCCGCGCGCTCGAGGATGCCGTCGTCGAAATCGGGCGCTGGGGCGCAAAGCTGCTCGACGTTCCGCGCGACGGCGAAATCGTTACCACCGATTCGCTCGCGATGGCGCTGCGCACGACGTTTCGGCCCGAGGCCGCGGGCGATCTGCGCGCGCAATTCGAGGTGCGTATCGGCAAGATCGTCATCCACGCGATTGTCGACGGACCGAAGATTAGGGTCGGCCGAGGACCGCTCGAAAAACCTGATTTGATCCTCGAATCGACCCCGGCACTCAAGGATCTGATGGCCGGTGAAATGACGCCGCGTCAAGCGCTGGCGAGCGGCGCGATGCGGATTACCGGAAGCCGGCGCCTGTTCGATCGCTTCGCGCAGATATTTAGAATTTAACGCCGTCAATGGCAACATGATTCGTCACGGTGCCGTCGAATCGACCTGCGCCATGATTACATCCCTCAACCTCCGTCTGATTGATGCCGCGCCGTTCGCACTTGCCGCGGTGTTGGCGGGCTGCGGCGGCGCTTCGCTTTCCGGCGCATCCGCGCCGTCGGATTCACAGCCGGCGTCACACGGTCAAATTGCAATACGCGGCTCATGGATGACGCCGCAGGCAAAAAAGCAGAGTTTGATCTACGTTTCGTCGGTACTTACCAACGACGTCTACGTTTACTCGTATTCGGCGCAGAAGCTGGTGGGAACGCTGACCGGTTTTACCACGCCGTACGGCCTCTGCAGCGACAAATCAGGCAATGTTTGGGTCGCCAACGACGGTGCTTCGCAGATGGTGGAATACGCGCACGGCGGCACAAGCTCGATCGCGACGCTCGGCGATCCGAGCGAATATCCGGAGGGTTGCGCAGTCGATCCGGCGACCGGTAATCTCGCCGTTGCAAACTTCTCGAGCAATAGCGGCGGCGGTAACGTGGTGATTTACGCCGGCGCGCGGGGCTCGCCCCAAGCGTACTCCGACCCTAGCATCGTCAACTATCGGTTCTGCGGCTACGACGCGAAGGGTGATCTCTTCGTCGACGGAGTCAACGGAAGCTCCGCCTTCGTCTTGGCCGAACTCCCAAAGGGCGGCAACACGTTCAAGAACATCGCGATCAGCCAGAGCATCGAATGGCCGGGCGCCGTGCAGTGGGACGGAAAGGACGTGGCTATCGGCGATACCGACACCGTGACGGTCTATCGAGTCAATCCCACCAGCGGTAAGGTTCTGGGCTCGACAAAACTCGACGGCGCCAACTACGTCGATCAGTTTTGGATCAACGGTTCGGTAAGCACGCGGAAGAAGGCAAAAAAAACACGCATGCTCGCGCCAAGTCAAGACGGCGGCACACTCGCGCTCTACAAGTATCCCGCTGGTGGATCGGCGCTGTGGAGCATTAGCGTCCAGGAGCCCTTCGGCGTAACCGTCAGCAACTAAAAAACCAATGCCGGGACGCGTGGGAATCCCAGGCTGAACGCTTGTTTTAGAACGGATTTCCAAGGTAGCGCGCGACGTTCGGCACGGCTTCGCGTGGTCACGCCGGCTCCGAACATGTTACCGTGGTGGGGATGCGGTATGCCTCAGCTTTCACTTTGACGCTGTTGGTCGCGGGCTGTGGGCAGCCCACCGTCTTCAACGGTAGCCCGCCATCGGCGGCGCGGCAGTTCAGCCGCACGACGGGCTACACAGAGGCGGTGCTGCACCGATTCAAGAGCAGCCCCGATGCCGCGAGTCCGGAAGCCGGCGTATTCGTCGACAAGGGCGGCAACGTTTATGGCACGACGATTGCGGGCGGAGCCTACCCGGGTTGCCCGGGCGGCTATAACCAGGGTTGCGGGACGATCTTTGAGATCGACACCGCGGGAAAGGAACACTTGGTCTATAGCTTCGCCGGAGACCCCGATGCCAGCGAGCCGTTTGCCGGACTGCTCAAAAGCAACGGTGTTTTTTACGGCACGACCGCGGCGGGCGGCGACTATTATCCGTGCTACGTCTACGGCGGTCTCGGATGCGGAGTCGTGTTCAAGATCGATCGTCGCGGACGCGAGAGCATACTCCACAATTTCGAGGGAAACTTTGGAAGCGGTAAAGCCGATGGCATGGACGCGAGGGGCAGCCTCGTTTCGGACCCGAGCGGCAATCTCTACGGCACGACCCCTTATGGCGGGCACTACAATTACGGGACCATCTTCAAAGTTACAAAGGCAGGTAAAGAGACCGTTCTCTACTCGTTCATGGGCGAAACCGACGGCGGCCGCCCGTACGCCGGAGTGCTTCGGGATGCCGCGGGAAATTTGTACGGTGTTGCGTATGCCGGGGCAGAGAGCGCCTGCACCGGCGGCTGTGGAACGATCTTCGAGCTTAAGGCGAGCGGGTCGCTAAAGACGCTCTATGAGTTCACCGGAAAAGAGGACGGCGGGAACCCCTACGGCGGAATGGCGATGGATGGGAGCGGCAACCTCTACGGAACCGCGCAAAACTACGGGAATTTGAGCTGCAACAAGCGCGGCGGCAATCCGGGGTGCGGCACGGTTTTCAGGTTCAGTACAAAAGGGAAATTTACGATGCTTCACGTGTTCGCGGGAAGCCCCGACGGCGCAGTGCCGTCGGAGAACCTGATCGTCGACGCCGGCGGTAATCTCTACGGCACGACATCGTTCGGCGGCGACAGCAGCTGCAACGGCGGCTACAGTTGCGGGACCGTGTTCGAGATCAACTCGCAAGGTTACGAATACGTGCTGCACACGTTTACGGGCGGAAAACACGATGGCGAAGTTCCGTACGGCCCGGTGGCGCGCGACGCGACCGGTAACCTCTACGGCACGACGGTAAGCGGCGGAATCGGTCCGTGTAATCGCGGTTGCGGAATCGTCTTCAAGTTGAGCCCCGGCCCTTAGGCGCTCTTGCGAACGTTGCAATCCAGTTCGGCTCCCAAGTCTGGCCGCCGTCGGCAGAAAAGGACTGCACGAGCCGAAACGACGTCGGCGTAATCTCGTCGAAGGTGAAGCGAACGAAGATGGCCTTCCCGTTGAAGAGCTCTTGAATCGTGAACCGCGAAGAGACCGGCCGCGTTCCGGCTCCCGTCACCTATTCTCTAACCGATTACGGACGCTCGGTCGTACCGATCGTCGAGTCTCTGCGCTCGTGGGGGCGCGAGCACATTACGCGATTTACCTAGAGACGCTCGAGCAGCGACTCATCGTCGAGACGTGCCAACTCGGGCGGCACGCGATCGCGGACGCGCGCGGCAAGTTGTGCGGCAAGCTCGTTGCGGCGATCGCCGGTGAGGTCATCGCGACGCTCGAGAAAACGTTTGATCAGCGCGCGTTCTTCGCCGGTGAGGTATGCGGTTGCGGCGTAGGCGGGCTCCGCTTCGCGGCGATCGAGAGAGCGCGGGGCGGCTAAGCGCGCGTCGCGAACGACGATCGTTCCGGCTGCGAGATCGCCGAGACGCTTGTTCTCGGGCGAGATCAGCGCGCTGATTGCAGCGAGCAGATAGTAGCCGAGGAGCTGTTCGCCGACGCGAATCAAGTTTCGGATGAGCGAAGCGCCGAAGTCGATCGGGTAACCGCCGTCGCGAACGACTCGAATGCCGAGCAGCTTCTTGCCCGGAGTCTGGCCGTTCCAAAGCGCCTCAAAGACGATGAAGTACCCGAAGAAAACGCTAAAGACGATCGTAATCAGTAGCGCAATTGCCAGGCTCGTTGCGAACTTGTCCGCGACCGGAGCTGCGTGGCGAACCGGGCTCGTCCGCAATACGGCCAGGTAGAGACTTCCGAAAATCGCGATCAGCACGACGATCTGAATCGCCTGGTCGACGGCGAGCGCGAGGAATCGACTGCCCAGCCCGGCGAGCTCGTAGTTAAATGCGATGCTTTCGGGCGTACGAACCTCGAGCGTCCGATCCACACGAGCCAGGTTCGACGGGCGCCGCTCGCCAACTCCCGGGCGTTGACGCAAGCCGTTTTCGTCGCACGCCGATCCGATGAATGGCGACGCATCGACGCGCTGGTCGAGCGCGTCGGGCGCCGGGGGACGCGCACGCTCTCGCCCGACGAGATCTTCGAGCTGGGACGCCTCTATCGAGCGATGACCAGCGACCTCGCCTACGCCCAGGGACGCGGCTACGACGAGTCGCTGCTCGAGTATTTGAATCGCAGCGTGGCGCGAGCGCACGCGCAGGTCTACGCGCGGGCACCCGAGAGCAGCATGCACCGCATCGCGGATTTCTACGCGCGCGTCTTTCCGCAAGAGTTTCGCCGGTCGCTCCCCTACGTCGCGATTTGCACCGCGATTACGGCAGCCTCCGCCGTCGTGGCGTACGTGCTGGTTCGCAACCATCCGGCCGACGCGTACGCGTTGCTGCCGAGATCGCTCGTCTCCGAGAACATCCGAAAGAGCTTGCACGACTCGAACTTCGCAGTCGATCCCAGCTTTGGGCCGACGATGTCGGCGGCGATTATCACCAACAACGTCAAGGTCGCGATCATTGCCTTCGCCGGATCGGTTACGTTCGGTGCGCTCACCGTTTACATCATCGCGACCAACGGGCTGATGCTCGGCGGGATGGGGGCGCTCTTCACCAATGCCGGATTTGGCAGCGACTTTTGGGCGACGATCGCGCCGCACGGCGTCATCGAGCTAACCGCGATCCAGATCGCCGGCGCGGCTGGTCTGTTGATTGCGGCCGCCGCGATCTATCCCGGGCGTCGCCGGCGGCGCGACCTGATCGTCGAAAATGCGCGGCGCGCCGGAACGTTGATCGTCGGCGTCGCGTCGATGCTGATCGTGGCCGGCACGATCGAAGCCTTCGTCTCACCGCGGCGCTGGCCGGAGTCGGTGCGACTGGCAATCGGCTTGGCTACCGCGGTCGCGCTGATTTTGTATTTCGCGAGTGCGGGTAAGCGAGATCATCGCTCGCACGGGGGACTCGAGCGCAGCGGTGGTAGCTCGACGACATGAAGCGGCGTGGATTTTGCAGGGTTGCTCGACGGCGCCGTCGGGTCAGGGTGCGTCATACTCACGACTGCGGCGGTGCGTAGCACGATCTTGCCGTCATTCATGCCGGTTTTGTAAGCGATCATGCCTCGAATTTTTACGCTCGCTCTGATTTCCGGCGGAATATTCGCCCTCATGATCCTGGCAATCGTCCTGGGTGACGCCCTGATCGAGTCCGGCGTCATAAAGAATCCGCTACAATACCAGACTCCGGCGAAGATCGTCTTCTTCACGCTCTTCATCGTCTTCGGTTTTTCATTGATACCGCTGATGGTCCGGTTGGTGCTGGCGGGTCTTGAGTCGATTGGCAAGAGTTTGAACATTCAACCCTTCGCGCCGCTCATTGCGCGCCCGGGATGGATTGTGTGGCCGATATGGCTGCTCATGGCTTCGGGCGTAGCCGTCGCACTGCCGGCTGCCATACGCGCAGGCTTCTTCGGCCCAGATGCCGGTGCGCAGGCAACAGCGCACGATTCCGCCGCCGAAGCGATCGCGAAGATGCCATCGCGAGGAACGCTCGTGGCCGCGCCCGACATGGCGGTCGCGGCAATGCTCGCCGACTCGACGCTCGAAGTCCAACGTGGGTCGACGTCAGCATTGTTCAGTGGTGCGCAGTTTGGGGGCGCCGCAATCTTCGACTATCGCATCGCGGGAACGGCAACCGTGTTTCGTCGCTGCCGCTACTATTACATCACGACGTACAGGCGCGATCCGATGCGCATCGCGACGATCAACGTCGGGGTTTCGTCGGAGAAGATGAGCCTTAAGCAACTTGTTGCTGCCGATCGGAAGCTCAGCCGGCGGTTCGTCGCCGACCACTGGAACGCCGTCCGGGCGCATACCTGGACGAGAGGCGGAATCGTCCTCGCACTGCGCTCGCGACGTCTGGACGACTCCGTTCCGGGCGAAGGTTCTAATGCGGGAGGTTGGATTCAATACGTCGAGCTACGTGAACGCGAATGAGGCGGGCGCGGCTCTGCGCGTCCGATGGCCCGTTGCGAAGATTTAGAGTAGACCGCGGCGCTTGACGCGCAGATACTCGTCGATCAACGTTGTCGTCAGCTTTGAAGCCGGGACGTCGATCACGATCACGCCGGCGCGTTCCAGCATCGCTTTGGCAAGACGCCGTTCGTTCGACAAGCCGAGCGCGACGTTCGCTCGATAGGCGTCGCCGACGGTACGCGGTTCCTCCGATAACGCCGCACTCACCGCGGCGTCGTTCATGAAGGCGCAGATCAACACGTGATGCCGCGCCAGCGATCCGGCCTCGGCCATTACTGCCGCCTGCGCGAGCGGGTCGATCACGTCGGTGAAAAAGACGATGAGCGAGCGCTTGTGCAAACGATGGCGCAGATACGCGAAGGCGCGCGTGTAGTTCGACTCCTCGAAGCGCGGCTCGAGGCCGTAAAGTGTGTCGCTCAGCCGCGCCATTGACGAGCGCGTCGAGCGCGGAGCGCTTGCGGTGAGGATCTCGTGCGCGAAAGCGACGAGGCCGACGCGATCGCTGGCGAGCCCGGCGATCGTGACCAGCGACAAGGCCGCGGTAACGGCGTAATCGAGCTTTCGCGTGTCGCCGATCCGCGGCGTCATCAGTCGTCCGCAGTCGAGCAGCAGCATCACGTTCTGGCTGCGCTCGACCTCATGTTGGGCGACCATAAGCTTGCCGCGACGCGCGGTGGCTTTCCAATCGATCGCGCGAAAGGCGTCGCCGTCGCTCCACTCGCGCAGCGACTCGAACTCCGTTCCCGCGCCGCGCAGCTTCATGCGGCGCAGGCCCGCTTCGATGGTACGGTTGCGCAGGTGGAGCTTGCCGTAGCGCTCGACCGCGGAAAGGTCGGGAAAGATGCGGATCGCGTGCGGCGCCGGAATGCGAAGACGGCGACGAATGAGACCGAACGAGTTTTCATACCAGACATAGAGCGTCGCGAGCTCGTCGGCACCGCGATAGATTGGAGTGACGACGCGCGCGATTCTGGTGCGGCTCTGCGGCGGCACGCCGGCAACGAGCTCGTCGGTTTCGAAGCGCAGGTTCGTTACGGGCGTCTCGACGATCGCAAGCCGAAGTGCGCGCTGCGATCGATTCTCGATTTCGTAGCCGATGTCGGTGCGAACGCCGAGCGCAAAGTGCTGTGGCGGGGTCCGCGTAATTCGCAGCATCGCTGACGGTGGCCCGACGATCGCGTCGGCAACGGTCGCGCCCGCGAGTACGACGGCCAAAACGATCGCAAGCGGGACGAATGTCGCGACGCCGGGTGACAGCGCTAGCAGCAGTGCAATCCCGGCTAACGTCCAGAGAAAACGCGACGTGAGCCAGGCAGGAAGCCAGATGCGCGACACTGTTCTTTCCAGCCTCAGGATGCCGCGTCGCCACGGGGAACCGCGATCGTCGCGAGGACCTCGCGCAGGACGTCGTGAGCCGAGATGCCTTCGATCTCGGCATCGGGCGCGACGATCAAACGATGCGGAATGACGAGGTCGGCGACGTCTTTGACGTCGTCGGGCGTCGCAAAGTCGCGCCCGGCGATGGCGGCTGCAGCTTGCGATGCGGTCAGCAGCTGCACGCCCGCACGGGGCGAGGCGCCCAGCGTAAGGCGTGGATGCGAGCGCGTCGCAGCGACGATGCGATACGTATACTCGCGAACGCCGTCGGAGAGATGCACGTCGCGTACCGCCCGCTGCGCGTCGAGCACTTCGGCGGCATTCGTGACCGGTGCGACCTTCGACGATTCCAAGTCACGCGCGTCGAAACCGGCGGCGGTGCGCGCGAGCAGCTCGAGTTCCTGCGCCTCTTGCGGATACGAAGACTCGACCTTGATCGTGAAGCGGTCGAGCTGCGCTTCGGGAAGCGGATAGGTGCCTTCGTACTCGATCGGGTTCTGCGTCGCACAGAGTAGAAACGGCTGCGGCAGCGGATAGGGAACGCCGTCGATCGTCACGCGTCCCTCCTGCATCGCTTCGAGCAGCGCCGACTGCGTCTTGGGCGGCGTCCGGTTCACCTCGTCGGCGAGCACCACGTTCGCCACGATCGGTCCCGTGCGCGTCGTAAACTGCGCGGTCTGCGGATTGAAGACGGTCGTGCCGACGACGTCGGAGGGCATTAAGTCGGGCGTAAAGGCGATGCGACGGAACTTGAGGCCGAGCAGCAGCGCCAGCGCGCGTACCGCGAGCGTCTTACCGGTGCCCGGCACGCCTTCGATCAACGCGTGGCCGCGCGCGAGCAGAGCGATCGTGAGACCGAGCGTCATGCGATCCGCGCCGACCAGAATGCCCTCCATTCCGGCGGCAAGGCGATCGGCGACTTCTTGAACGGCACTGGTCTTCACGTGGGCTCCTTTCGGCGTTGGAAATCGATCCTAGCCTGACGAACGATCGCCTCATCGGGCGGACGACGGCGCGAACGGCGCATTAGCTCGGCAATCGCGGTGATGTAGCCGGACGAGTCGCGCTCGTCGCGCGCGCCTGATAGATACGGCGGTGCAAAGGGTACGTTGGCGCCGATTAGGGCGAGCGCGGCCAGCGCGACGACGACCCAGACCGCGGCGCGGACCGGCGCCGGCAAGACGCCCCACGTGGTCAGGCTCGCGTTGTAGCCGTGGACGTACTCGTCAAAGGCGACCGGACCGTGTCCGGCGATTGCATTATAGACAAAACGCAGGTTGTCGGCGTCGCGGAGCCGCGCGTTGCCAAAGAGCGGCGGCGCGGTAATCGCGATCACCTCGCCGCGCCCGAAGCGATACCAAACGGCGACCATGCCCTGCTTGTTCGCGAGCAGTGGAATGCCGTGCGGATCCTTGAACGGGAAAATCCAGTCGATCGGTCCGCCGGCGCGCGCGACACCGACGGTATAAGCGTTGCGCGCGAGCGTAAGCGCGTCGCCGCCGCGCGTCTGCAGCGTCGTACCGACGCCGGGCGTGACGTCCTGCGGGCCTGCAAACTCGGTATCGATCGCGACGAGACGCCCACCGCCTGAGACGAAACGGCGCAGAAACTCCGTATCGTGCTCGTCGAGCGGTTTTGCGGAGGGATCGTTCTCGTAGCCGGTGATTACCAGCGTTCGAGCGTCGGCGTCGAGCGTCGGCAGCGGGGCCTCAAACCTCCGTACCGAAACGCCGGCCGATCGCAGCACCTCGTAGAGTGCGCGGTAACCGTTCGGTCCGGTGTCGTAGGTCGAGTAGATCGAGGGAAGCCGTCTCTGCTCGATCGTGCCGCGCTCGTAGCCGAGCAGCACGAGTAACAGCGCGCAGCCTGCAACGATGACGAGGTCAAGCGTGCGGCGGGTCACGATTCGCCCCTCGGCAGAGCCTGCCCTGAGCGAGCGTAGCGAATCAAAGCGCTCAGCGTGACACGTGTGGGAACGCGAGCGACTCAAAAGCTTCGCGAGCGTGCCCCCACTGGAGTTCGTCGACTGCGCGCTCGGCATACGCCTTTTGCACGAACGGCGCGGCGACGGCATCGAAGGAGGGAATCAAGGCTGCGTTGCGTCTGCGCAACGCGCGGCGAAAATCTCCAATCGTCGCGCTGCGAGCCGCTTCGACGGCGCCCTGCCGGTCGAGCAGCGCGATCGTGGCAGCGAAGAGCAGCACCGCCGCGCCCCCATAATCGCCCCGGCTTGCGGCGTTGCAGGCCTCTTTGTAGAGTGCGCGCGGCGATGGCCGTCCTTCCAGTGGCGTCGACTCTACCAGCGCGGTAGAGCGGGCAAGATGAAAGTTCATCAGCAGGCGCACGACGACGAAGGTCAAGAGCAGACCGACGAACACTAAGAGCACGTCGCCGATGCTGGCCGCCGCCGCGCGCCCAACGTGCACCCGCGCGAAGATTGCGTTCCAGAGACGCTGCCAACGTTCGGAGAACCACTCCCACGCACGCATCCACCACGGTTCCGAGACGACTGCCGCGGATGACGCAAGCCGATACCGCCCCGGCACTGCCAGCTCGCGCTCGGCCAGTACCCGCAAATCAGGCGGCTGGGCCATTCTCGCCGGCGGCCCCGATTCCAAACGCGCCATCGAGTGCGTGCGATTTGCGTGCAACCAGCGTTCGATCACCGCGTCGCGCGACGGCGCCGCGAGCGCAACCGCAGCCGCAGCCGCGACGATCACGCCGGCTGGGCGGCGGTTAAGCGCTCGAGGCTCGTCTCCAAGTCGAACGCCTCGCGGCGAATGCGAACGTCGAAGTAGTAGATCGCGAGCAGCACAACGGCGAAGGGCGTGATCACCGCGCGCGCCAGCGATTCGATCAGGGCCTGCAGCAGCGGCAGATGCGCGACGGCCGCGATGATTCCGATGAAGCCGAAGATCGTGGAACCGGCGAGCATCACCGCGAAGGCCGCAAGCGAGAAGAGCACGGCGCGCCAGAACTCGGCTCGGTTAAAGACCCGTTCGAAGCCGAGCCCCACCGACTCGATCACCGGGCGTCGCTCGATCACCGTCGAGTACATTGCGAACGTCAACACGACGAGAATCGGTGCGAGCGACGGCAGTAAGACCAAGAAACCGATCAGGCCGATCAAGACACCGACGAATACGGCCCCGGCTCCGAGGGCAAAGAACGAGAGCACGCCCGCAAAGATCACGACGAGCATAAAAACGACGACGTACCAGCAGAGCAAGATCAGCAGATCGATTCCGATCATCGCAGCGATCTGCAGCCATCGCCGCAGCACGATCTCGTAGCAAGCCCGAAACTCGACCGGCCGGCCGCGATAGAGGCGTGCCACGCCGACCGCGACCGCATTGAGCGCAAACGGCCAGACGGCGTACGTAGCAAACATCAACAGGGCGAAAACCACGATCGTCAGCGGCGAGGTGAAGATCGAGGGGATCGGCGTGTTCGGCGCGAGCTTCGGATGCATCAAAATGCGGAGCATCGCGTCGAACTCCGGCTGCGAGCTGAGGTCGAGCACGTATTGCAAGATCGCAAGCGGCACGATGAGGACCGCGACGATCGCCGCAAACGGCAAGAAGTTACGGATATACAACGTGATGGCACGGTCGAAGATCTCACCGAACCCCAGTGGCCGAAGCTCCATTGCGCCGCGACTTCGGGCCAGGCAATCCGAACACCCCCGATGAAAGCCGGGCGATGCTGCTAGGCACGCTCGATGCGGTGCGGCGATATCCGGTCAAGAGTCTTCCCGGCGAGCGGCTAGAGGTGGCCGAGGTCTCGTCGGACGGAATTCCAGGCGATCGCGCGCGCGCGCTCTTCGTACTATCGGGAAACGCCCGCCTCGGAAAAACTTATCGCGGCAAGGAAGACGAGCGCCTGCATCGGATCGACGGCATCGACGCGGCGCGCGCGGTAGCCGCGCAACGCGGAGTCGAGCTTGAAATGCATTGCGACGGACATTTTTTCGACGACGCTCCGATCTCGATTATCGTCGACCGCTGGCTCGACGAGCTCAGCGCGCACGTCGGCTACGGTGTCGAATGGGAGCGCTTCCGGCCTAACTTTTTCGTTCGCGCCTCGGACGCATTTGCGCAAACCGAGAGCCAGCTGGTCGACACAAACCTCGCACTCGGCAGCGTCAAGCTACGCGTACGCGCTCCGATCGGGCGCTGCGTCGTCGTGACGTATCACCCGCACGCAGATTCGATCGATCCACGGATCCTTGAGTTTATCGCGCAGGAACGTAACGCGTGGATGGGCATCTACTGCGACGTCCTAGAGCCGGGCACGGCGCACGTCGGCGACCCGCTGATCTCGCTTTAAAACTGCGGCGTGACGCAACGAGAGGCGCCGCGCTTGGAACGGCACCTCTCTGCCCACACCCAACTCGAGCGTAGCGCGCCGCAGCGCGCGGCGCCCTAATGCAAACGCGTTATACCATTCGTCACTCCCAGTTGGAAGTTCCGATTGGGTGGCGACGCTACAGCGTCCGGCGGCCCTCCAGCGCTTTGGTGATGGTCATCTCGTCGGCGTAATCGAGGTCCCCGCCGATCGGCAGACCGTAGGCCAACCGAGTCACCGTAACGCCGAGCGGCTGGAGCAGCCGCGACAGGTAGAGCGCCGTCGCTTCACCCTCGGCGTTGGGATTGGTCGCGAGAATAATCTCGTGCGGCCGCTCGCCCCCAATACGCTCGACCAGCTCCTTGACGTGCAGTTGCGCGGGGCCGATGCCGTCCATCGGCGAGATCAATCCGCCCAGCACGTGGTAGCGTCCCTTAAACGCGCCGGTGCGTTCGATCGCATAGACGTCCTTCGCTTCGGCGACGACGCAGATGGTTGTGGCGTCGCGCCGATCGTCGGTGCAGAACTCGCACGGATCGTTTTCCGCCAAGCAAAAGCAGATCGAGCAGAATCGCACGTTGTCTTTGACGGCCAAAATCGCCTCGGCCAGGCTCTGCGCTTCATGGCGCGGCCGGTTCAAGAGATAAAAGACCAAACGGGCCGCCGTCTTGGGACCGATTGTCGGCAATTTGCTGAACTCGTTGATCAATGCGGCGATCGGGCTCGCGACCGTGTTCACATCACTCCGGGGATTCGCACGCCCCCCGTCACCGAGGCCATTCGCTTCTGTGACGCCTCGGCCGCTTTGTTCAGCGCGTCATTGACCGCCGCCGCAACGAGGTCTTCCAGCGTCTCGATGTCCTCGGGATCGACGGCCTCCTTGCCGATCTTCACGCGCCGGACGCGCTGGTCGCAGCTCGCCTCGACGGTGACCATTCCTCCGGCTGCGCTTCCGCTCACGACCGTGTTCGCGAGCTCCTCCTGCGCCTTCTGCATCTCGGCTTGCATTTTCTTGAACTGCGCGAGCAAATGAGCTTGATTCATCTAGAGCTTAACCCCGTATCCGTTCGTTGGCGTAATCGAAGAGCGCGTCGGGACCTTCCTCGTCACGAACCGGCGCGCGATTCGCGCTTCCGTCGACGCGCAGCGTCAGCTTGAGCGGCACTCCCAGCACGTCGGCAATCGCCGCTTCGATCAGCGCGGCGTGCTCGCGCAGGATCTCGGCGCTCCAAGAGTTCGGCAGCTTGAGCACGACCGCGTTGCTCTCAACTGCCTCGATCGCGGCTCGCGAAAGCGGCGCGCTGAGCGACTGACGCTCGCTCTCGACCTTCCCACGAATGCTCTGCCAGGCGGCCTTAACTTGCTGCACCGAGAGTGGTGCGCTCTTCGCGGGTGCGCTCTCCGCCGGTGCGCTCTCCGCGGGTGCGCTCTTCGCGGGCGCGCTCTTCGCATGTGCGCTCTCCGCGGGTGCGGTCTTGGGCGACGTGCGAACGCCGGCCGGGTCGGCGCTTGGCCGAGCCGGCGGAGCGCTCGCCGCCCCCCTGATTCGCTCCTCCAACGCAGCGACTCGTGAGGCGAGGCTTTCGAAGGACGACTCCTCGCCCGACATGATGAAGCGCAGCAACGCGGTCTCGAGCTCGAGCCGCGCGTTGGCGCCGGAACGTGCCAACGAAAAAGCCTCGCCGAAGGTTCGCAGGGCACGAAGAACGGCCGCTTCCGAGACGCGCTGCGCCTGATGCGTCACTCGCGCTGCGTCTTCGGGCGCGAGGTCGCGCGCGAGCAATGCAGGACCGACCTGCGCGACGAGCACGTTTCGGAAGGCGCCAATCAGCGAGCGCATCAGCATCGCAAGGTCCGACCCCGCGTCGCTCGCCTCTTCGACGACGTTTAAGGCGGCGGCCGCGTCTTTGGCGACGATCGCATCGAGCAACGCATCGGTGAAATGCCGCCCGGTCGAGCCGAACGCGAGATCGAGCGTTGCAACGGTCGCCGGCTTGCCGCCGGCAAAGACCCCGAGCTGCTCGAGCATCGTCAGGGCGTCGCGCAGGCCACCGTCGGCGCGGTAGGCGATCGCAGCCAGCGCGTCGTCGTCGACGGCAATTTTCTCGACTTTTGAGATTTCTTTCATCTTCTCGATCATCACCGGGACGGCGATCCGGCGAAACGCGTACCGCTGGCAGCGCGAGAGAATCGTGACCGGAAGCTTTTCAGGTTCGGTCGTCGCCAAGATGAAAACGACGTGCGGTGGCGGCTCCTCGAGGGTCTTGAGAAAGGCGTTGGCACCCTCTTTGGTCAGCATGTGCGCCTCGTCGATGATGTAGACTTTCATCCGCATCGTCGCCGGCGCATACTTGACGGCCTCACGCAGCGTCCCGATGGCCTCGACCCCGCGATTGCTGGCGGCGTCGATCTCCAGGACGTCGAGCGCCGTCCCGGCTAGCATGGCCCGGCAATTCTCGCAGGTGTTGTCCGGGACCGCGATGGGGCCTTTCACGCAGTTGATACAGCGTGCTAGAATCTTGGCAGCCGAGGTCTTCCCGGAGCCGCGCGGCCCAGAGAACAGGTAAGCATGGGCGAGCTTTCCGCTTTCGATCGCGGCCGTAAGGGTTCGTACGACGGCGTCCTGGCCGACGAGATCGGCAAAAGTCAGAGGGCGCCAGGTGCGGTAGAGGGACACGGGGGCTCAAACTTTAGCAGGTCGTTTCAAGGCGCCTGCCGGAGGGTATGCTTGCAACGAAGCTCTCTGCCGAGCGGTTATAGGAGTTATCTCCCAGGCGGCGGCGCTTGGTCAATTTTTAGGATAAGAAGATATCCGTGAATCTGCGCGCAGCGCTCCAAGAAAAGTTTGGGTTCGGTGCTTTTTACCCGGGCCAAGAAGAGGTCGTGTCGCGCGTTTTACAGCGACAGGACACGCTGGCGATTCTAGCAACCGGTGCGGGCAAGAGTCTCACGTATCAGCTGCCGGCGTTATTGCTGGAAGGCACGACGGTCGTCGTCAGCCCGCTGATCGCGCTGATGAAGGATCAGCTCGACATGTTGCGCGAGCGCGGGATTACCGACGTCGTAGCGCTCAACTCCACGCTCTCCGAAGAGCAAGAGATGCGTGCGCGCGAGCGTATTGGCTCGGGTACCGTTCGGATCGTCTACACGACGCCCGAGAAGCTCGAGGACGATACTTTCCTGCGGCTCCTTCAATCGATTCGAGTGCCGCTTTTTGTCGTCGACGAAGCGCATTGCATCAGCCAGTGGGGGCACGATTTCCGGCCGGCTTATCTCGCGTTAGGCGGCGTGATCGCGAAGCTCGGCCATCCGACCGTACTGGCTCTGACGGCAACCGCCACGCCCTCGGTGCGCGAAGACATTCTCCACCAGCTCGGCATCGAGCACGTCAAGCCGATCGTGCGCGGATTCGACCGGCCGAACTTGATCTACGAAACGCGCAAAGCCGATAAAGAGGCCGACAAGCTGCGGATTCTGACCTCGCTCTTCTCCGGCAACGAGGCACTCGCGGGAACCGGTATCATTTACACCGCCACGATCAAGAACGCGCTTGAGGTTCAGCGTTTTCTCTCGCTCGAGCTCGGGATTCCCGCCGCAGTCTACCATTCGAAGCTGCATAAAGAGGAACGCACCAGCGTCCACAACTTGTTCATGGACGAAACAATTCGAGCCGTCGTTGCAACCAACGCATTCGGGTTGGGAATCGACAAGCCGAACATCCGCTTCGTCGTACACTACGATCTGCCCGGATCGCTCGAGGCTTATACCCAAGAGGCCGGACGCGCCGGGCGCGACGGGCTGGCTTCCCGCTGCATTCTGATCTATCGCATGAGCGACACGCGGGTGCAGAACTATTTCTTGACCGGCAAGTATCCCGACGTCGAGGAGGTCCAGCGCGTTTTCGGAACGATCGAGGTTTTCTGCGATCAGGCCGGCGGCGTTTCGATGATCGATCTGCGCAAGATTCTTCAACTTCCGCTGACGAAACTGAAAGTGATCCTCGCGCTGCTCAAAAAATCCGGTTATATCGAACACGTCGGAAAATCGGCTTACGGCTTGACCGAAGCGGTCCTTAAGCACCGCGATCTGATTTTGAACCTGGCGAACTACGATACCAAAAAATCGTACGATCAGAGCAAGCTCGCGATGATGCTGCAGTACGCCGAAACCACGTCGTGCCGGCGCCGCTTCATTTTGAACTACTTCGGCGAAGATTTCGACACCGTCAACTGCGGCGCGTGCGACAACTGCCTGCGCGCGGTACGGCGTGGCATCGACGCGCAGGCTGCTACCGGCGGCTTCAGGATCGGCGACGTCGTCCAACACCCCAAATTCGGCTCGGGCACCGTCGAACGCGCCGAGCGCGACCTGGTGACGGTGCTCTTCCCGAGCGTCGGCTATAAGACGCTGCTGGCGTCGGCCGTTAACCACGCTTCCGTGGAACAAATCGCCTAAAAGCTCGTAGAGCTCAAAAGGAGCCGCCAGGCGGGAGCGAAGCACTAGCTTCGTTGAGCAGCAAAGCATTCGAGCAAGTGGCGAAGGCGGCGCTCGTGGGCGCGGCCTTCGTCGTGCTCTACGGCGCCGCGTCCGCTCAAACTCCGACCCCTTCGCCTTCCCCCTCGCCACTGGCGTCGCC
>JBAUMX010000078.1:0-22801 GCA_049578945.1 Candidatus Cybelea sp. | reverse complement strand
GAGAGCACGACCTTCGCGCCCCCGAGGCGTTGCAGCTCGGTCGCCACGTCGGCGGCGCCGCTATCAATGTAGTGCGCCGCACCGAGCTGTTGCGCCAGCTGCTCTTTGTCGCGGCCGCGCGCGATCGCGACGGTGTTGAAGCCCATCTTCGCCGCGAACTGCACTCCCAGGTGTCCTAAGCCGCCGATACCGAGCACCGCGACCAGGTCGCCGGCGCGCGCCGCGCTGCGGCGCAGCGGGTTGAAGGTCGTAATGCCGGCGCACATCAGCGGCGCTGCCTCGACCGCCGTCAGCTCGTCGGGAATACGGGCCAGCGCGATGACCGGCGCGACGACGTACTGCTCGTAGCCGCCGTCGTAAGCGATACCGGGTATCTGCAGGTTGGGGCACGTCATGAAGTCGCCGCGTCGGCAGCGATCGCAGGTCAGGTCGCAGCCGCCGAACCAGCCGACGCCGACGCGGTCGCCGACGCTCCAACCGCTGGTGCCGGATCCGAGCGCGTCGATCGTGCCGGCTATCTCGTGCCCCGGAACCCGCGGAAACGATAGGCCCTGCATGAGGTTGAGCACCGTCAGCACGTCGCTGTGGCAGACGCCGCAGGCCTCGATTTTGACCCGCACCTGACCGGGGCCGGGTTCGGGAACGGCAATGTCGCGCAGCTCTAAGCGGTGATCTTCGGCTGACGGCACGACCGCCGCCCGCATCGTCTTTGCAGTCATAGTGTGAACTGCAACACGCGGCGACCGGCAGCGGTGTCAGCACCCGAAAAGGCGAATCGGGCAGCCGCACGGAAGCTTTCACGGCCTCGGCAAATTGCCGGGGCGCCAGTCGGAGGGACGTAAGATGAGAGTCTCATCTTTTGTTCTCGTTTCGTTAGCCATCGGCATCACGGCCGGATGCGCGCATGAAAGTTCGCCGGCGTTTTTACCGGCGAGTAATGTCGTGCGTTCGGCCGGCGCGCAAAGCAGTTCCAGTTCCTACAAAGTGGTGCATAGCTTCAACACCGGAGCCGACGCGCAATTTCCGCAGGCGCGCATGACGGTGTACAAGGGCACGTTGTACGGCACCGCAACCGCCGGCGGCACCTACAACGTCGGGGCGGTCTTCACGATGAGCGCGAACGGAACCGAGCGCGTCGTGCACAGCTTCAAGTACAGCGACGGCTCCGCGCCGGTTTCCGGCGTGCGCGTGATGCATGGCGAGCTGTATGGAACCACCGCGCTCGGCGGTGCGCACGGGCAGGGAACGGTCTTCCGTATGACGCCGAGCGGAAAGCTCACCGTGCTACACAGCTTCAAGGCTGGACCCGACGGATTCGAACCACTCGGCGATCTGACCGCGTACAACGGCACGATTTACGGCACGACGTATTTCGGCGGCGGTACCTACGGGTCGTCCTGTTTTGCCGGTTCGCCGCCGATCGGGCCTTCCATAAGAGAGAGTGGCTGCGGCACCATCTTCAAAGTGAGTGCCAGCGGTCAAGAGAGTCGCGTAGTAAACTTCAACGGGCCAGCGGGGCCGCTTTCGAACCTCATTCCGGTCAAAGGCGCGCTTTACGGCTCGACGTATAACGGTCCCGACACGTTTTGCTCGGGAACGGTCTACAGCCTCAACGACAGCGGACAAGTCAGTGTCGTTCATTACTTTGGTGGGAGTTATGGCTGCGATCCCGATGGCGGCTATCCCGCGGGAGATTTGGTCTACGAGAACGGCGCGCTCTATGGCACCACGTACTATGGCGGCAACGGCAGCTGTGCGGGCGCACTTCAATGCGGTACGGTTTTTCGCGTAACGCCAAGCGGCAACGAAGCCGTCATCTACAATTTCAAAGGCGCTCCCGACGGGTTTTGGCCGACGGCCGGGCTGACGCCGCTGCACGGCTTGTTGTATGGAGTCACGCAGTGGGGCGGGAGCGGTTATTACGGCATCTGCGGCATTCTGTTCAGCATAACGGCCAGCGGCCAAGAGACGATACTGCATAACTTTGCCGGCGGCACACAAGACGGTTGCAGCCCGACCGGTGGGCTCGTCGCGCTGCACGGCACGCTCTACGGCACGACGAGCGGCAGCGGACTCCACAACACTGGGACCGTCTTTTCATTCACGCCCTAGGGGTTGAGAATAATGAAGAAATCCCTTACAGCCTGCGCTTTGATCGCGATCTTGACCGGATGCGGCGGAGAGTCAGCGCCGCTCTCGAGCACGCCGGCTGCACCGCGGTCGAACGCCCCGGCATCGCCACAGGGCGAAAACTTGCTCTACGTGATCGTTGCCGGCTTCTCCGAAGTCACGTTTTACACGTATCTCCCCGCGAAGCTGAAGTTGGCCGGCAAGTTGACGGGACTCAGCAAGCCGAACGGCCTTTGCGTCGACAAGACCGGCGACGTGTACGTTACCGAAGACGGCCTTATCGAGAAGTACGCGCACGGAGGAACCAAGCCGATCGCAACGCTGAAGATTTCCGGCGAGTCCGCCGGTAATTGCGCGGTCGATCCGGCCACCGGCGATCTCGCCGCCGTTGCCTATGACAAATCCGATACGGGCTCAATCCTGATATTCGCGAACGGCCAGGGCACGCCGGCGCAATACATCGACCCGCGCTTGCAATATCCTGACGCGCTCGGCTACGACAACGCGAGCAATCTCTATGTAGACGGCGTTTTCTACCGCTATCGAAGCTCCTCGTGTTGTTTTTATCCGAACTATCGGTATCTTCCGGCGAAACGGCATACATTCAAAACGCTGAACCTCAACGTCGGTATCGACAGCCCGAGCAGCGTTCAATGGGACGGCAAAGACCTCGCCATCGAGGATGCATATTCGGGGGAGATCCACGAGTACAGCATCAACGCAAGCGTCGCCACTGAAGTCGGCCGCACCAAACTCAGAGGAATACCGCCTTCGCTCTATCAGGTGGGGTCGGTCTGGATAGCGGGCGACGACGTCGTCGGCACGGCTCCCTCGTATGCGGAGGTCGGCATCTGGCGTTATCCTAAAGGCGGCAAACCACTTCACCGGATCACGGGTCTTTACAACCCCGTTGCAGTCGCGGTTAGCGCTAAGTCTTAACCGCAATCCCGCCGGAAAGGAGCATCGGTGTCGATTCATCCAACACTACTGAGGTGGCGGCCAGAGCGCGAGGCCGGTCGGATAGTTCGAGCGGCCACCCCAGCCTTGTTGGGTTATCGTCCCGAGCAACTTTCCGGCCGGATAGCTGAAGATATCGACCTCCTGAAAATTCGTTACGTACAGCTTTGTGCGCGATTGGTTGAAGGCTTCCCAGAGAGCACCGCCGGGAACCGAGATTTGCTGCACGAGCTCGCCGGTGGCCTCGGCGTAGACGTTGATCGTACCGTTGCCGCTGCACGCAAGCAAATTATCCGAGCCGTCCTCTAGCAGACCCCACGGAGAGTCGAACGAAACGCCTAAGTTCTTCGGCCTGCCGCGCGCGTGCACAAAAGCGTCGATCCCGCCGTTGCTGCCCGAACCGGCGTACGAAACGTAGATTGTGTTCGTGTGCCGGTGGCGCGCGATGCCGTAGACCTGAAAGTTGGGGAATCTCAAAGTCCGCGACGGCTGGCTCGCCATAGGCGGATAGACCGAGACCGAGCCCGGCGTAAAGGACGCGAGCGGCGCGATGTTCGACACGTAGAGCGTGCCGTCTTTGCCGACCCCGATGTCGAACGGCGTCCAGTACGCCGGAACGATGAGACGCACGTACTGCGTTCCGCCTTTCGGATATACCTTGATGTCGCCCGGCGCCGGCCCTTCCGTTTTGACGCCCATGTCGGTCACATACAGGTTGCCGCCGGCGTCGGTCGTCATCCCGTCGGGATAGTTGTCATCCTCGATCTGACCGACGAGCTTATACTTCAAGGCACGCAGCTGAAAGACGTCGATAACGCCCGAGTACGACGGCGACCCGGTCGGATCCGCGACGTACAGCAGCTCCTTGGCGCGCTTCGCATCGGGCGACATCCAACTGCCGGCGCCGCGCGCGAGCGGCGCTGCGGCCGGCAACGCGGACGTTCCGGGCGCGATAGAACTGCCGCCGCAACCTGCCGCTGCGAGCACCGTGAAGAGGCCAAACGCAGCGCTTCGATGTGACCAGATATTCATGCTCGGACCTTTACGCCAAGCAACCGTTCGACTCCGCCGCGGCGAGTGCGGGAAACGCCGTGCGCCTGCTGAAAGCCCAGAGCCCGGCGGAGCCGGGATGAAGGAGGAGACTATGGCTCGCAAGTTTATCGATTGCCGAGATTATCCGAGCGAAATGAACTGCACGATCGCGATATCCGCCGACCGTGACGACGAGCTCGTAGAAGCGGCGGCCCAGCACGCGATCACCGTCCATCGACACGCCGATTCATCCGAGCTGCGCGCGACGCTACGTTCGATGCTGAAAGATGGTATGCCGGCGTAGCTGCGCGCACCGGATGTCACATATCTCGGGCTGCCTCCGTCTAGTTGGCGGAGGATGGAAAACGTCATGTTGAAGTGGTTGGTGAAGAAGCAGCTCGAGAAGTTTGGACGCCGGTGGGGATACGACACCGGTTACGTCCGTGAAATTGTCGACGAGGCCGGCGTGAGCGCCGTCATGCCGATGCAGGCACTAGGCAAGCTTGGGAGTTATCGGAAGGTTCCGCTCGATGCGTATTACGGCGCGGCGTTGACATCGGGTAAGGCGGCCGATTGCGGACCATGCTTGCAGCTCGGCGTTTCGATGGCCGAAGCGGCGGGCGTGAAGCCGGAAACAATCCGTGCGATCCTCGAACGCGATTTTGCAAAGTGTTCGAAGGCAGCGCTGCTGGGCATCGAGCTCGCGTTGGCAACGATCGCACGCGATGGCAGCGGCGATGAGGCGCGCGCCGAGATTCTCAAACGCTGGGGGCGCGCCGGACTCGTTTCGCTCGCCTACGCAATCGTCGGTGCGCAAGCCTATCCCACCTTCAAATACGCGATCGGTCACGGTCACGCGTGCGTTCGCGTAAGCGTCGGCGGCGAAACGCTCGCGATGCAGCGTCCGCAATACGCGTGATGTTGGCGCACGCCGATCGGTTCGAAGAGTTGCGCCCCGAGCTCGTACGCCATGCCTATCGCATGCTCGGCGAGTACGGCGAGGCCGAAGACGTGACGCAGGACGCCTATCTGCGCTGGAGCGCCGCGTTCGATACCTCGCCGGTGCGCGACGAACGGGCGCTCGCGCGTACGATCGTGACGCGGCTCTGTCTCGACCGTCTGCGCTCGGCACGCGCGAAGCGAGAGGTTTACGTCGGGCCGTGGCTTCCCGAACCGGTCCTCTCGGAGAGTCACGATGATCCAGAAGCCGCAGCAACGCTCGCCGACGACATCTCGTTCGCGCTTTTGGTCGCGCTCGAACGGCTCGCTCCGCTCGAGCGCGCCGCGTTCTTACTCCACGACGTGCTCGACGTGCCGTTTTCGGAAGTGGCGCAGACGCTGGGGCGAGCCGAGCCGGCCGTTCGCAAACTCGCCACGCGTGCGCGCGAGCACGTTCGCGACGCCGGCCGTCATTCGCGAACCGATCCGAAAGAGCTACTGCGCGTGCGCGATGCGTTCTTAGCCGCAATCCAAGGCGACGATCCGGCGGCGCTCGAACGCCTGCTCACCGAGGATGTCGTCTTTACTAGCGACGGCGGCGGCAAAGTCCCGGCCGCAACGGTGCCGGTGGTCGGACGCGAGCGCGTCACGAAATTCATCTTCGGCCTAAAGGAAAAGCAAGGCTGGCGCGACGTCATTCGGATGGACTTGGTGATGCTCAACGGGATGCCCGGCACCTTGACCTTCAATGCCGCCGGCGTGCAAGATGCCACCGTATTGGAAATCGTCGACGGTCGCATCGCGGCGATGTACGTCGTCCGCAACCCGGAGAAGCTGCGCGGCACGATGAAGCAGTAAGTCGGTGCCTTTATTGCCTACTTGAACGGCGGTCCGAGTTTTTGCGCGGGATACACGCCCACACCGGATACGAACTCATTGTAGATGTACTTGTAACCGAATCTTCGTATGTACTTCCCAGTGCCGTAGTCAAAGACCGAAACGAGGCCGAGGCCTACTCCCTGCAAATTCTTGTATGTACAGTAAAGCCGGTCGTTCTGCGCGTCGAGCGCGAACGTCCAGGCGTAGCAGCGATGCGAGAAGATAGACCTGTTGGGCTTGACGCTCCCGGGCTGGTATATTCCGATCCATCCCGCGACACCATGATCCTGTTCGCCTACGTCCAGGTCACCCTTTAGATCGAGTTGCAAAGCGCCGCCGCTTGCATAGGCCGGCGTATGGAGACTTAGGTCTACGCACGCACCCGACATCGGCGGACACTCGCTAACGTGAAGATGGGCGCCGTGGCCGCGCTCGCGCGTGGCTCCCCATGAGACGTAAAGGTTCCCTAGCCGATCGTTGGCGAGCCCGAACGGGTTTCGCAAACTCTTGATCTGAAGTGACGGCTGCGTTTCACCGCGCTTGAAACCGAAGATGTTCCAATACCAGCTGTATTTGCCGCCGCCGAGTGAGCGCAAGATATCAGCGCCGCTGTAAACATTTCCCTTGCTATCAACGGACAAAGAGCTTGGCATAAATCCGCCCGGAAACGAGAGCGTCGTACTGGGCTGCGACGAGCCAAATGGGTATTCAGTGATAAAGCCCCCGCCGTTCGACACGTACAACGTGCCCGCTTGGTCAACGAAGAGCTGGTTGGGCGAGTCCAAACCGTCCGTGATTGTGCCGACGGGCGCCGCACCTAGGTGTCCCTGCTCGTAGATGAGCACTTCACCGTAGGGCGAGTTCAGCCCGGTGTCAGCGACGTAGACTAGCTTTTCGCCCTTGCTTATCGACATGCCGGTGCTCGAGCCACCGACAGATGGCGTCACAGGTTGGGTTGGCGTCGCATAGTTTGCCGAACATCCAGCGCTCACCAAGAGACAGAGGAGCGCGGGTAAGAGGTTGCCGGCGAGGCTTCTCGCGCCAGTGCTCATTTTGCAAACTCCTAAGGTTTCGAGCAACTTCACTTCACCATAACTCAACGCGGTTCCATATTCCACAGAGAACAGCGCCTAGAAATGCCTCAAGGGTTACAAGTTTCAAGAGTTACCGCCGGTTTCGCGTTGATATGAAGGCGGACCTAGCGACGCGAGGGCGGCTCCACGGTTCCCACGCTGACGTTGCGGTTAAACGCTGTAGACAAAACGAGCAGCGTCAGGACGTAACTTGATATTGGCTCCAAGTGTTCGAGGAGGTCCTCTAGGTGATGGACGTCGCGTACAGCGGCGCGATTAATAAAGCTGACGTCTCCCGTGACGCGATGGCACTCGAGTATTTCGGGGCGTTCTGCGGCATGTCGAACGAAGCGAGCATCGGCGCCGTTCGGCTTTACTAGGATGAAGGCGGTTATTCCAAAACCTAGCTTTTCAGTCGAAACCGCGGCGCGATACCCTTCGATGATTCCCGCCTGTTCGAGCCGGTGGACTCTGTCGCCGACGCTCTGTGAAGAGAGCCCGACCGACTTCCCAATTTCGGAAAACGACTCGCGGCCCCGCTCCTGAAGCAGCCGAATGATCGAATAATCCACTCGGTCCAGGCTAGGCACTTGAGGTTGATAACTCATCTATTCCTCCAATCTTCAGGTGCTGCTGGCATTCTACCGAAAATGTTAAACGCCGGGAAGGCTCCTCACATGGTAGGATCTGAGAATGCCGATGGATTGCACGTTGGCAACGTGCGACCACGTTCGTGACTTAGACCCCGACGATCGGGTTCTGCTCGAACGCCTGACCATGCGCGGGATCAAGACCTCGATTGCCGTTTGGACCGACACCGGCGTCGACTGGGCCGGCACGCGTTTGTGCGTCCTTCGGTCGACTTGGGATTACCACACACGATTCAATGACTTCGTGCACTGGATCGATCGTGTCGCAAGGTCGACGACCGTTTGGAATCACCCGTCGTTGTTGAAATGGAGCGCGGACAAAGCATACCTCGAGGAGCTGCGGCTGCTGGGAGTGCCGGTCGTGCCGACCTTCTTCGTCAAACGAGGTGAAAGCGCGGACTTGAAGCACATCGGCGAGGGGCACGGTTGGCACGAAATGGTCATTAAGCCGGCGCGAGGATCCGCCGCTCAGAACGTTCTCCGCGTCAAGTTGAGCGGGGCCGCATTGGAATGCGCGCAATTGCACCTGGATCGTTTGGCGCTATCTCATGGGGCACTATTGCAGCCGTATCAAAAAGCCGTCGCCGCCTACGGCGAGCGGGCGTTGGTCTTTCTCGGTGGCCATTACTCACACGCCGTCGTTAAAAAGCCTTTTGATACGCGGATGGCTGTCGGCGATGCACGATGCGCCGTCGTCCAGCCCACATCGGAAGAGATCGCAGTAGCCTCAAACGCTCTTCGTCTGGTACCTGGTCAGCCGATCTACGCGCGGGTCGATCTCCTCCCGGGCGAGGGCGGCGAGGTTTTCGTAAACGAGGTCGAACTCGTCGAGCCGGCTTTGTACCTTCGCGTCCACGATGCCGCGGTCACGATGTTTGCAGATCTTATAGAACGTCAATTAACCGAGATTCCGATGGCTGCCGCGCAGACTGTGTCGGCCAAGTGAATCTCATTGTCTTCCGACAGGGGGTTACGATGCTTCGATTAAGAGTCACGACCCTTGCGGTGCTCGTCGCGGGCGCGGGTTGCGCGAGCGGGCCAATGCCTTCAGCTCCGACGTCACAAGGCTTTAGGCAAACAACGTACGCACACTCGCCTCTGGCCGCCGCGGCCAAGGAGCTCTTGTACGTTGCCAGCAGCTACCCGAGCGCTGTGTTGATCTATAACGCCCAAGCCAAGAGCAGTAGTCCGATCGGTACGATCTCAAAGGGAATAAACGTACCACAAGGGCTCGCAGTCGATGGGCAACAGAACCTCTACGTCGCGAATTATGGGAACAGTTCCGTAAGCGCCTACAAGCGCGGTCAGACGAAACCGTTTGAAACTCTCAAAGACGGGATCATCACTCCGATCGACGTCGCCGCCGATACCGATGGAACGCTCTACGTGGCTTGCCCCAACAGCAGCGCCAGCGCGTACGTCGTGCAAGTCTTCCCGCCAAACGGCAGTAAGCCGTCCGAGACGCTCACAAACGCGGCCTTCACGTACATTTCGGCCGTGGCCGTTGACGGTCAGCACGATTTGTACGTTGCTGCGAGCGCTGGTGGATCCGGTCTTGGCCCTTTTGAAGTCCTCAAGCTCAAAGCAGGCTCGCACCATTGGCAAAATATGCGTCTGCTGCTAACCCGCGGCAGCGTAAACAACATCGTCTTTGGCCTCGCGGTCGACTCTCTCGGCCGGTTGGCCGTCTCCGGTATTCTAAGTAACGGAAGCGCCGGCTTTGTCGACACGTTCCCAAAGGGGAGCCGAACTCCGTCGATCACCATCAACCCCGAAATCGGAGCAACGCGGATAGCGTTTTCAACGAATGGAAAGAGCATCTACGTCGGAGACTTCGCCACTTCCGGTGCGAGCGTTCCGGAGCTAAAATACCCTTCCGGAAAATTGATCTATACCTTCACCAGCAGTGACGAGATGTTGGCGGTCGCGATATCGCCTGCAGCGCCTTTCTAGGTAGCAGGAGCCAGCCGTTTGTCGTCGGATGCTGCGCGGATGCGAGTGACGACGATCCATCAAAAGCTCAGCACGTTAGGTGCGCTCTTATTTATCGCGGCGTGTTCCGGACAAAGCCTTCTCTCCGCGGCGCACGCGCCGCAATCCGCCGCTCCATCGACCGTCCGATCGAGCGGCTTGACGTTCACGGTTTTTACGGCCGGTCAGACGGCGGGCTTCCCGGCAAGCGCCTCTGCCAACGACCTCGCGTCGGGTCCCGACGGAAGCATGTGGTTTACCGACAGCGCGACGCCCGCGATCGGACGCATTGCGGCCGACGGAACGGTGACTGAGTACACCGGCGGATTGCCGCTTGGCTCGATCCCCTATTCCATCGTGGCGGGGCCTGACGGCAACATGTGGTTCTCCGATTTTCGCGGCGTCGCGATCGGTCAAATTACGCCTTCGGGAACGATTACCGAATACTCCGCGCCGCAATATACCAACAGCAGCGCGATGGGGATTGCGTTCGGACCGCGCGGCGAGCCATGGATCGTCGGGTTCGGATCGCAGCCGCTGCTCGCGCACTTGACGAAGAACGGAACGATCGCCGCCCAGCCGCTGCCGGTGCTGATGACGCCGAACGGAGCGCTAACGGGCGACACCAGCCATAACCTGTGGTTCGTTGGCCAGAATTTCAAGACGCGTGGCGAGCTCGTCGAGCGCGGCGCACACTCAAAGGAAATACTGCGCACGTTCATCCATATGATCGCCGCATTCGAGCCGTGCTGTCCGAACGCGGCTGCAAAGTCGATCGTAATCGGACCCGACGGCAACCCCTGGTTCACTACCAACGACTTCGGCCACCGCGACTCGGGCGCGAATCATTTGGGAACGCTTGCAGGCGGCAAAATTCATCTCGTTCGCGTCCATCACAAGGGCCTATCGGAAAGCGCGTATCCTAGTGGTCTCGCGGCCACTTCGAGCGCTATGTGGATGACCGGCGGCGATCCGTTTGCCTACAAAGGCGCGCTTTGGCACATCGATAAACGCGGAAAGCAGACCGCTTACGATTTGCCGTACAATCCGCTCAGCATCGCGGTGGACGCCTCCGGCAACCCTTGGTTCACGACGCGCTTTTCCGGCGAGCCGAGTCAGATCGTCGAGGTCACCGGCGTCAAATAACGGCTAGGGGCTGCGGCCGCAGCAGCGTCAGCGGCGTGGGGATCTTGCCGGCGTGAAGACCTTAACGCCGCCCGAAGCCGCAGCCGTTTGCAGTTTGTCGTCGGTCGTTGCCAATTTGCCATCCACAGCGATGGCGACCGCTAGATACGCCGCGTCGTACGCGCTCACGACGTACTCCTGCGCAACGCGCAACTCCACGCCAAGGCCTTCGGCGCCCCGAATCGTCGGAGCGAAGGCTCGCAGCACTCCGAGCGCTTGGCTGAGGCTTTCAGCATCGAGCCGTTTTCGCCGCAGAGCGACGACCAGACCGTTTTGAACCTCGTACGGCCAAAGCGCAGGCACCACGATACCCTCCTTTAGGCCGGCCGTGACCGCGGCCTCGGCATAAGCGGAATCCTCGTCTGGCAGAACCGCAGCCAGCGCCGTCGAAGCGTCAAGAACGATAGCTACGTTTGCTCTCGCGACTTAGATGCGCCGGCCGGAGTCTATGAAGTCGCGCCAGGTTTCCCCGCGCCGGCGGATCGCCTGACCGTGATTGCGTTTACGAATTTCTTCTCGGACGCCTCGCAGTCGTGAAAGAAGCGCTTCGGCCGAAACCTTGGCCGGAGATATGATCGCGACGGGACGATTGTTGCGAGCGATGGTAATCTGCTCCCCTCGTTCCACACGTTCGATCAATCCTGACAAATGCGCTTTCGCTTCGGCGATGTTGAAGACTTGGTTCTTCATATGGACTAGTCTACCAAAATGACCAACTATCGGCAACTGGAGCCGCCAAAGCGAGCGCCTGCCTAGCTGGTTTTCTTCCTCGCGGCCGTCTTGGGCTTTGCAGCCGTCTTTGGTTTTGCGGCTGACTTAGGCTTCGCCGCAGTCTTGGGCTTGAGCGTCTTTACGTAGCCGTAGCTCAGATCGAAATACTTGCGCAGCTCGCTCGTCTTTTTGAGCAAAGCGTCTGGAACCACGACCCAGTCCTTCTTTACTACGCCGTACGTTTCGAAGAGCTTGCTCTTGTATTTCTTCAAAAACGTCTCGACGTCGTCGGGCGCAAGCCGGATCGCCAGCGTCCCGGGTGGAGAAAGGTGCGTGAACATATGTCCGTTGTGCGATGTGTACGGATTAGTATCGCCCCTTCTCGCAACCTCGGGATTCGTCGCGATGAGCTTATCGTAGAGCGCTATCGTCCCGGCGGGTATGGCGCTCGGCTTGGGCATTTGCGCTACGGTTTCACTTTGAAGATCGTCCCGCAGCCGTAGCCGCTCGCGCAGCCGCCGTTGCCACCGCTGATCGTCGTGCCGTAGAGCACGCCGCGCAGCAAGTAAACGGGTCCGTTGAGATCCGATCCGTCCTTGCCGCCAAGGAAGCTGTGCAACACGCTTTCGGTGCCCGTTGCGTTGATCTTGAAAACGGTGCCGTGGCCCGCGGTGCCCCCGCCGACCGTCGTGCCGTAGAACTCGCCTTTCGAGTAGATCAGGCTCGCGCCCGGGAGATTGCCGTCAGGGATGTCCTTAAAGTCGTACAGCGTGGCGAGCGTGCCCGACGTCGTTACCGAGAAGAACGTTCCCGAGTTTTTGCTGCCGCCGCCTTCGGTCGTGCCGTAGAGCACGCCCTTCACCGCGGTCAGGCCGTTCGGAAACGCACCGTCGGTGCTATTGGTGAAGCGGTAGAGCACCTTTTCCTTGCCGCCCAGGCTTAGCTCGAAGATCGTGCCGCAGCCGGTACTGCCGCAGCCGGTTCCGCCTTCCAGCGTCGCGCCGTACAGCTTTTTGTTCATTTCGACAACTGGGCCGTAGAGCCGCATGCCGTCGCTGCCGCCCTTGAAGCTATAGAGAACCTTCTCCGTTCCGCTCGTGGTTACCGAAAAGACGGTCCCGCAACCGGCGCCGCCGCAGCCCGTGCTGCCGCCGTACACCGACGTGCCGTAGAGCGTTCCGGAGTGCGCGATCAGCGCGGCTTGGGAATCCTGCGCGTCACCCGAACTGCTACCCTTGAAGCTGTAGAGGACGCGCTCCGAGCCGGACGGAGTAACCGTGTAAACGGTGCCGTCACCGTTCGCGCCGGCGCTTGAGGTGGTGCCGTAGAGTTGGCCGCCCAGCACGGTCGGCGCCGTCCACGGCCACGAGCCGTCGTGACCGCCGTTAAAGATGCCGTCGAAGTTGTAGATGATGTTCTCGGCGCCGCCTTTGCTCACCGAGAAGATGGTGCCGCATCCGAGATAGCACAGATTGTTGCCGCAGCTCGCCGTGCAGTAATTCTTCGAGCCGTTGAGCGTCGTTCCGTAGAGCGTGCCGTTGATCGCCACCAGGCCGCCATAGGGGCTGGCGCCGTCCGGCGTTCCTTTGAAGGCATAGAGCACTTTGTAGCCCGACCCCGCGGGGGTTATCGCAGACGAGCGTTCGCGAACGCTCATTGCGCCGCTGCTGCCGGCGCTCGGATTGAACGCCCCGCCGCCGCCGCACCCCGCTAAGAACGCGGCACTGATGAAGATGATTGCGAAATTGCGCAATTTAATCACGTCTCCTTTCCTCCGGTCGCCGCGCGTTCGACGCCGGATTCGCGAAATCGTTCCGGTAGCGGGGCCTCGCTGCTAAAAAAATCGTCAAAGCGAACGTGCGGGCAGGCGAGCGTGGTACCCTGAAGCATGTTTGGAACGATTCTGCTCGCGGCGATGACGGCCGCCGCGCACGCCCCGACCTCGACCACCGTTCCGTTCACGCTCTACGATAATCGGATGCTGATCGCCGTATCGGTCAACGGCAAGGGTCCGTTTATGATGATCGTTGATACGGGAGACCCAACCGTCACCCTCACGCCGGGGGTCGCGCAACAGTTGAAGCTCGCCGCGCGCGCGGGCGGATCCGTGACCGGCGCCGGCAGCGGCTCGGAGTCGGTCGGCGTTGCTCGTTTGAAGAGCGTCCAAATCGGCGGGCTGCGCTTCGACGACCTTGACGGGGAAGTGCTCGACCTGTCCGCCATCCGAGCGGCTTTCGGCTTTCCGCACTTGGACGGCATCGTTGGCTACAGCATTCTGCGCAGGTTCCGGGTCGGCGTTGACATGGACGGGCAGATGATGACGTTCTCGTATCCGCCGCTGCCGGCTCCACCGACGGCCGCCAAGGTTGCGTTCACGACCGCCAGCGGCGGTCTCCCGCAAATTCCGGCCGCCGTCGACGGCGTGCACGGCACCTTCATCATCGATACCGGCGACCGCTCCTCGCTGACGCTCTTTCGCCGGTTCGCGCAGACGAACGATTTCTATCGCAACGCGCCGGTTCGCAACGCGATCACCGGCGTCGGGATCGGCGGCCCGATCTACAGCGACGTGCTGCGCACGACGGTGTCGCTCTTCGGAACGACGATCTCCGGGGTGGTGACGCGCGCCACACGCGACCGTGGCGGCGCTTTCGTGCTCGCGCCGCAGGATGCTAGCATTGGCACCGGATTGCTCAAGCGTTTCAATATTATCTACGACTATCCGGATCGGCAGATCTCCGCGTGGCCAAGTAAGTTCTTTAGTCAACCCGATGCCTACCGGCCGCTCGCGTACGTCAACGGTTCGCTTCACGTCGCGCCGCCGGCCAACGATCCGACCGTCATGGCGAGTCCGATTCCGCAGCTTCCGCGCCACGGCATCTTCGGCGTCGCGGTCGCCGCTTCGAACGGCGGCGTTGCGGCGCAGTACGTCATTCCGGGAAGCGCTGCGGCGCAGGCCGGGCTTCGCGCCGGCGACACGATTCGCGCGATCGGCGGCGTTTCGGTCGCAACCGTGCCGCAGTTTCTAACTGCGGTCCACGATTTGCACGCCAACGATCGCGTCAGCGTTAACGTCATCCGCGACGGCGCGCCGCTGCGGCTCGATGCGATGCTCGGCGGTCGTGACGAACGCGACGCCGGCCTCGTCACCGAGTATGACGAGATCGTAGTCGACGACTCGATTCGCCGCACGCTGCTGACGATGCCACAGGGGCTATCGTCGCGGGCGCCGGCGGTGCTGCTGATCGGCGGCATCGGCTGCTATTCGGTCGACGTTGCGGCGAACTCGCAGGACGCCTACATGCGCCTGACCCACGACATCGCGCGTGCCGGCTTCGTCACGATGCGCGTCGAGAAGAGCGGCGTCGGCGATAGCCAGGGACCGCCCTGCAGCAACGTTGATTTCGATGCGGAAGTGCGCGGATATGCAGCGGCACTTGCGGTGTTGCAGCGCAATCCGCACGTCGATCCGGCGCGCATCTACCTGCTCGGGCATAGCATCGGCACCGTCATCGCGCCGATCCTGGCAACCGCCGATCGCGTTGCCGGCGTGATTGCGCTCGAAGGCGTCGGGCGCGACTGGCCGGAGTACGAGATCCGCAACCTGCGCCGGGATCTCGAGCTCGACGACGAAGCGCCGGCCGCCGTCGACCAAGCCTTGATCGAAAAGGCGGAGTGCATGCAGCGCTTGTTCTTCGAGTTTCAGGCCGAGGCCGAGATCGAACGCGCGATGCCGGTCTGTCGCGAGCACAACGGCATCTATCCAACCTCGGCGGCGTACGTGCAGCAGGTCGCGCATCTCAACGTCATCGCGCCGTGGCCGAAGCTCGGCATGCCGGTGCTCGCGATCTACGGCACCTCCGACTTCGAAACCGAGCTCGCCGACCATCAGCGGATCGTTGACGTCGTCAACGCCGCGCATCCTAATTCCGCGACGCTCAAAGTGATTCCGGCGATGAGCCACGGGCTCGGCCGCGCCGCCTCACCCAAGGCGGCTGAGAACGATTACGCGCGTGGCAGCATCGAGCCGTACGACACCGACGTCAGCAACGCGATCGTCGCGTGGCTGCGCAGCGTGAGCCACGTTTAGCGGCTGAGCCGCGATACGACGCCGACTCGTCCAGTGGCGCATCGGCATCGGCATGACGCTCGAGCGCGCACTGGACGAAGCACGTGAGGGCACTAGAACGTTCCGGCCGGGTTGACCGCGACGCCCCAATCCAACGCTTTGCCCAGATTGCCGGAGTAGGTGTTGATTTTCTTCATCTTCGGCCAACTATACTCGTCGACGTCGCCCGTGTTGCTGACGAAGAGATGGGTGCGGGTCGAGTCGAAAGCGAGGGATTGGGGTACACCTCCGGTCGAGAACTGCGACTCTTTCTGGTCGAGCACGATGTTGTCGAATCCGGGGATGTTTTTATCGACCGCCAGAAAGTCGAGCGCGTTGTAGGGTCCCGCAGGATTCTCCACCGCGAGGCCGCCGGTCTGGCCGAAGGAGTAGCCGAGGTTGCTGCACCCGAACTGCGCGGCGCACTGTATGACGGCGCCGGAAAAATATCCGTCGTTGTCGGTGAAATCGGTAGCGATGATCGGCGTATTGCCACCTTCGCTCGGGTCCACGAGCGCGATACCGGTCAGTACGGGCGTGCTGTCGGCCGGCGGATAAAACGTGTTCGAGGGCTCGGTCGCGCCGGCCGGGTAGAAGTTGATCCACGGCCGAGTCGTTCCCTCGTTCGGCTCGTTGGCCACGTAGATGTTTCCGGCGTTGTCGACTTTCACATCCATGGGACCGTTCATACCGGTCGTGATCGTCTCGAACGGCGTCTTTGCGCCGAGCTTGTAGATTTCGAGATTCCCGAGCCCGCCGCTCGGTCCTGAGAACTGGTTCGTAACGTAGAGATTACCGGAGAGATCGGTCGTGATGCCTGCCGGCTTGTTAATACCGCTGGTGATCTTGTACTTCAGCTTCGGCGTCTTATTGGTCTGATTGAAGACGAGGATTACATTGTGGGTGTTATCTGCGACGTAAAGCAGCTTTGTGCCGCTCGTTATCGCCGGGTGTGAGTGCGCATCGAATGCCGTTTGCGAGGCAGCCGATTGCGGCGCCGACGGCGTCATGCCGAGCGTCGACGGGATGGCTCCTGCCGACGAGCACGCCGTCGCAGCGGCAAGTAGCAGCGAGGCGGCAGTGAGGTTGAGCGAGATCGTGAGCTTGCGCATGAGTTGGATTCCTTTCAGCAGCGAGAGTTTGTTGAACCCAACGTACGTCTGAAGGGGGGTGGGGCTCCACGAAGTTACTCACGGAATTGGGAGGCGGCTAGGACGGAACGAGCGCCCTCGGCGCGGCCGGCGTTCCATTCCGTCTCGAAGTCCGGCCCCAACGCTGTGGCAACCGACGCAATGAGCGTCTCGTACCCGGGCCGGTCCACCAATGGAATGACGGGTAGCGGCGGCGCGGCGAAGGCTGCGCCCAGAAAACGCGCGGACGGCCGGCTTCGCCCGAGCCGAAATTCGATTGCGGCCAGCAGCCGAAGGACCTCGCCCCCTGCACCCGATCCGGTCTCGTCATCGCCCGTCGCGACGGCAAGCGCGACGCTCTCAGCCTGCGCGAGGTCACCACACTCCATCAGCGCGCGACTCAGCGCGATCTTGGCTGCTCGCGCCGATTCGGTAAAGCCGATCTCGTCGGCAAGTCGCGCGGCTTCACGCGCGAGCGGCTCGGCTCGCAACGGAAGCCCCGCTCGAGCCGCAACCAGCGCGAGGCCTCCAAGGCTTAGGCTCACGCCCATACGCCGGCCCGCCACGCGATACAGCGTGAGTGCCTCTTCGAGATAGGCGTTGGCTTCGTCGAGACTGCCTTCGTCGGAGGCGTGCGTGCCGAAGTCGGTGAGCGCGCGCGCAACGTTGAGCTGATCGCCGAGCTCGCGCCGGATCGCGAGCGACTCTTCGAAGATCGCCCGCGCGCCTTCGTAGTCACCCTTATAGCTCGCGCAGACGCCGGCGCCGGCCAAGAGCGAGGCGACGGCTTGCCGATCGCCGGTCGCGCGCTTGCGTTCGAGCGCAACGGCGACATGGCGTTCGCCGTCGTCGAACTGTCCTGACGCGAGCGCGAGACCTGAGGCGGCCCAGTGCGCGTCGGCGCGCAACTCTTCGTCAATCGGCTCCGCGCGCTCGTCCGCTGCGGCGAGCAACGAACCTACCCAGGCATAGCCGTGTGCGTTGGCGCCCCGCCGATACCAGATCGGCCAGAACTCGATCGCCAGCGTTAGCGCCCGTTCCAAACGGCCCGACGCTTTGAGCCAGCCGAGCGCGCCGTCGAAGTGTGAAGATTCTCGACTGACCCGAGCTCGCATCGCCGGATCCGCAAAAGGTTCGGGGCTCGGCTGCACGCGTGCGAGTACGGTGCAATACTCGACCAGACGCAGATGCGCCGCCTCGCTGTCGCCGTCGCGCTCGAGCGCCTTCGCTGCGAACTCCGATACTAGCGGGTGCAATCCGAACTCGACGTCACTCGCACCGTACTCCGCAACGTTGACTAAGCTGTGATCGATTAATGTCGCCAGCGCTTGCAGCGTTTCCAGCGCGTTTACGCCTTCCTCGTCCTGCGCGATGCGCTGCGCGCCTTCCTCGGTGAAAGCCCCGTCGAAGACCGCGAGCCTGCGCAAGAGCCGCTGCTCCTTCTCGCCGAGTAGCTCGTAACTCCAACCGATCGCATCGTTCATCGCGGTAAGAACATCGAGCGGGTCTTTCAAGCGAATCGCAAGCTCGCGTGCCGATGCGGTCCGCAAAAGCGGTGCCGCCAAGTTGATCGCGAGCGGCACGCCGCCGAGTGCGCGCGTAAGCTCCGCGAGCGCCGCATCGTCTTGCAAACCTAATGCCTCTTTTGCATCGCTTGCGATTCGGTCGTTCAAGAGCCGAAGGCTTGAGTCGGGAAGGAGCGGAGCGATCTTGACGACGCGTTCCATCGAGAGATGCAGCGGAACGCGGCTCGTCACCAGCAGCTTGAGATGACGCGTGGCGGCGAGCAGGTCGGCGACGATCGGAGCCGCGGCGGTCATCCGCTCGAAATTGTCGAGCACGAGCAGCACGCTGCGATCGCCGATCGCCGATGCTAGTGAGGCCGTGACCGATTGACCGCCGGCGTCGCGAACGCCAAGCGCCAATCCGATTTTCGTGGGAACCAAAACCGGATCCGGCAGCGTGGCGAACTCGATGAAGAGCGCGCGTTCGAAACCGCCCGCCAGTTCGGTTGCCGTCGTGACGGCGAGCGCCGTCTTACCGACTCCGGGGCCGCCGGTGAGCGTGACCAGTCGCGTCGCCGGATCGAGCAGCAGCGCGCGAAGCGCTGCAGTTTCGTTTTCGCGTCCGACCAGCGCGACGGCCTCAGGCAATGCAGCTGCAGCCTCACCGCGACGCAGACCTCGGCGGCTTGCCGCGCAGCGCAGCGCGTCGCGCGATTGCGAATCGAGTTGGAGCGCCTCGGCCAGCAGCGCGATCGTGATCGCGCGCGGCCAAAGCGAGACGCCGGTCTCGATATCGCCGATCGCGCGCGCGCTAATACCGGCACGTTCGGCAAGCTCTTCTTGCGAAAGATGTGCCTCGGCCCGAAACTGGCGTAAAAGCTCGGCCAGCGGCAGAGTCTGCAGCACCGAAATCAATTTATCACGAGCACCTGATGGCAACAAGCGTCATGACACCCGAAGCGCAGCGTCGCCGTGCTCTTACGGCCTCGCAATAGCGGAGGGCCAGCGCCGCCTAACGCGATGACGGCTCGCTCTATGGGATGCTGGGTCGTTTTAAAAACCCGAGCTCAATCTGTTGCACGGTTAGCGAATGTGCGTGGCACTCGAGAGGTGTATCGATTCCCTCCTGTACACGAAATGAAACGGCCAAACCTCAAAGCGTCGCAGCGTAGCGGCGCACTGCTTGTTCTCTGCACCGAACGCAAATGCGATCTCTTCGTCAGTCGGTCTTGAACCTTTTAATTGGTGTGCGTGAATCCAGGCTAGATACCATTGCTCAAAAGAGCTGCGTGCGGTTAGCAATGCCGTCGCTTCTTTTGCCTTCAGGATCGCGTGTACTGCAACCGCCACGAGTCCGGCACCGATCAGCATAAAACTTACGCCAATGGCGTCCCCAATCGCGCGCGTACTTGCGACGCCGAAAAGCGCGGTCGAAGTGGCGAGCCACGCCGAAGCATTCTGGGCTCCCGCGTAGCGCTCGGATATCACTTCAGTCACACCTTGCTGCATTCGGCGGATTCCTGTACCGTCCGGCGTTGCGGCAGGGTTGTGAACATTGACATTATTTTCGCTCACGGTCTTGCTTAAACGCGCCGCGTGTGCTCCCGCGAAGCCGGACGAGACCGCGGTGGCAGCGGTGAGCATACCGTAGACCAGGCCAATATCCACGCATCGCTCCCGTAAGTAGAAGTAGGGCGTTCCGTTGCCGCTCGCTCAACCCTCTCACAGCCCCATGTTTCCTTGCGTGAGCCTGCGGTTAGCTCAGCAACGATTCGTGAAGGCCCGTCGATTGCTCCATCGGCTCATCCACTACGGTATGCGTTCAGCATTGCGGCGATAAGATAAGGGCATGCTTCGTCAGGCGCATTCTGTTGCTGCCAAGTACCATCCGCCATAACTTACTCAGAAACGAGTTCGGCGCCGAAGGATCAATGACCACACTCTACGCGAGCGAGGCCGCCTCTAGGTGAAGTGGCCCGGGACCGTAGCCCAAGAGCCCTTAGTGACTGCAGCTCGGTTGGTACGATGGAGTCAAGCGCCCGGCCTAAGCGTTGACAGGGCGCATCTGGCATTTTCCAGCAGGAGCAGACGCGAATGAGGATTCCAGATTTTGCTCGCCGCGCTTTAGGCATCGGCGGAGCCGTGGCGCTGCTATCCGGTTGTGGTGGATCGCAGGGCCTGATCGGCCAATCCGTTTCAACGCAAGGTTTGCGCTTCCGCCGAGCAATCCGGCAGGCGAACAGGTGATCTCGCCTTTGGGCGCCGCTGTAAGCTCCCGAGACCGCATTTGTGCGGGTAGAGATCCGGTTCGTTCGCAATGGAGGACACCGACCACATGGCGGTCGTCGCCACGCAGCGCGACGGCCTGATAGAATTTCCAATAGAGTTCGAAGGTTCGCGACGGTAAGCCGTGACACACAAGCGACATTGTGAGGCTTTGCAAAGGCTCTAGGTTCGCTCAGCATTAAAGCGACGAGGGGCCGCCGATCGGCGCTGTGGCCGCGGAGCCGCGGGGCGACGTGACTTTCGAGATCGCAGTATGGGTGATAAGATGAGATTTAACTGTCTAAGACGGAGATGGAGCCTATGAGATCAGTTAGATGCTTTAGGGCAATCATTGCAGTGCTTATAGTTACGTTTGCCGGTTCCGTCGGGAGGGCCGACGCTAAGGTACTCCAGTTGTGGTGTGTAGAACTCCCACCTTGCTGGAAAAAGCACTGCTACAGCTACACGCTGACGTTGGATACCGAGCAGCAAACTGCGTCGTGGAAAAATGGCAAAGGGCAGCAGGTTGGCCCATTCCCAATAACTCAGTCGTCCACAGAATATTCGTGGCATTACCCCGGATCTGATAAAAAGCGGTACTTGGCAACCCTTAACAGAGGCACACTGGAAAGGGTCAACACTAGAGGTGGCGCCGGTTTTTTGAACAGCGAATCGCCTTTTCGTAAGTGATGCTCCGCTCGGTTATGCCGCCATTGCGGCGAGTGTATTGAAGTATGCTTCGTCCGGCGTGCGGCCGTCAAGCGAAGAGTGCGTCCGAACGCCGTTATAGAACGCGATGTAACGGCCGATCGAGGTCCGAGCCTCCGAACCTGACTCATACGCGCGCAGGTAGACCTCCTCGTGCTTCAACGAGCGCCAGAAGCGCTCGATCATGATGTTATCTCGCCAGCAGCCCTTGCCGTCCATGCTCAGCTGAGTGCCGAGCTCTTCTCGGATGAGCGCCACGAAGTCGCCGTCGGTGAACTGGCTGCCTTGGTCAGTGTTGAAGATCTCGGGCTTGCCATAGAGCGCGACCGCCTCGCGTACGGCTTCGATGCAGAAGTCCGTCGTTAAGCTGTTGGAGAGTCGCCATGCGAGAACGCGGCGCGTCGCCCAATCAAGCACGGCAAAGAGATACAAGAAGCCTCGCTGCATTGGAATGTAGGTAATGTCCGCTGACCAGACTTGGTTCGGACGCTCGATCGCCATGCCGCGCAAAAGATAGGGGAAGACCGGGTGTTGGGGATTCCGTTTGCTCGTCTGTTGTTTCTTTCGATAGAGGGCTTCGATACCCATGAGCTGCATGAGCCGTGCGACGTGCCGGCGGCCGACGCGATAGCCGCGCTTTCTGAGCTGGTCGCGCAGCTGCCGTGCGCCCATAAACGGGAAGTCGGTATGAATCCGATCCATCTGGCACATGAGCTCCAAATCGGTTTTTGAAGGTCCGACCGGAACGTAGTAGAGCGACCCGCGAGAGAGTTCGAGAAGATCGGCTTGGCGCGTCAGCGACAGATCGTGGTCGCGGTCGATCATCGCCTTACGCTCGGGCCGCCGACGCGCCCGAGCGCTTTTTCTAAAAAATCGTTTTCCAGCGTAAGCTGGCCGATCTTCGCGTGGAGTTTCTCGACGTCGACCTCTTCGGTCTTGACGCTGCTGCCGTCAAAGGCGCCGACAGCGTTTTGGAGCAGTTGGGTCTTCCACTGGGTGATGAGGTTGGCGTGTAGATCGAACTTCTTGGAAAGCTCGGCCATCGTGAGTTCGCCGCGAACGGCGAGTAGCGCCACTTTTGCCTTGAAGGCCGGAGAGTGGTTCCGGCGAGAACGTCGTGCCATGAGATGCTCCTTCTGAAGGCTTTTTCGCCTTCGGCGGAGCGAAGTCATCACTTAAGCATCTGTACGACTAACCGAGGCCACCTCTACTTCCGAGTCTGCGGACAGACTGGTGGAAAGGTACCATTGCAGCCTGTCCCACAACGCAATATGACTCAGCACGGCCCTGGAGTTTTGCCGAGCCTCTGATCGGACCGGCCAAGCCGCCTCGAAAAGTTGTTTCTGCGCTATTAAAAAGTCTCGCTAAACGCGCTGGCGCTTATATCCACCTCCGACATTCCCTTTGAATGCGGAAGCTTCGTCTTGTACGGAACGCTACCATCGAATACGAACTTCCCGATCGAACCGCCCGAGCATGATCGAGAGCCACTCGCTTTAGAAACAAACCCCAAGATTACATCCGATCCGGATGTTATTTTAAAATGCTCCTTGAAGTA
>JBAUMX010000077.1:0-18397 GCA_049578945.1 Candidatus Cybelea sp. | reverse complement strand
TGACAATGCAAGGAGCGATGAGCGACAAAAGCACCGCTTTGCAGGCGAAGAGCGACGACGCAGGTCGCCCGCAAACGGACAGCCCCATGGGTCCACATCCCGGCATCACAGGCCGCTGAGGATGACCACCATCTCGCGAGCGGCGCAGTTCGCGCAGCGCACCGCACACCTGCGCGTGTCGACTATCCGCGAGATGCTCAAGGTAACGCAACAGCCCGATGTGATCTCGTTCGGCGGCGGTCTTCCGGCTCCCGAACTCTTCCCGACCGCCGGAATAGCGCAAGCCGCGAGTGCGGTAATGGAGCGGGTCGGTCCGGCCGCGCTGCAATACAGCGTAACGGAAGGCATTCCCGAAATGCGCGTTTGGGTGGCGGAACGCCTCACGCGGCGGTTCGGGCGCATCTTCGAAGCCGAGAGCGTTCAGATCGTTAACGGGTCGCAGCAAGGTCTCGACCTGGTCGGAAAGATCTTCCTCGATCCAGGTGACCACGTCGTGCTCGAAGATCCTTCGTACCTCGGCGCGATTCAAGCCTTCGACGCGTATCAAACGCGGTACCTAACCGTCGATACGGACGAAGACGGGCTGATCCCCGAGTCGCTCGAGCGAGTGCTCGAGCATGCGGATCCGTTTCCGAAGTTTCTCTACCTCGTGCCGAACTTTCAAAATCCTACCGGTCGCACGCTCTCGGGGCGGCGGCGTGAAATTGTCGTGCGGATCTGCGAGCACTTCGGTCTGCCGATCATCGAGGACGACCCATACTGCGAGTTGCGTTTCGAAGGGAACGATTTGCCATCGCTCATCTCTTACGAATCGACGGCGCCGATCATTTACTCCGGAACCGGTAGCAAGATCATGGCGCCGGGCATGCGTATCGCGTGGCTCGTCATTCCCGACGAGGAGATTCGCGAGAAAATCGTCCTCGCCAAACAAGGCGCCGACTTGCACAGCGGCACTTTCGCGCAATATGTCTTCCACGAATACGCCTCCGACGGCGATGCCTTCGATGCTCACGTGCGCAAGATCGCGCAGACCTACGCGCACCGCCGCGGTGTCATGGCCGAAGCGCTAGCCGAGTTCATGCCCGAGGGGGTGCGCTTTACGCGGCCGGCGGGCGGGATGTTTCTTTGGGTCACCGTCCCGGAGGTCGATACGACCGAGCTGCTACGCATCTCGGCCGAGTCGAAAGTCGTCTTCGTGCCGGGAGTCAACTTCTACCCCGGGCGCGACGTGCACGACGGGATGCGGCTCAACTTCTCGAACGCCTCCGAAAAGAATATCCGGCTCGGCGTCGAACGCCTGGCGCACGCCATCAAGCTATATAAAGGCTGAATTAGGCTACTAAAAAAGGAGTCCGCGTGGCAGCAGGTTTGGTCGTCGGCATCTTTCCCGATGCGGATGCGAAAGCGCTCGAGGGCGCGCTCTCGGGACAGCAAATCGACTTGAGCAAGGTCAAGGTCGTCGGCGGTCGCGCCGAAGATCCAGACGAGACACAGCTCGAGTTCGTCGACGTGATCAAGGACATGGAATCGAATTCGCTCTCGGACGAAATGACGACCGGCCTCGGCGTTTGGGACGAGACCGGCACCTCCGTTCCGGGGCTCGGCACCCGCGATACCACGCTGGACTCGTTCGCTGAGCCCGAGCCGTCGAGGCGCTACTTTACCTCCTTCGCAATTCCCGACGACGAGGTCGACAATTTCAACGACGCGGTCGCGGATGGCCGGTCGGTCGTACTCTATCCCGACGCCGGCGCGGACGCGGAGAAGATTGCTGCCGCCTTTAGGGCGGCCGGCCTGCGGAACGTTCGCGCCTATTAGGGTGCCGACTTGGCTCTGCCTTGCTGGCGCGTACGTCGCGCTTGCGGGTTGCAGGCCGGCAACCCAGTTCGACTACGCACACTTGCCCGACGGTTACAACTGGCGTGGCGTCTACGATCGCGCAACCCACGCGATCGTCTTTTACGGCCGGGATCCGCTTACGCATGCAACCGTCTACGTCGGACCGGACAATCGCTTTTTCATCTTTCATCATTCGGGTCCGATCGGACCGAAGGACTTGACGACCCCCTGGATGCCGCACGATGCTCCCTAAGAGCGGCAACCGCGTGCGGCGCGTGATGATTACGGCCGCGGGAACCGTAACCGCGCAGTCGGTCATCAAAGCGCTGCGCGACGACGGACGCACCGACTTCATCGCCGGCGGCGACATGAATCCGCTCTGCGCGACGCGAGCCTTCGTCGACGAGTTTGTTACGCTTCCGCCCGGAGGCGCGCAAGATTTTGCTCGACGATGTTTCGAGAGCGCCCAGGCAATGAAGCTCGACCTGATCGTTCCGATCGTCGTAGAGAACGAGTTTCTTCCGCTTGACGACGCCCGCGAACTCTTCGAATCGATCGGCTGCCGGCTCGCGTTGCCGCCGCGCCGGGTCGTCGAACGGACCGCCGACAAACTCCTTTTCGCAGAGTTCTTGCACGAGATCGGCGTGCCGGGACCTGCGACCAGAACCTACTCGCCTACGATCGAGGTCGAGCGTTTTCCAGTCTACCTAAAGCCGCGGCGCGGCTCGGGTTCGGTCGGCACGTCGCGCGTTGAGAGCCTCTACTCGCTGCACGAAATTGCCCGGGGACGAGGCGACCTGATCGTTCAAGAGGCCGTCGACGGCACCGAATTCACCGTTGACTGCTTTGCTGCCGCCTCTGGGCGCGTGGTCGCGGCGGTCCCGCGAGAGCGGATCGCGATCAAGGCGGGCGTTTCGGTTAAGGGGCGCACCTACCGTCATCCGACGATCGAGCGCATCGCAAAGAGCGTTGTGGAAAAGAGTGGCTTGCAAGGACCGGCTAACGTTCAGGGAATGTTGCGCGCGGATCAAAGTTTCACGATCGTCGAGATGAATCCGCGTTTTTCGGGCACGCTCGCGTTGACGACGGCTGCCGGCGTGAACTTCGCATCGCTGCTGATCGATGCCGTCGAAGGCAACCCGATACCGGACCTGCTCGGTAAGCACGAAGACGGCTTGACGATGATGCGCTACTGGAACGAGGTCTTCGAAGACCGCGATGGCGCCGTCTGTTTAGGTACGACGCTTCAAACGCCTGGACGCAACGATGCCCGCCTGTCTCCAAAACTCTAAACCGAAGGCGGCGCTCAGAAAAGGATGATAGATCCATTCCCAGCGCCGATCGCGAACCAAGCCGGTAGCGGCTGCGATCGTCGGAAGGACGACGCTAACCGAGTAGAACGGCCAAAGGTAGGCGCGTAAACGCTGCGCGCGGCGCGACTCCGCAAGCCGTCCCCAGACCGGATATTGCGGGTTGGTCATCCGTTCGTGGAAGCGAGAGCCGAACTTGCGCAACGCATCCCCGATGTCGCGCACCGTATGATGCTCGAGTGCCGCGCTTTCGACGAAAGCGATCTCGGCGCCGCCGGCGAGCAGCATTTTGACGGGCGCGACATCGTCTTCGTCGGTGCCCGCCGGTTTGCGATAAGGAAGGCGAGTCGTAAAGGCCTGCGCTAGCGCGATCAACGGTCGCGGTCCCGACGCAAAATCGTAGACGACGTATTCGTCGGTTCGGCGCTTCAGGCGGTAGGTACGGTGGTATGAGGCGGGCGAGGTGGCCCCGCCATAAATGAAATGATTGAATGGATCGGTGAAAGCGTTGAAGTAGCGGGCCGTTCCCCCGTCGCGCGCGGTGCTGACGAGGCTTGGGAATGCCGCGGTGATCCGCGAGTCGGCAAACGGGCGAGCCATCCGTTCGAGAAAGCGTTCGCCGGCGAAAACGTTGTCGGCAGCGAGCCACATCGCGACGTCCCCGCTCGCCTTCTCCAAAAGCATGCCGGCGCCAGGCTCCGCGCGGCGAATCGGATTGTGAAAGACCCTCGCGCCATATCTCTGCGCGATCGCGACCGTGTCGTCGCTCGATCCGCCGTCGGCGATGAGAAGCTCGACACACTCACTCGGATAGCGTTGGCGCCGAATCGAATCGAGGAGCGCCGGCAGGCGTGCCGCTTCGTTAAAGACGGGGAGAAGCAGCGAGAACCGGATCGGTGCCGTGTCGGTCGTCACACGTCGACCTTCGCCCCATCCAACTCCGCCGAACGCAGCCCGGCCTCGATCACGCGCACGACGCCGGCACCGAAACCACCGTCCGAGCGCGTCGCCGAACCGTTACGAATTGAGGCCGCAAAGTCGGTCACGAGTTTCCCGAGGGCCTCGCGATTGTCGACGAGCGGAACGTGTAGGTCCCCCAATCTATACGAAACCATTTGTTGCTGCAGCGTCGAACTCGATGGATCGAGCACGACCCCCTTGTCGTAGATGTAGATCTTTTCGGTCGGCTCGACGTCGTCCCATACCGCCATCTTGCGGCTGCCCGAGATCATCGTCCGGCGAACCTTCACCGGGGAGAGCCAGCTCAAATGCACGTGGGCCAGCGATCCGCTCGGGTACCACATCGTCAGGTACGCAACGTCCGGAACGCGCCCGTGGACGCAGGCGCCGAGCTGCAGCGCAACCGACACCGGTATTTCGTCCAAAATGTAGTTGATGATCGAAACGTCATGCGGCGCGAGATCCCAGACGACGTTGCTCTGCTGAAAGAGTCCAAGATTGACGCGGACCGAATCGATGTAGTAGATCTTGCCGAGTTCGCCCTCCTCACGGAGCGCGCGGAGCTTCTCGACCGAGCCGGTATAGAGAAAGGTGTGATCGGCCATCAAACGCACGTCCGCGCGCCGCGCTCGCTCGCAGAGATCCTCGGCATCCCGATAGCGCTCCGCCAGCGGCTTTTCCACGAGCACGTGCTTGCCGGCGTCGATCGCGCGGACCGCAAGCGCGTGATGCGTTCGCGGCGGAGTGGCAAGCGCAATCGCGTCAACGCTCGAATCGGCGAGCGCGGCTTCGATCTCTGCGTGTCCTTCGAGGGTTGGATAGAGCCGCAGGAGCCGCTCGCGCCTCTGCGGATCCGGCTCCACGACGCAGCGAACCAACCAATCTTCCGAGGCGTGAAAGTTACGTACCAGATTGGGGCCCCAGTATCCCGCTCCAACCACCGCCACCCCGAGCGGGCTGCGTTCCATATCCGCTAACGAAGGATTGGGACTACGCGACGACGAGCTGCTGTGAGCTCGCGAGAGCGTCGGTGACGAGCTCGATCTGTTCTTGCGTCAGCTCCGGGAACATCGGGAGCGAGAGGATCCGCCCGGCGCTGCGTTCGGTTAGCGGAAACGTTCCGCGACCCAGTTGCATGTCCGCATACGCCGGCTGCAGATGTATTGGGATCGGATAGTGGATCCCCGTAGCGATCCCGCGTTCGCGCAGCGCCGCCGCGACTCGGTCGCGGTTTTCGACTTCGATAACGTAGAGGTGATAGACGTGACCTTCGGCCCGCAGGCAGGGCGGCGGCTCGATACCGATCTTCGACAGTCGCGCATCGTATGCGGCCGCGTGGCGCCGGCGCGCTTCGTTCCACTCGTCGAGGTGACGCAGCTTCACGTCGAGCACCGCAGCCTGAATGGAGTCGAGCCGGCAGTTTCCTCCCTTGATGAGGTGCTCGTATTTCTTGCGCTGACCGAAATCGCGCAGCAACCGCAACCGTTGTACGAGCTCGGCGTCGTTGGTCACGATCGCACCGCCGTCACCATAGGCTCCGAGATTCTTGCCGGGATAGAAGCTGAAACATCCGACGTCGCCGAAACTGCCGACGCAGCGCCCGTTCCAGCGGGCGCCGTGCGCTTGACTCGCGTCTTCGATCACGTAGAGTCCGTGGCGGTGCGCGAACGCCTCGACCGCATCCATCGGCACCGCTTGACCGTACAGATGCACCGGCATGATCGCCTTCGTACGCGGTGTCACCGCGGCGTCGCAACGCCCGATATCGATTAAATAGTTTTCGTCCGCGTCGACGAGCACCGGACGGGCGCCGGTTGCCGAGACCGCGAGCGCCGACGCGATATACGAGTTCGCTGGAACGATCACGTCGTCGCCGTCGCCGATTCCCAGCGCCTCCAGCGCGAACTGCAGCGCGGCCGTGCCCGATTCCACGCCGACGCTGTAGCGCGCGCCGACGTATGTCGCAAAGTTCTCCTCAAACGCTGCGACGTCGGGCCCGAGAATGAAGGTCGCTTCCTCCATGACCTCCATCACGCGAGGCACGACCTCCGCTCGTATCGCGCGAAATTGCGCCTTTAAATCCACGAAAGGAACGGGCGTCGTCACAGTCACCGGGCGCGCTTCGTCGGACCGAGCGCGAGCGCCTTCAGCAGCCAGAGCACGCAGAGCACACCGAGAATTTCGGCGATCAACTGCAAGAGCGCCGTCACTTGCACGAGGACGACGTTACTCGAGGGCGGTTCGAGCAGCCAGCCGTTTACCGACGTATCGACTCTGACGTGCCGCAGCGCGCGGCGCGCCGCAAAGGCGGTCCACCCCGAATCGTACCGTTCGTTAAAGCGTAACAGGCCGCCCGTGCTTTGAGGCTTCTCGACGACGTACAGCCACGGCGCCAGCCGCGTAAACCGCAAGGCTCTCGTGCGCGGCGGCTCGCGCATTGCGGTAAGTGCCGGCATCGCCGGTGTTTTTGCGATCAGCTCGCAGAGCCCGAAGCACTGCACGGATGCAACGCCCGGCGGTACGCGCAGCCAACCGAACGACCCGGGACTGCGGGCTAAGAGTCCACCGTTCGACCCGCGCAGTTCGCCCCGCACGTACGCAAGCAGCCACGACCCGGACTCGATCGGAAACGGAAGGCGCGATTGCGTCAGCACGCCGCCGATTGCTTGCGCCAGCGCGGGCGACTCCGCGAATGCAAGACGCGCGTCGATCCAGGCATTCCCCGGATCGATCGAATCGCCGGAGGCGACGATCGGATGAACCGGCGGATAGGGCGCGGCATCGCCGAAAAAGATATCGCACGCGCCCAGCGGATCCGCGAGGGCGACGACGTTCGGCGCGCTGCATTCCGAGAGCAACGGTGTCACATCCCCCAAACGAAGCATCGTCGCCGGCGGACGACGTGGTAATTTCGGTTGCAACGAAAACGCGGCAACTCCGATCCCGCCGCGCGTTCGCGAAACGAGCCAAGGGCGCGGGACGATCTCGCCAACGCCGAACGCGCGAAGCGCGGTCGCATCGCCGTATTGCTCGTATCGAGCCAACGCCATATCGACGGGATACGTTGGGAAGTACTCGTTGAGCGCCGGCACGTGGCCCGGATAGACGAACGCGTCGGGGTCCGCTCCGTTGCCGCCGCCGCTGCGCAGGCCGACTGGCTGAAAGGCCGGCAGAAGCGCGATCCGCGTATTCGCAGGCGCAGCGACTGCCGGATGCCGATATTGGCGAGAGCCGATCCACAGGTCGCTCGGCGGCCGCAGCAGCCACGTTATCGGCAACGCAATCCCGACGCCGAGCATGACGAAACCGAGCCATCGAACGCGCGCAACTGCAACGCACGATAGGAGCACGAGCAGCGCGGCCATGACGCCGGCTAAGTCGTAAAGCTCGCGAAAGACCCCGCTCTCGGTTACGTTTCGCACGATCCAGCCGTACGGAACTGCTACCGGTCCGTGCACGCCGAGAATCACGACGTAGAGTGAGGCGGCAGCGGCCAGCGCCCAGACCGCGGCCCGCGTTCGGTAGGCCACAATCGCGCCGGTCAGTGCGATTGCAAGGACGATCCAGACCGCAATCGATGCAGCGATCCCCAACCGATCCGCATAACCGGGGAAGTATCCGCCCAGCCCGAGCAGCGCAAGCGGTGGGACGGATTGATTTGCCTGCCACGTCATCTCGTACGGTATTCGCACCAGGGTGCTCCGCTCGGCGGCCAGACCGATAATCGACGGCAACGCAAAGATCGTTCCGAAGAGCAGCGGTAACCACTTTCGCGTCACGACCGCGAAGGCGAACAGCGCGAGCATCGCGAGAATAAAGAATTGAAGCTGCGCCGAGACGAGCGCAACCCACAACGCGAGGCGTACGGTCGAGGCTGCCCGGCCTCGCAGCATCTCGGCGAAGAGACCGATCAGCCCGCCGTAGGCCAGAACCATCACGAGATGCCCCGCGACGACTTCGTTATAAACCCATGGGTTGAAAACCGCAAAAAGACCAATACCGATTGTCGCACCCCCCCCGCATCTCCACTCTGACGGCAAGGTCGCAACCACGCGCATGCAAAGATAGCCGACCGCAACCGCGAGCAGTGCCAGCGTCGCGAGCGGGCCGAACAGCCACATCGCACTGGCGATCGGCACCGAGATCAAATAGGTCGTCGGATGCGGGTTGGGTATTCCCAAACCGGCCGGAAGCCATCCATCGAACGCTTCCCTCGCAAACGATGGTATCGCCGCACGATCGATCGGCCAGTTCCAGTCGTGACGAAGCGTCGGGATCCCTTTCGCAATGACAAAGGCTGCAAAGAGGATCGCGGCCGCGATCGGCGCGACGCGCGTTATGCGCGCAGTCGCCGGCATTCCATGGCAACACCGATCGCGCAGACCACGCCCGCTAGGTAGCCGATGGCGGCGAGCGGTTCCGCGAAGGCTCCTCGTAGAAGGCTCGCCGCAATCAACGCCGCTGCCGCGAAGGCCGCAGCGTACGTCGCCAATCGTTCGAAGAGAAGGTCACGTGCCAATCGATCGAGGTAACCGATCGCGCGCGTGTAGTTTTGTCGCACGACGGCAACGCCGTTTGTCTGCGCGAGCAGCGACCACAACAGAAGCAGGCTGGCAACAAAGAAGAGCCGGTAGCCAAACGCCGCGGCGATTCCGGTGGCATCGTCCGGAAGCAGCGGCGCCACCATGAGCGCGCCGAATGACGCAGCCAAGCCGTGCGTCGAGGCGACCCGCAGGCTGCGTGGACGAAGTGCGGCGGCGAGCCTCGCATTAAGCGGAACGAAGGTGCCGCGGCGCGCGAACGCGGCCAGCGCAACCAGCCCAAAGCCGGCAGCGAGCGCGAGCATCTCGCCGCCAGGCTGCGAAACAAGCACGGCCACGACGCTGACGAAGACCACGATGCCGAGCGCACAGCCCAGCAGCGCTGGGAACGCGGGCAGCGAGTACGCGGGCCGTTCCTGCCGATCCACCTGCGGCACGAAGTGCGTGATTGCCAGTGCGATTGCGGCAAAGAGCGCGGCGAGATAGGCGGTCGTCGCGAACCGTTCTGACGCATCGCCCGAAAGGCAGGCTGCCAGTAAGAGTGCGACGATGCATGTGACGATCGCTAAACCGATGGCGCCTCGAAGCGCCCAGCCGAGGGCCGACGGTTTCACCGCTTGTTCGCAGCGATCGGCCAGAGCTCCGGATACCAGGCCAGCACGATAAAGATGATCAACGCTATCGCCGAAATCGCCGCCGCGACAATGTAGTATGGCTGTCCGGCGAACGTCAACACGATGCTGCCGCCCGCCGGAAGGCTCGGAACGATCCAACCGTTGGCAACGCCATTAACGACGACATGCGGCAGCGCTTGGCCATCCATGGTGGCGTTCCACTCCGGATGGTATGCCTCGTTGAAGACGAGTAGGAACGCGTTCGAGGCGCTCGGCGCGGTTACGGTAATCGACGTGGGTGAGCGCCGTTGCCAGGTTAGCCCGAAGTCGGCCGTCGGCCGTAGTTTGAGCGGCACGATCCGCAGCAAGCCGATTTTAACCTGGCGATCGGCACTCGCGACAACATGCCGGCCGCGCGAAAGAAAGACCGGTCCGGCGCCAACGGGTTTATGGTCGACGAGGAGGGGAGGGGATAGAAGCGATTCGGGCCTTCGCAGGTTTTGACTCGGTAGCCCGTGCAGCCGGTAGTAAAGTCCGGCATACTTCGGCTGACTCCCTCGCGCGAAAAGCCAAAATCCGACGACGCGCAGCGAGCTATCGTTCCAGTTGTTCGGGAACGCGTGCATGAAGTAGATGTCGAACGAGCCCTCGTTTACGAACGGGAAGACTCGATAGAGGACGCTTCCCTTGTGGGAAAGCGCGACGACAAGGCCGGCGTCGCGGCTCTTCGGGCTTGCGACGCTCCCCAAGATTTCGGGATCGCCGGCAAGCGCGGCAGGCGGCTTCTCGAGCGCGACCGCCGTAAAGGAAGGATCGATACGCGGCAGTTGCGCCGCCGGGGCCAAGCCCGTCCGGACGAACGTCAAGTCGGGTGCGACGGCCGCCGAGATCTCGCGCGAACCGAGGTCGTTACCATCGCCGTTCAATGAATGGAAGTCGAACGCAACGTCGTTCCAGCCTGGGTGCAGATCGAGCTCGAAGCGCACCGGAACGGGCACGGGCCCGTCGAGATTCTCAACGCTGTCATATTGCTGGTCGCCCGCTGAGGATCCCGGCAGAATGATGCTCGTAGCCGCTCCTCGCCGAACGCCGACGTTCATGAGTCCCGAGACTTGCAAGCGACTTACGCGCATCGAAACCTGCGCGCGAACGCCATTCGACCCGGGAACGAAGACGCGCACGTGCGCGTCGCGCGCAAAGAGAAACCACGAGGCCGGATCTCCGCGTTGCCACTGGTAAGCGGTCGGATCGTCGCTGTACCATCTCCCCGGCATCATGGTCTGCGACGTAGCGACGATGCCGTCGCCGAGGATGTATGGCAGCGTCTCGCCGAGATTGGCTGGAAACGCACCCCGGTACGCGGAGCCGCGTATGAGTCGCGTGCGAACGACGCCGTCGGGACCGTATTGACCGACGGCCGTCGCGCTGACGCGATATCGTCCAGGCGAAACGACCGTAAACCGTGCCTTAGGAGCGTAGACCAGCTTCGTCGCCGACAGATTGTTCGGCAGTTGACGCTGCAGCGCCGCGATTCGTTTCTCCCAGGATCGCAAATCGTTGAGGTTTACCAGCGCCACGACGAGATCGGGATCGACGTAGCCGTCCGAAACCCAATGCTTACCGGGCGACAAGATTATGCCCCCGAAGCGCGTCCAGGCGCCGCCCGACCGTATCGCGGGAAGAATGTTGCCGTCGATCTCCAGTGTCGTCGGCGGCGGACGATTGTAGAGCAGCCCTTGGTCGAGCGCGAAGGCAGCGTACGTCCCCGCCGTCTTTACTTGGAACGGAGTTAGCCACCGCGCATCCGCAGCCGGCGGCTGCACGCGGATGCCATAACTCAGTGCTTGATTGACCGCCAGATCCTCGACCCCATCCGCGTTGGCCGGCAGAATCGGCGAGAGCGCTTGCACCGCGCTGCCGAATTCCGGCGAACGGCTCGGCGGAGTAAACTCTGCGCGTCCTCGAGCCATCCCGGCGACGTCGCCAAGAAAACCATCTGAAAAGATCGGGAGCGTGCTGACGACCGGATGCGTCACCCCATAAAAGAGCGGCAGCGCTCCGCGCAGATGGTAGATGCGAACGGGGCCGTCGGAATCCGCGGGCGCCGCGCCGATCACGCGCCGAATCAAATCGTGCGTGAGGGTGGTGCTATTGAAGCGCCACTCTCCCGGTGAGCTGAAGTCGATCGCGGGAACGAAGTCGTCGCGTTGCAGAATCGTGTCGACGCCCATCACGCGAAGCATGTCCGCCGAAAACGGCAGTCCCTCGCGCGCCGCGCGATAGGCGCGGCGAACCCAAACGTCCGACCCTGCCGAAGGTTCGCTGCCCAGAAGTCCGTAGATCATCGGGCGGTTGATTAACGAGTTCTCGATGTAGAACTGCGGACTGCCCCAATCGAACTGCTCCAAGAACTGCGTCGGAAAGAGGGCGACGCGCTGGCCCTGATTCGCGCCGACGAGCGCGTTTTCGCGATACTCCCAGGCTGGAAGTGCGGCGCCCGGATAGTTCATCTTATTAATCACTACCGGGATAAAAGCCAGAATCGGCACCACCACGACGAGCGTCCTTGCCGCGCCGACGAGCCAGCCCCATCGCTCGCGTACCGGAACGGCTAACTTCGAGGTTTGCTCGCTCAGCGCGGCGATCGCGGCAAAGCCGCCCAGCGCGTACAGACCGCAAAGTCCGAATTCGACCCCCGCCACCCATTTGTACGAGAAGCGGAACATCTGAAACCCCGGGAAGTTGCGATAGAACTGATCGTAGATCGGCGTCGTTACGGCGTCGCCGAGCGCGCCGTGATAGTAGCCGACGACGATCGGTACGGAGACGATCGTCACGAGCAGGAAAAAGAGCGTGACGGGACGCTGGTTTCGCTTGAAGGCGATGCCGCCCAAGGCGACGACCGGAACGAACCAGAGCAACGCGCCGAAGACTCCCGATGCGTACGCAAATGCCCACGGAAAGTATGCCTTCCCGGCAAACGAAACGAAGGTCGCCCAGTGACCGAGGCCGCGCAAAACGTTGGCAAACGAGGTCGACGCGTTGTGCATCGAGGGCGCCTCGCTCAAAACCCCGTTGAGCCAGACTCCTCGGAAGTAGTCGACGAAAGGAACGAGCCAGTACAGGTTGATCGCAAATGCCGCGATCGCAGTAATGGCGATCAGCGGAAGCGCCCGGTTAAGCGCAACACCCGGCTTGGGATCCAAGGCGAGCGTTATGCCGACGAAGATCGCCAGCACGATGACGTTGATGGCGAGCAACGGCGGATTTACTCCGCCGCCCGCCAGCACCAGCAGCGCGATCGCAAGCGCGGCTCGCCAGATATTCATCTCGCCGCGCAGCGCGCGAGCGGTAACGCCGACCATGGCCGGAAGCGTCGCGTAGGTGAGCAGCCAAACGATCTGCGCCTGCGAGTTGAGCGCCACGTACATGTTGAAAAGATATGCGACCGATCCGGCGATTCGCGCGACCTCGTCGAGCCACGGGGCGACACTGCGAAGGCAGTAGTACATCGACCACAAGCAGCAGAGGTAGACGAAAAAGATGGCCGCGTGCTGTGCGAAATCCTGTGGAAGGTGGAGTATCTGCGCGAGGCCGTAAAACCACGAATACGGCATCTGATACGGGACGAAGAAACCGGTGTGAAAGCCGAGCGCGAGGGCCGGGTTCCACATGTGGAGCAGTTGCCGTAAAAACTGAAGGGGGTCGATGTGCAGCGCGGGCAGCCCGTCGTTGAGCTGCACGCCGCTGCCGTACCCTGTCGTAACGAGCAGGGCGAGCGCTACGAAGAACGCCGGCAGGAGCGCCTTCTGTAAGGCGGCAACGGCCTGGCGCGTCTCGACGCCGGGGGCGCTTCCCTCGACGGTCTGCTCTTTCACGAGTAAGCCTTTCCGTAGAGCCTAAATGGACCTTCCAAGGCGAGGTGCTGCTCGACGCGGGCCGTTTCGAACAGGTGGTCGACGCGCTGGCGCACCTCGTCCAGCTCGATGTCGCGCAGGATGCAACGGTACTCGATGCGCCGGACGCACTCAAATCCGCGCGAGCCCTCATCGTGACAGGCCGGGCAGAGCGACGGCCGCAACGCCACGGCCGGACCGATCGGCGCCCCCCGCACTTCACTCGTCATGCCGTAGAGCGCCAGCGTCTTGACGCCCAGACCGGAAGCCAGATGAGTGAAGCCGGCATCGTTACCGACGAAGACCTCGCACTCGCCGAGCCGCCGTGCAGCCTCCGAAAGCGGCTCTCGAACGACGCTGATCCCCTCGCTCCCTTCAAAATCTCGCGCCGCGCGTTCGGCTTCCTTCATCTCGTGCGGCCCGAGGAAGAATCGCACCAGCCGCCCGCGCTCGGCCTGCAGCCGGGCCAGCGCGGCGAATCGTTCGTAAGGCCAGCGCTTCGCCTCGTTCCCCTTCCACGCCATCGAACCGGGATGAATGCCGAGCACGCCGGGGATCCGTTGCGCGCGCCAGGACGGCGGGATCCAGTATTCGAGATCCTCGTCTCCGGCGCGCAGACCGATCGCGCGCGCGAGCCGCAGGTTTTCGGCCAGCCGATGCCCGCCCCGCAATGCGAGGCTCGTGCTGCGCGCCGTTCGCGCGATTGCGCGCGCCACACCCCCGTAATCGTGTGTCCAAAGCCGGCGAGCGCCGGCCCCGCGAGCGATCAGCGTGTACTGCCAGCGCGTCGCCGGAAAGGGCAGAATGCTCGCGTCGTAACGGCGCGGACGCAGCCCGGTGACCGCGCGCAGCGCGTCAGTTGCGGTCGGGCGCAGCGGCAGTTCGACGATCTCGCGCACGATGCCGAGCTCGCGAAGGTACTCGCTGACCGGCGCGTGCATCGTCAACGCGTCGATCTTCCAGCCGTCGCGGGTCAAGCCGCGGAGTATCGGGCCTGCGGCCAGGGCGTCGCCGAGCCCTGGTAGCAGCAGCACCAGCGCGGTATATGACCCCAAGCGCGCTTACTCTCTAACGGCGATAGGAACGACGATTTCGTGCGAACCGGCGGCACGATCGAAACTCACCGGAGTGCGATCGGGCCGATCGTAGTAGCCTAAGATCCGCATCCGGTAGAAGATCGCCAGCGTATCGAGAAAGACGTTCCAGACCGCACCGAGGCGCAGCCGGCTGCAGATCCGCTTAAAGTTCAAGGTCACCGGAGCTTCCACGATCCGGTAACCGAAGTGATGGACGTTCGCAAGCAGCTCCAAGTCGAAGGCGAAGCGCTTCACCAAAATTCGCGGAAGCACGCGGTCGAGAACCTCGCGCTTGAAGAGCTTGATGCCGGTCTGCGTGTCGCGCACCGGCAACCCGAAGAGCGAACGCACGAGCAGGTAGTAGAAAAAGCTGTAGACGCGCCGCTCCGGCGGATAGTCGACCTTCGATTCGGGATGGAACTTCGAGCCGATGACGACATCCGCGCCGCGCGCCTGCATGATCTCGAAGAAGCGCGCTAGCTGCTCGGGATGCAGGTCCATGTCGGCGTCGAGAAACGCGACGTACTCGCCTCTGGCATAGCACGCGCCGCAGATCAGCGCGTTGCCTTTGCCTTCGTTGCGCCTGCAGCGCACGACACGCACGTGATCGGGCCATGCCCGCAGCGCGTTGCTGGCGGCCGCGTCCGTTCCGTCCAGGCTGCCGTCGTCGATAACGACGATCTCGAAGCCCACGCCGAGTGCGTGCATCGTCTCGACGGTCTCGCAGACGTTTTCGGCTATCGAACTCGCCTCGTTATAAGCGGGCATTAGGACCGAGAGCATGGCGCTGGTAGGTTTCCTCTCCAGAAAAAGCTCGCCTGCGCTCGAGAAGGTGATTGTAGTCATCGCGCTACGCGATCGGGGCTTCCCGGTTCTCCGGCGGGCTCAGGAGGTTCCGCTCGAACTTCGCGACGATCGTTCGCCAAGCGAGCATTAGCTCTTCGACCCCTAGCATACGTGCGACCGCGATGAAGACGGTGCCCCCGATCGCGATTTGTCCCAAGAGGAACCATGCCCGTGAAGCGAGGGTCGCTTCGGGCGTTACGCCGAGCGCTCCGATCCAACCCAGCGCCAAGAGCATCGCCAGCGAGCTGAGCGCAACCTTCCCGGACGAGAGCAGCAGCGCGCCCCAGTCGATGCCGGAGACCAAACGCGCGATGACGATCAATAAGAGAATGGCCTGCATGCTTTGACTGACCGAGTTCGCAAGCAAGAGGCCACGTGCTCCTAAGCTTGGCAGCCATACGAGCGATAGCAACACGTTGACGATCACGGTGACGATGGAGATCGTGACCGGCCAAAGCGTTTCGCGACAGGCGAAGCAGCAGCGCGTCAGGACCACGTTGGCTGCCAGCGCAACCAGACCGAACGCGGCATATGGCAGCAGCCCAGAGGTCAAATCGGTTGCGCTCGCCTGAAACGTCCCGCGCTCGAAGAGCGCTTGGACCATCGGATGCGATAGCACGATCAGCGCGCAGACCGATGGAATCGTGATGAAGTTCACGAGCCTCAGGCCGGTTACGACGCTTCGCGCCACGCCGCGGCGGTTCTCGCGTGCGAACTGGGCCGCGAGCAGCGGAAAGATAACGGTCGCGATCGCGGCCGCGAAAATTTGCTGAGGGAAGTTCACGAGCTTGGTGGCGTAGTTCATGCCGGCGATGTACCCCGGCGCGAGCGTCGACGCAAAGAAGCGATCGAAGAAGAGCGCCAGCTGACCTGCCGCCGAGCCGACCATGATCGGCCCGAGCAGAACCCAAATTTTCGGCAATCCCGGGTGGTGCAAGTCGATGATCAGGCGGTACTTGCCGATCGAAAGAAACGACGGAAGCTGTACGAGCATCTGCGCGATCAGGCCCAGGGTCGTTCCCAAGACCAAGGCGTAGATCCCCAAATTGGCCTTGTTGTGCGTCAAGAGCACGACGCACGCGATCGTGACGACGTTTACCGCGACCCCGATGAGCGCGGTAGCGCGGAAGCGGTGGTAGGCGTTGAGCATCGCGGAAAGCACGCCGCTGAGGCTGACCGCCACGATGCTCGGCATCAGCCAGCGCGTCATTCGTATCGCGACGCCCATCTGGGGCGCCTTGAAGCCGTGCGCGATGAGCGGCACGTACCAGCGCGCGGTGAAGAACCCGATCAGGGCAAAGGTCGTTAAGAGTATCGCGAGCACGTTGAGCACCGTGCTGGCGAGGCGCCACGCTTCGTCCTCTTTTCGATGCGCGAGATACTCCGAGAAGGTAGGAACCAGCGCGCTCACGAGCGCGCCGTTGAAGACTCCGAAGAGGATCGTCGGTATGGTCGCGGCCGCCAGGAAGGTGTCCATCTCCCAGCTGGTGCCGTAGTAGCGGGCGCTGACGACCTCACGTGAAAAACCAAGCAGAGTCGATGCGAACGTGGCGCCGATGATGAAAAACGTCGAGCCCGCAATCGAAACGCGTTGACGCGGACGAACCTGGGGGACGACTCTAAGGTGCGAGGAGGGCCTAATGCGCTCCGTCCTTCCGCAGAACCGCGGGGATCGTCCTCACAACGATCAGCAGATCGCCAAGAGGCGTCCACTCGTCGACGTAACGGTTGTCGAGCTCCATCCAGTGTTCGAATGAAACCTCGCTGCGGCCGTTGATCTGCCAGAGGCATGTCACGCCCTGAGGAACGCTCAGCCGCCGCCGGGCGAACGCATCGTAATGCTCGACTTCGCTTGGAAGCGGCGGCCGCGGACCGACCAGCGACATCTCGCCAAGCAGGACGTTGATCAGATTGGGCAGCTCGTCGATGCTCGTCCTGCGCAGGAAGCGCCCGAGCGGATGGAGGCGCGGATCGTTGCGAATCTTGAAGACCGGCCCGTCAACCTCGTTGAGGTGCATCACGCTCTGCCGCATCGCGTGCGCGCCGGCCACCATGGTGCGAAGCTTGTACATCTTAAAGCGCCGCCCGTGGATGCCGACGCGTTCCTGGGCGAAGAGTGGCGTCCCCCCGGTCACGCAGGCGATGGCGAGCGCCGCAATAAGGACGATCGGCGCGGTCAGGATCAAAAGCGAGCCGCCGACGACGATGTCGATCGCGCGTTTGCTCGTCAGCCAGAACTCCGGGACTTCGCGACGCGCCGGCGCCCTGACCGCGATCGGAACCGCGCTCGAGAGTCTCACGTTAGGAGCGCCCGCCTGACGGTACGCCCGACCACGTCGAGCCCTTCGAGATCGCCGACGACGCCGCCGGCTGCCGGGCTGAGATGGATGAAGGGGGCGTATTCGCGGGTGTGGTCGGTCCCCGGTGCGGTGGGATCGCAACCGTGATCGGCGGTCACGATCAGCTCGTCTCGGGTGCGCAAGAGTGACTCGAGCGCCGGGAGCATTCCATCGAGTTCTTCAAGGGCTCGGCCATATCCGCGGACGTCCCGGCGATGACCGAATTTCGAATCGAAATCGTTGAGATTCGTGAAGATAAAACCGTGGTCGACGTTATCCAACAACTGTAACGTTCTCTCCATCGCATCACGATTGTCGGTGACGCGAACCGACGTCGATACGCCCCGACCGCCGTAAATGTCGCCGATCTTTCCTACTGCATGTACCCCGACATTCCCCATTCCCAGCTCGTCCAGCAGGTTCGGGGGCGGCTCGATTGCATAGTCCCGACGATTCGGCGTCCGCCTGAAAGCCCCCGGTTTTCCAACAAACGGCCGAGCGATGACCCGGTTGACATTATGGGGCGGCCGGAGCATCCCTCGGGCCTGCAGGCACCACTCGTAGAGCGTAGCAAGCGGCACAACGTCCTCGTGCGCCGCGATTTGAAAGACCGAATCCGCCGAAGTATAGAGAATCGGACGGCCGCTCTCAATGTGCGCCGCTCCCAGCTCTTCGATGATCTCGGTTCCAGATGCCGGCTTGTTGCCGAGCGGCGGCTTACCGGTGATGTGCGCGAACGCGTCGACGATCTCGGCCGGAAATCCGTTCGGGTATGTGGGAAACGGTACGGCCGTCACTATCCCCATCATTTCCCAGTGACCGGTAATTGTGTCCTTGCCGCGGCTGCGCTCGCGTAGTCGCGCGACACGCGCACGAGGCTGCGGAACCGGTGAAACACCGGCGATTTCGGTAAGCGAGCCAAGCCCGAGCCGCTCGAAGTTCGGAAGTCGCAAGGAACCGAGGTGCCGCGCTACGT
>JBAUMX010000076.1:0-4529 GCA_049578945.1 Candidatus Cybelea sp. | reverse complement strand
CGGTTGCGTGCTGTACGGCTCCCTGCGCGATGATGATCGCGTCGGGTTGCGCCTCGCCTATGCGTTCGGCACGAAGCGCCTTGTCCTGCGCTTCCTCCTCTTCGGTGATCGCCGAGATTCCGATCGGCGGGCGCGCGGCCGACTGGCGCGCCGCGTCTTCGGCAAGCTCGCGCAGCTGACGAGTCTGCTCGGCGGCGGAGATTTCCGCGCGGCGGCCGCCACGCCGCTTGCGCCGCGGCTTGGCGCCGGCGGTCACGAGCTCCGCGAGAACGTAGTCGTCTTTGTCGTCGACGTCGAGAATGCGAATGCGCACGAAGTTGCCCGCATTGTTTGCAGCGTTTTCGACCTCGACGAGGTGCCCTTCGACGACTCCGGCGGCCGAAGTCGGATTGGGCAACCGTCCGGGCAGGAGCTCAACCTCATGCTCGTCACCGACGCGAACGACGTGACCCTTATCGATCGGTTTGTTTCCGGCGACGAGCTCGATGCGCGCCTTCTCCGGATGAATCATCGGATCGACGCGAATGTGGATCGGATGTTCGATCGCGCGCGCCAGTTCCTGGCACTCGGCTTCGTACCAGAAGTCCATTTGCACCGCGACCGTCGGCGCGACGTGTACGACGACGTCACCGGTAACGCCGTCGCCGGCTTCGCCGCGAACCTGCCGGAACGTCTCGATCGCCACCGATTGGGCGGACATGACGCTGCCCATCCCGTTGCAAGTGGGGCACGCGCCGCGCAGCTGACCGCCGAGGTCTTTGCCGATTCGCTTGCGGGTAAACTCGAGCAATCCGAGATTCGAGAACGACTGGATCGTTGCGCGCGTGCGATCGCGGCGCAGACTCTCTTCCATCGCCTTGACGACCTTGTCGCGCGACGCTTCCGACGGCATATCGATGAAGTCGACGACGATGATGCCGCCGATGTCGCGCAGGCGCACCTGGCGGCCAATCTCCTCGGCCGCTTCGATATTCGTCTTGAGAATCGTATCCTCGAGATTCCGGCCGCCGGTGAACTTGCCTGAGTTTACGTCGATGACGGTCAGCGCTTCGGTCGACTCGATCACGATCGACGCGCCCGACGGCAAGTTGATCTTCGGCCGCATCAGCTTCTGCAGCTCGTCGTTGATCTTGTAGTCGTCGAAGAGCGAGTGGCCGGAGTTGTAGTACTGGATTCGCTCGATGTACTGCGGCCCGAGCAGCTGCAGGAAATCGCGAATCTTGCGATACTCCTCTTCGTCGTCGATCAAGACGCGGTCGACGTCGGCGGTGATAAAGTCGCGCGCCGCCTTATAGACGAGATTCATGTCCTTGTGGAGCAGCGACGGGGACGCGGCGCGCTTATACATTTCGAGAATGCCGTGCCACATACGAATGAGCACGCCGAGATCGGCGATGAGCTCGGCCTCGCTCGCTCCTGCGGCCGCCGTTCGGACGACCGTGGCCATCCCCTCGGGGCGGATGCGTTTCATTACCAGCTTGAGCCGGTTGCGCTCTTCGGCCGATTCGATCTTGCGCGATACCCCGGAGTACTTGCCGGTCGGCATCAAGATCAGGTAACGTCCCGGCAGCGAGATGTTCGTCGAGATGCGCGCACCCTTGAGCCCGCGCGGCTCCTTGATGATCTGCACCAGCACGTCGTCGCCGCGCTTGACCTTTTCGCTGATCGTAAAGCCGCTATGTCCCTGCGTGATCTCGACATCGCCGATGTTCAGCGGCTGCTTGTTGATGTCGTCAACGTAGAGAAACGCGTTGCGGCCCAGACCGATGTCGACGAATGCCGCTCCCATTCCGGGCAGCACGTTCTGTACTTTACCTTTGAAGATCGAGCCGATGACTTTCTCTTCGCGCTCGATGTAGAGTTCGGCTAACTCGCCGTCCTCGAGAATGGCGACCCGGTTCTCCCAGGGGTCGCTCGAGATCAATATCTCGCTCGACAAATTGTCCTCAAATCACGGGAGCTGCCTCTCGCCGCGCTTCCGTACCGGCGCGCTCGCGCACGGCGCTCCCAAAAAACTAAAAAAAATTCGGCCGGGCGGCCCTTCGTCACCGACGGAGCCTGCCCGAGCAGTCGCCTGGGGTCTTCCCGCCATGCCGCCTGACGACCTGCGGCAGTAAGTAAGCACCCGGCTGAACGCCGCTTGCCACGTCAGGCATTTCCCAAGACGTCGCGGTCTTTCTGCGAGTAGATGTTGAGAAGAATGCCGAGCGCCGCGAAGTCGGTGAGCACCGCCGAGCCCCCATACGACATAAATGGGAGCGGGATGCCGGTAATCGGCATGATCCCGATCGTCATGCCGACGTTGACGAGGACGTGAAAGAAGAGCATCCCGACCAAACCCGCCGCGAGCAGGAAACCGAAGCGATCGCGCGCCGCAAACATCGAGCGAATGCCTCCGTAGAAAATCGCGGCGTAGAGCGTCAGCAATACCACGGCGCCGGCAAAGCCCCACTCCTCGGCTAAAACCGTGAAGATGAAATCGCGAGAATGCTCCGGGACGAAGTTGAGCTGCGTCTGCGTACCATGATAGAGACCGCGCCCGAACCACTCGCCGTTGCCTACCGCGATTTTCGATTGGTTGAGATTGTAACCGGTACCCTGCGGGTCGGCCTTGGGGTTTAGAAAAACGAAAAGGCGCGCGCGCTGGAACGGCTTAAGCACGGCGTTGGTCCCGAGCGCGGCAGCGGCGACGACCAGCACGCCGAGCGCGTAGATGAGGAAGTCGCTAAGCTTCGGCAACGCAAAGAAGAGCTCGACCGTCATGATTGCGAGCAGCACGAGCGAGGTGCCGAGGTCGGGCTGTTTGAGAATCAGCAGTGCGGGAATCGCGACGACCAGGAGCGGCTTCCAGAGCTCTTGGAGGTTCTGGTAGGCTCCTCGGCAGAGGACGGCCGCAAGTGAGATCGCGATGACGAGCTTTGCGGGCTCCGAGGGCTGGAAGGTTCCGAGCGGGCCAAGTGATATCCAGCGCTGCGCACCCATCGCGCTATGACCGCCGCGTAGAATGAAGAGCAGCAACAGCAGGTTGACGGCGTAGAGTCCCGGCGCCCAGCGCTGCCAACTGCGATAATCGACCAGCGATAGAGAGAGCATCACCGGAATGCCGAGCAGCAGATAGAGGATCTGCTTCGGAAACTCGCCGGCCGCGCTTGGCGCGTGCAATCCCGCCGATCGGACGCAAAGGATGCCGGTAAAAGCGATGAGAATGCCCCCGGCCGCCAACGGCCAGTTGAAGTTCCGAACGTAACGCTTGGCGTCGTTGCCGAGCGCTAGAACCGCCACTAAGCCTGAGCCGTCGACGTCGCGGCCTTCAGCACTTTCTTACGGCGTCGCCGCTTGCGGACCGGCGGCTTGCCCGAAGCCGCAGCCGGCGGCGGCAGGGTCGGGCGCTCGCGTTTAGGCGCGCCGTTGCCGTTCGGCCGGTTGACCGAGACAATCGGGATGTTGGCCAGCATCGCCAGCGTTCGGTCTTGACGCTCGAAGGTCACGTCGATCTTATCGCGATCGACCTGCACGTAGCGCGAGATCACGTCGACGAAATCGCGTTTCATCGTCTCGATCATCTCGGGCGCAAGTTCCAGGTGATCGGTCATCAGGACGAGACGCAAGCGGTCTTTTGCCGTCGCGCTCGATCCCTGGCGCGCAAAAAGGCGCTTGAGAAACTCGATCATCGACGCTTACCTCCGAAGATCGAGCCGAGTTTTTCCAATAGCGGCGCTTTGGCCGCCGGCGGCATCGGCGCCGGGACGTCGTCGCCGGCAACGCGCGCGGCAATCGCGTGATAGGCCGCACCCGTCGGCGTAGACGCACGCAGCGCGAGCGGCTCGCCACGATTGGTCGTCACGACGATCTCCGGCTCGTCGGCGATCACGCCGAGCAGCGGCAAACGCAGAATCGCGTTGACGTCTTCAACGGATAGCATCTTCCCCTTGCGCACCAGCTGCGGCCGCAGACGGTTGATGATCAGCTGTGGACGAAAACGGTTGCCGAGCAATCCGACGACGCGATCGACGTCGCGCACGGCGGCGACCTCCGGCGTGCAAATGACGATCGCCTCATCCGCGCCGGCGACCGCGTTACGAAAGCCGAGTTCGATGCCGGCCGGGCTGTCGATCAGCACGTAATCGTAGCGCTCGCGAAGCTTAACGATCAGGGCTTGCATCTTATCGGTCTCGACGTCGTCTTTCTCGCGCGCCTGCGCCGCCGCAAGCAGGAAGAGCCGTTCGGTGTGCTTGTCGGCGACGAGCGCCTCTTCAAGCTCGACCCGCTCTTCGAGTACGTCGAGCAAATGATGGTTGACGCGGCTCTCCAGGCCGAGCACGATGTCGAGATTGCGCAAACCGACGTCGGCATCGATCATCACGACGCTGGCACCCCGGCTCGCCAGTGCGGTTCCGAGATTCGCGGTCGTCGTAGTCTTCCCGACGCCGCCTTTGCCCGAGGTCAGCACGATCGCGCGTCCGCGCTTCGTCGGCGACGGACTCGCCGGCGCAGCTTGGATGACGGTATCGTCGGGCTGTACTTGATGC
>JBAUMX010000075.1:0-6387 GCA_049578945.1 Candidatus Cybelea sp. | reverse complement strand
GAGATGGGGGTCACTCTCGCTAATGGTAAGCTGTTCGGAACGACTGCTGGAGGCGGCTTCGCAGGCTGCGCGATTCAGGGTGACAACCCAGGCGGCTGTGGCGTAATCTTCCAGTTGACGCCGGGACCTTCCTCATGGTCTGAGACCATTCTGCACAGGTTCAGCCCCGGAAATGGGCAGGCGCGGATCCCCTCGGGGCTTTCCTTTGCCGCTAATGGGCTCTTATATGGGGCCACTTCCTATGGCGGAGGTTGCGGAAATTCCAAATTCCCAGATGGCTGCGGGGTCGTATTCGATTTAACCACTGCGGGAAGCTACACTACGATCCATCAGTTCCAGGGGCCCCCAAATGATGGGGCTATCCCATTCGGTGGCACACCTGCCGGGCCACCGGTCATGCCGCCGCCACAGGCCGGACCGGCCGGCAGTGGAGCGGGGCTCGTCGTCGACGCTGCCGGAGCGATCTGGGGCGCTACTGACTTCGGTGGCTCCGGTAACTGCGGAGGAACCGGTTGCGGAGCGGTCTACAAAATAACCGGTACGAAGCTTCCCATCGGGCGACACCATCAGAAATAAGAATAACGGAGAGCCGATACTGTTACATCGATTCAGCCAGACGGCTCTTATTGGAGCGCTGGCAGTAGCTGGTTGCGCGCACGGAAACGGTGCCTTACCCACGACGCTCTCAGCCCGCGGTGCGACGCCTAACACGACCCAGAAGATCAGACACGTCGTAATACTCGTACAAGAGGGGCGTACGCTGGGCAATCTGTTTACGGGTTGGCCGAGCGCATACGCGCCGTCAATAGGCAACGGCCCTCTCGGACCCATCAAATTGCACACAGTGACTTATGCTGAAGACCGCAGCATGTGTGAACTTGACGCGTGCATGCTGACTGCCTACGGGGAACCGGGCCGGATGAATGGCTTTGAGCGGAATGCGTTCTGCAAGTTAGCGTGCCATAAAACCCCGAGACATCCGAAGTATGACGTTGGCGTCTTTCCGTACGCCTATTTGAGCCACCTTGAGATCGCCCCTTATCGAGCACTCGCGCACCAATACGTCCTGGCGGACAACATGTATCCCACCGAATGGGGAGGGGATTTCACCGCACATCAGGGTTTGATCGCCGGCAGTACATTTGTTGACGCAGACCACTATATCGATGATGTGCCCGATGCGCAACCATGGGGTTGTGATGCTCCTCGCGAAACCAAAGTACGGCTTGAACATGTGGGCGGCTATAACGGTGGGGCGACGTTCCCGTGTTTCAAGCAATATCCTACGATGGCTGAGTTACTCGACACAGCGCATCTTAGTTGGCGGTATTACGTTGCATCGCAAAATGGCGCAGATCCAGCCGGGCGGCTGTGGAACGCGTTCGACGCAATCAAGAAGGTGCGCTACGGACCGGACTGGGCTAACGATATCGTTTCGCCGCCTGGTAAGATTCTAACCGCCGCAGCGAAAGGGGACCTGCCCGCTGTTTCGTGGGTAATACCAGAACTCAAATGGTCAGATCACCCGGCGTCCACGAGCGACATGGGGCCGTCGTGGGTCGCGGCAGTTGTTAACGCGATTGGCGAAGGACCCGAATGGGACTCGACGGCAATCGTCGTTGTTTGGAGCGAATGGGGAGGCTGGTTCGACGCGCGTCCACCGTATTTTCCGCGCTATCTGAAGGGAAGCGGCCTCGGGTTTCGTGTGCCGATGCTGATCGTCTCGCCGTATTCGAAAAGTAACCACACTTCGCATACTCGTTACGCCTTCGGAAGCATACTAAGGTTCGTCGAGGAGACCTTTAGTCTACCCGGGCTATCAAGCTTGCGATACGGGTACGTTTTCTCCGATACGAAAGCGAACAGCATTGCGGATTCGTTCGACTTCAATCGGAAACCACGCATCTTCCGGCCGATCCCCGCGAAGTATCCGCCGTCGGACTTCTTACATTAGCGCTCCGCCAATGGGTCGATGGAAGTCGGTCGCTTTAACGATACCCGCGCTTTCAACGGCTCTAGCAGCTGCGGACTGCGAGGGGCTCGTACGGCCGGCAGTGCCGCCGGTGCGCGAGCAAGCCATCGCTGTAAACATAACCTCTGGCCATTCCTGGATGGCGAGCGAAGCAATGGCGAAAGACTTGCTCTACGTGGTAGACGTGCCCGCTGGCGCTGTGGACGTTTTTGCGTACCCTGGGGGTACGCGTGTGGGCAGGATCACAGGTTTTGAATTGCCGGAAGGCGCGTGCGTAAATGCAAGGGGCGATGTCTTCGTGACGGATGAAGAACTTCAGGAAATTTTCGAGTATCCTCACGGCGGAGTCAAGCCGATCAAAGTACTCAGGGAGCCGCGTGCCTGGCCCATAGATTGTGCGATTGATTCTTCCACCAACAATCTTGCGGTAGCCAACTTTAGTAGCACCCAGCATCACCATAGTCTTGCCGGCGATATCATGATCTATAGCGATGCCAGGGGCGAACCGAAAACCTACTCGAATCCCGACCTGTTTGCTCCGCTATTCTGCAGCTACGATGGTGACGGTAACCTCTTCATAACCGGCAGAGACTTCAGTTTTGGCTTCATTTACGGCGAACTGCTTAACCGAACACATAAATTCAAAAAAATTCGGCTAAAGGGTTTCCATGGTGACGGCATCGAGTGGGACGGGCGCTACGTTGCGATGAGCGTGGGCGGCGGTAGGATAGATAGGCTCTCCGGTGCGAGACTCGTCGGCTTTACGTTGCTTAAAGGTTCGTCCGGAGGCGGGAAACCATGGATTGGCGCCGGAGCGATCGTCTTAGCAGGGTTGAGCAACAATATTCGATTTTGGCGGTATCCTAGAGGTGGAAAATCGACCGGGGGTGTGACCGGATTCGACCAGCCTTACGGCGCCGTCGTGAGTATCGCCAAACGCTAAGCTGCGCTTGAGGTCGCGGAGGTCACCCCATTTTTACGCCACGACCTCTCCAGATATGGCTACTTCGTGAGTGATGTTCTCACAAGCAGAGGCTGCATGCGGGCGCGCCGGCGACCGTAGGCCCAATCGGCATTTACCCAGCGCTAGGGCCGCCGTCGCCCGCTGTGGAATCCGCGGTATCCTCGCGCGCCGTTGATGGCTTCGTTGCGCCAGTTTCATTTGTTGCTTTTCGGCTGGGCTAATCACCGTCCGACGGGTTCGGCGGGACCCGCTATCGTCGCGGCTTTTCGCGGTAAGCTCGGTTTCGGCACAAAACGTTCAGCTTGACCTACTGGGAGCTGAAAACCAGCGATGCGGGACCATCGACGCCTTTGGTAATCTTGCGCAAGAGGTGGGCACCACCTGGGCTGTATACGGTAACCGACCTGCGCTCGCCGTTTGCGACGTATATATTATTGGACGGATCGATAGCAAGCGCATAAGGGGCATCGATGCCTTCGGTGATCTTCCGCAGCGGCTTCGTACTCCCAGGTGCATAGACCGTTACCCAGCCGTGATTGTGACCGGCAATCCTCCCAAATGGGCTGCAAGCCACAAAGAGCCTACCGACGGAATCTACCGCCAATGCCCGAGGCGCTTTGATGTCGCCGCCGACAATCCACTGAGGAGATGAGCTTCTGTGCGCGTAAACGCTTACGGAAGCTCGCCCTCTTGAGGGCCAATTCGCAACGAAGAGATGACGTGATGGCCCGAACACGAGCGCGTCCGGGCCTTTGATCCCGTCGGTAATCCTGCGAAGGAACTTCATCTTTCCGGGTGTTTGAGTTGGGCCATAGACGACTACAGAACCCGCGGCATTTGCGACGTAGAGCAGGCCCGAATGATCGAAGACCAACGCGACCGCGTTGGTGACGCGCCGTTTGATCGTTCGGACTTTCTTTATACCACCGGGCGTATAGACCTCAATGTCAGGGCCTCCATTTGCTACGTAAAGATATCCAAGCCCGTCCACCGCCATCGCTTGAGGACCGTCAATGTAGATCCTGCGCAGCAATTTTAAATTCCGTGCCTCATACACATCAATCGTGCCGTAGCTCGGATTGCCGTCCCCTGCAAATAAGTTGCCGGAAGAATCAAGCGTCAGCGCGACAGCGTTTGATCCTGGCTTGATCGTGCGCAGCGGCTTTGAGGTCCCGTACGCGTACTCGGAAAGCCTGAGATAGCCTCCGACATACAAGAATGGGCCCTGAGCCCGTGTCGTCGCGGTTGCCCCCGGGCCGGAAATCGGCAAGACGCCGGGCTCGGTTGCTGAACGCACCGAACCTGCGGAGCACCCTCCGCAGCAAACCAGCGCAAGTAAAATGTTTCCGATGCGATGGGCCACCAAGTTACTGATTGTCCGGCGTCAGCATGGAAGCTGCTTGGCTCGCGAAATACGAAGACGGATACGCTGCAGAGATTGTGGCAAACGGCCGAGGCGATTGTGCGAAGTCTAAAGTAACATCGATCCCTACCGCGCGCTGATCGGTGTAGCCCGAACCACCCAGCGATCCCAAGCTGGGAAGATTGAAGACCGTTTCGATGAACCTCAAGATGCTGCCAGGTTCGAACTGCCGGTGCGAAACGTGTCCAGAATCTTGGCCCTGTTTTGCGTAGGGAGACAGGATCAGCATTGGAGTACGAATACCTAGTCCCCGGAAATCGAGCTGTGGTGGAGCGACTCCGTCGTACCATCCGCCCCAGTCATCCCAAAGCACAACAATAACTGACGATTTCCACAGGTTGCTCGTACCGATTGCGTTGACGACACTGGCGACCCAAGATGGCCCTGTGTTGGAGTCGCTGCCTGCATGGTCTGAGTTCTTTTCGTCGGGCACGACCCAGACAACGCCGACTTTGTTTAAGCTACCCGCCGGAATGTCCGTCAGGATTTGTTTTGGAGGCGTTATGACGTCGTTGTTCCAATCTGGTCCGTTGCGTATGTTGCTGATCGCGTCGAACGCCGACCATCTTGAAGCTGGAAAATGGAGACTGGTCGCATAAAATCTCCACGGAATCGAAGCGTTATCGAGCAGATCCGCCATCGTATGAAACTGGGTGAAACATGGGAACGGTCCGTTAAGAATAGGGGTTTGCATCGGTTGAACTGTATCGGTCTTGAGGTTCTGCGGCGCTGAGTTGCAACCCCAGTCGTCGTTGGTCGACGAAGGGTTATTCGCTTCGGCTTGTCTGGGTGCGATCTCATCGGTGCCCGCGATCAAATTTAAGTGCGCCGTGAAGCTCGGGCCGAGTTCAGTCGGAGAAAAATTGTCAGCTAGTACCCAGGACTCCGCTATGGCCCAGTACGGCCCCGTCTCGCTTTGGGGAACATATGCGTAGGGGAATTTCTTCGCCGGGGTGCCTTGGGGCAGTAGTAGCTCGTTGTTGAATCCGTTCATCTGGTACGCACCACTCGCTACCGGGTTAAGCGCCGCCTGAGCGTCGCTCCAGTTATGCTCTATGTCCTGAGAATTCTCAAGCGGCACTGCAGTCAGTTGCACAACGGTGCCGTCAGATTCCTGACCGGACGTGGCCGTGTTCGCTCCCGCGAAGCCCATAAACAGGTCGTTGAGGCCCCGATTCTCTTGAATAATCACGAAGACATGTTTGATTGTTGGGCTAGCCATCGCGTCAGGTTTTGCGTGGCCGTGAGTTTTCTTAGTCGTGCGGGCGTCGGCACCGCCCGGCTCGACGGAGCTCTGAGGCGCTAAGACGCCGGAAGAACATCCTACCCAGACGGCAACGGCGAAGACTATCAATGAGAGTGGTGCGATGAAGCGTGCGTTCATGATCTGGTCCTTTGCGCACTCGGAGGGAAACAGCATAGGGCTCGCTACCGATGTGGCCATTTTAGGCCATTTTGAGCTTGCCGTCCATCTTATTATTGAGTTTTCAGGTGCGCGAGCTAGTAAGCATGCGTCGCCTATACTGCTACGGGTTTCCGGGACGACCGCATTGGACTGCCGCTGCTTCGCAACAACCGTCTGCCAATCGACCCGCAGTCTAATGCGGCGCCGCCGACGGCATTGCAACGCAATGGTCCACGGGGCTCCGCCTAAGCAGTTCGACACGAATGACCTCGTACGTGTGTACGTAGTATCACGGACTAGATCCGGGCTGGGGGTTCCGAGACTCTCGAAGCTGCTGTTCTCCTCGACGCTAACATCAATCCGACGCCGCGGAGGGCGTTCGTCGCACCAGCTCACCATGCACCGGTGACCTCGCGCGTCTTGAACCCTAGAATGCCGGCGATTTCCCGTGCGGCCTACTTGCATTGGCGTACGGCTGCAGCAGCGTGCCTTTACGGTGACACGTTCCTTGGCACGCTGCTCATGGTCGCGATGTCTGCCGGGCTCGAGCGGCCCGGCCGGCACGCGACGCGCGCTTCTGGTTGTGCCCTGTACGCACAACCACCGGCTTGCGTTTTGAAAAG
>JBAUMX010000074.1:0-33093 GCA_049578945.1 Candidatus Cybelea sp. | reverse complement strand
GGGTTGGCGAGCTCGCGCGTGCCGCCATCGGCCGCCAGGCGCCAAGCGCCGCCCACGTACATAGGAATCACGCCGTTGATGCGCGGGAGATTGCGAAGAATCTCTTCGGCGTTTGGTGCGGGGTGCGTCGCTACTTGCATGGATCTATACCTCAAATCCGGATGAGACGTGAACTGTTTGACTCATGGCTGCGAGACTCTCGCCGAGGGCTTGGCAGACGTAATCGGCCTCTTCCTCAGTGATTGTCAGGGGCGGCTCAACGCGAATCACGCGCGCGTTGACGAGCGTGCCCGAAACCAGCACGCCCCGCTCGAGCATACGTTTTCCGAGCTCAAAACCAGTCTCGTGATCGCGAAACTCGATTGCCATCAAAAGCCCCTTGCCGCGCACGTCAACGACGAGATCGCCGTGTCCGGCGACGGCCCGGCGAATGCCGCGAATCATCCGTTCTCCCAGAGTAGCGGCGCGTTCGGGCAGGCGATCTTCGATCAAGACGTTGATGGTGGCTAGCGCTGCAGCACAGGCCAGCGGGTTACCGCCGAACGTTGACGTGTGCAGGAACGGGTTGTCAAAGAGACGCGAAAAAATCTCGCGCCTGCCGACGACGACCCCGGCCGGAACGACGCCGCCGCCGAAGGCCTTGGCAAGGCACATCAAATCGGGCGCGATCCCGTAGTGCTCGCAGGCAAACATCTTACCGGTCCGGCCCATCCCCGTCTGCACTTCGTCGAGAATGAAGAGCGAACCGAACTCGTTGCAGAGCGCGCGGACGCCGGGAAGATAATCGTCGTCGGGTATGTTGACGCCGCCCTCGCCTTGGATCGGCTCGAGCAGCACGGCGCCGACGTCTTCGCCGACTGCCCTGCACGAGGTCATCATGTCGCGCAGCGCGGGTATGTCGTTGAACGGAACGTGCTCGATGTTTGGAAGCATCGGGCCGAACGGCCGGCGGAACTCGGCTTTGGCGCTCGCCGAAAGCGAGCCGTAGCTCTTGCCGTGAAAACCGTTCGTCGCGGCAACGATCGTCTGTTTGGTGGGATCGTAGGCACGTGCGAGCTTGAGCGCGCCTTCGACCGCTTCGGTGCCGCTGTTGCAAAAGAAGCTGTACTCGAGGCCGTCGGGCATGAGCATCGCCAGCGCCTTCGCCAGCATCGCGCGTAACGGATCGAGCAGGTCTTGGCTATGCAGTGGTTGGCGGCGAAGCTGATCGCTGACGGCTTTGACGACTTTGGGATTCCGATGACCGACGTTGAAGATGCCGAAGCCCCCCAAACAATCGATGTAGGTCCGTCCGGTAACGTCACGATAAGAGTTCGGTCCGGCGTCCGCCCATTCGACCACCGCGCCGGCGCTATGCGCATCGGTCGCTTTGCGGTACTCGAGAAAGCCGGGATTAATGTGGTTGCGAAACGAGTCGACCGTCTCGTGCGTAATCCACGAAGCCTGCTCCGGAGTTACGTCGGTTTGTTCGATTAGGTCTAAGACGCGCTGCGTGTACTCGTAAACCTTGTGCTTGCGATCACCCTCGATTTTCGATCACCTCGTAAAGACTTCTAGCATGCTCGCTTGTAAGATTTCGAGCCCTTCGTCGAGCTCTGCATCTCCGATAACGAGCGGAACCAGAATGCGAATGACGTCGCGTTGACCCGCCAAGAGCAGCAGCAGCCCGCGTTCGCGCGCCACCTCGACGATCTCTGGGGCTCGGGAGGAAAGTTCCATCGCCTGCATCGCGCCCAGTCCGCGTACGTCTTCGATCTGGGCGAACTCGCTCCGCATCGCCTGTAATGCAGCCGCGATCCGCTCGCCAATCGCTCGAGCGCGCGCCAGAAACGCATCGTCCATGATTTCGAAGATCTCGAGCGCCGCGGCGCAAGCGACCGGGTTACCGGCAAATGTGCCTCCGAGACCACCCGGCGCGGGCGCGTCCATGATCTCGGCCTTTCCCACGACTCCCGCCAGCGGCAGGCCGCCGCCGATCGATTTCGCGACCGTCAGTAAATCGGGCTCGACACCGAACCGTTCGCACGCGAAGAACGTTCCGGTGCGACCGAAACCCGTTTGAATCTCGTCGGCAATCAGCACGATGCCGTGCGCGTCGGCGATCCCGCGCAGCGCCGGCAAGAAATCCGCTGGGGCAGGGACGAAGCCGCCTTCACCGAGCACCGGTTCGACGATGAACGCCGCCACGCGATCCGGTGCGATGACGCCGGTGAAGAGTTCGTCGATCGCCTCGAGTGCGCGTTGCGTCGTCACGCCGTGATGCTCGAACGGAAACGGCGCGTGATAGATTTCGCCGCAGAAAGGCCCGAAGTGTTGTTTGTACGGTTCGTTCTTGCCGGTCATCGAAAGCGCCAGCAACGTTCGGCCATGGTAGCCGTGCGTGAACGCCACGACGGCCGGGCGGCGGGTATACTCGCGGGCGATTTTCACCGCGTTTTCGGTCGCCTCGGCGCCGGTCGAAAGCAGCAGCGTCTTTTTGCGCGAAGGGCCCGGCGCACGGCGATTGAGCTCCTCGGCGACGCGAAGGTACGGCTCGTACATCGCCACTTGGAAACAGGTGTGCGTGAACCGGGCAGCCTGGGCGGCGATCGCAGCGACGACTCTCGGATCGGCGTGTCCGGCGTTGAGGGTGCCGATTCCGCCGACAAAATCGATATAGCGCCGGCCGTCGACGTCCCAGAGGGTTGCGCCGCCGGCGCGATCGACCCAGATCGGGTGCGCGGTCGCGACGCCCCGCGCCACGCTCTCTTGGCGGCGTTGCGCAAGGGACGTTCGGCTAGCGGAGCTAGACGTTTTTTCGTGGACTCTCATGGTGCGGCGAGGAAGTCCTATTCGGCGAGTTTAACGACGTTCTTCTTTATGAGAAACGCCGTCGTCGCGATAGTCGCCTTCGTGCTCCTTGCCATGCCGGCCGAAACGATCGCCGGCACGACCGGCACGCTGCGCGGCCGCGTGGTCGACGCCGCGACGCACGCGCCCGTCGCCGGCGCGGCGATTGTCGCCACCTCTCCGTCGCAGACGGCGCAGAGCGTCTCTGACGCTTCAGGGTCTTTTTCGTTCATCTCGCTGCCACCCGATACGTATACGGTCAGCGCGAGCAAAACCGGATACGATCCACAATCGCAGCCCGGCATCTCGATCGTCGCGGATCAGTCGGCGACCGTCACGCTGTCGTTGCAAAAGACGCTCAAGACGATCGCGCGGACGACCTCGCGTTCGGCACAATCCCTGGTGCGCTCAGGCGTCACGAGCGACGTCTACTCTATAAACTCCGCCGGTCAGAAGGCGGCTTCGACGTTGAATGGCTCCGGATCGCTGACGCAGGCGTATGGCGCGATCGCAAGCGCCCCCGGCGTCAACATTCCGTCGAATCAGCAGGGCTGGTACCAAAGCGTTTATATTCGCGGCGGCGACAGCGATCAGGTTGCTTACGAGTTCGACGGCTTGCCGACGACGCGTCAGTCCGACCTGGCGACGATAGCGACGCTGACGTCGCTAGGCAATCAAGAGGTGCAGGTCTATACGGGCGGCACGCCCGCTACCTCGAACTCTTCGGGGCTCGCAGGCTACATCAATCAAGTCATCAAGACCGGCACGTTCCCCGGCTACGCTGCGGCCGATCTAGGAATCGGCGGTCCGGCCTTCTACCACCAGGCGACAATCGAGGTTGCCGGAGCGACGCCCGACCGGAACTTCTCTTACTACATTGGACTTTCGGGGACCAATCAATCATATCGCTTCGGAGACCAGTTCGGCGGCGTCAGCGATCCGCTGTACTTCTATCCGCTGAGCGTTCCCACGAATAACAACGTCTACAATATTCTCGACGGGTCGGGCGGCAAGGCGCCGAATTATGGCTTCATCCGCTCGCCGGGTTACGCGTACGCGCAAGGCGTCAACTTCGACCGCGAGAACGTGATCAATCTGCATATCGGCATTCCGCACCGCGACTCTCCGCTGCGCGACGACATTCAAATGCTCTGGGTGACCGGTGGAATCGCCGATCAATTCCTCAGCTCTGCGAACGACGTTTGGTACACGCCGCAAGTCGGGAAGGCAACCGGTATCGGTTTTCCGATGCCGTACCTCGATTCACTCTATTACGGCGGTCCGCTCATGCAGTCACCGCGTCAACAGGATGTCATAACCGGTTTCTTCCCGAGCAGCCCTATCGGGCGCGCGCCTGGGTCGCCGGTCAATCCCAGCGACCGCGACGGAAACTGGAACGGGTACACGATCACCAAGCTGCAGTATCAGAAGAACATCGACCCGCACTCATATTTGCGCGGGTTGATCTACGGCGCGTACTCGAACTGGTTCATCAACGGCCCGCAAAGCGCACAGCTCGTCTTCGGCTCGGATCCGGCCGATTATGAGGTCTTGGAGCATGGCTACGGCGGCAGTCTCATCTATGCCAATCAGCTCGCACCCGAGAACCTCATCACCGCCGAAGCATCGTACATGACGCAGCGGCTGCAAACGTACAATGTCGGGTTCAGCTCGACCGATCCGTTCACGACGAGTCTTGCGCCGACGGGCTTGGGCACGATTCTCTCGAGCTACGGTACGCCGAATGGAAAGTGTTACAATTACGTCACCGGTCAGCCCTGGAGCTGCTTCGATCGGGGCAGTCAGGGCGGCTGCCTTACGCCGAGTGGGTGTTATCCCGGCGAAGGATCGTTCCGCTTCAATCTCACGCCGGGCGTTGCGCCGAAGGCTTCTCCGGCGGCAAAGGCAGGCGCGCGCTGGATGATGACCGAGAACGGCCAGAGCGCCCAGGTTGATAACGTGATCCCGCACTTCTCGTCGTATGCGTTGACCGATCTTTGGGAGCCGAACGATCGGCTCGTCGTCAACGTCGGTGCGCGTCTCGATCACTTTGAATACACGACGAATAACTTGATAAACGGCTATCCGGCTCGTCAGTTCTGGTTTAATGCGTACAACAACGAATTCTGCGGCGCTTCCGGGAAGTCGACGCAGTGGTCGTGGGACTCGGGAACCGACTCGTTCGCACCGTGCCCGGCAGGGTTTTCGTCACTGACCACTCCGGGTTTCGGACTTTTTAACGTCGCCGGCGGCAGCAACGTCTCGAACGTTTTCCAGCCGCGCCTTTCGTTTACGTACACGATCAACCCCGACACGGTAATCCGAGGCTCGGCCGGCAAATACGCACGGGCTGAAGGCTCATCGTACTATCAGTACAACACCTTCCAGCAGAACCTCGCGTCGTTCATCGCGCAGTTCTATCCGTACGGTTATCGGTCGCCCGATCACGCGATCGAGCCAGATACGGCAAAAAACTTCGACCTCTCGCTGGAGAAGCACGTCAAGGGAACGCTGCTCTCTTATAAAATCACTCCCTTCTACCGCAGCACGAGCAATCAACTGCAATTTCAGGCGATAAATCCGGTGCAGGGAATTCTGGCCGGCCTCAACGTCGGGACGCAGGAATCGTACGGTGTCGAAACCTCGCTGCAATATGGCGATTTTAGCCGGGACGGCATCTCCGGCCTATTTACCTACACGCACACGGAGAACCGGATTCGCTTCAGTCCGATCAACGGCATAAGCGTGCTCGACACTCTCAACACCCAGGTCGAACTCTACAATTCCTATACGTCGGCCTGCGCAAACGTGACGAGACGCTCGGCCAACTGGCAGGCCTGCGGCAGCGGGGCCTTCGCCGGCAACGCCGCGCCGGTGCTGTTAAACTCGCAATCGGGTACGGGCGATCAAGGCAAGCTGGACATACCGAATCCGTACTACAATGGGACCCTCCAGCCGCTCTTCGATACCGGTGCCTGGTATGCGCCGTACGACGTGATCCCGAGCCCCTTCAATGCCGCCAATGGCTACTCGGTGCCCGACGTCGCGTCGCTGATTCTGAACTACCGGCATCAAAAGCTCGCGGTCACGCCGTCGCTGCATTACGTTAACGGCTCGAACTACGGTTCGCCGCTGGTCTGGCCGGGCTACGTGCCGCAATCGTGCTCTTCACAACCGGCAAAGACGCCGCTGACGCCCGGCGTCAGCTGCCCGGGCGGATCGGCCGGCGCGATCTTCCTGCCCGATCCGTATTCGGGTCACTTCGACAATCTCGGTGCCTTCATGCAGCCGGCCGAACTCTCAGCGAATTTGCAGGCGAGCTACGATCTCACGCCGCGCATGACGCTCACCGTTCAAGCCGTGAACCTCTACAACCAGTGCTTCCAGCGCGGCTTCGCGTGGGATAACTCGGTCACGTGCGTCTACTCGACTCTGCCGTCGAATATTCTCGCGCCGGCCGGAAACTTCGTGAAGAATCCCCCGGCGCAACTGCGTTATCCGTACGGAACGTTCTTCAACGTCACCGAGGTCGGAATCTCGTCGGTACGCCAACCTTTCGGATTTTTCGCCGATCTCAGCATCAAGCTTTAACGCGGTGCCGCTTCGACAAGCTCAGGCCACCTCTCGGCGCCAGTTTATCAGGCGTGCGGGGGCAGCTGCATTCGGGGCGGCATTACTTCCGGAGCTCGTCGCCTGCGGCGGTTCGCAGGCACCCGAGCACGAGCAGATCGCGATCGTGGGAGCCGGTATTGCCGGTTTGGTTACCGCGATGCATTTGCGCGACGCCGGCATCGGATCGACCGTTTACGAGTCGTCCTCTCGTGTCGGTGGCCGCATGCATTCCGAGCGAAACTACTGGGATGACGGGCAGCATACCGAGTGGTGCGGTGCCATGGTCGACTCGACGCACCTCAACATTCACCAACTCGCGCGGCGCTTCAAGCTCGCATTGCTCGATACGCACGCGGCGTGGCCGCCACGCGCGCGCGACACCTGCTATCTGGACGGGCGCTACTACTCGATGGCCGATGCGGATCGAGACTTTGCGAAGATCTATCCGATTCTGGCGGGCCAGCTGAGCAGAGTCGACGCGGCGACGACCTACGCGAATGCGACGCCGACGGCACGACGGCTCGACGCGATGAGCATGCGCGACTGGATCGCGCAATACGTGCCGGGCGGACTCGGCTCGCAGCTCGGGCGGCTCATCAAAGAGTCGTACCGCAACGAATACGGACGCGAGCTCGAAGAGCTCAGCGCGCTCAATCTCGTGATGCAGCTCGGGCAGCAGCGCTCGTACGCCGAGAATCGCGAGATGAACGTGCTCGGCTACTCCGATCAACGCTATATTCTGGCCGATGGGAGTCAAGCGTTGCCCGAGGCGATCGCGGCCTCGCTCCCGCCCGGAAGCGTGCGCTTCAATCGGCGCCTGCTCGCCATTGCCCGCGCCACGGGCGGCGCGTACGAATTGCGATTCGACTACCAAGGGTCGATCGAAACCGTCTATGCGCAGCGCGTCGTCCTAGCCATCCCGTTCATCATTCTGCGCGGGCTCGACTACTCGACTGCGGGCTTCGATGCGGCGAAGGTCAACGCGATCGAGAATCTCGGCTACGGCTTTCACACCAAGCTGCACCTCCAGTTCGACCAGCGCGCCTGGATGCGCGCGACGCACCCCTGGCCGGAGCCGACGACCGGACAGATTTGGACCACGCTGCCCTCGCAGAGCGCGCTCGACTACTCGCTCGGCCAGCGCGGCCGGGACGGCCTCATCGAAGTCTTCACCGCAGCCAGCCCGGCGATGCTCGACACGCCGCAGATGCCCTACGCGCAGATCGGCGACTCCAACGCAGTCGCGCGACAAACGCGGCGCTACTTCGAACAGCTCGACCGCATCTGGCCCGGCGTCTCGGCAACGTGGAACGGCAAGGCGACCCTCGGCAACGCGCAGGCCGATCCAAACATTCGAGCGAGCTACTCGTGCTGGCTCGTCGGACAGTGTACGACGATTGCAGGTCATGAGGCTCGGGCGCAAGGGGGCGTGCACTTCGCCGGTGAGCACACGTCGGTCGCGTACCAGGGGTTCATGGAAGGCGGCGCCGAGTCGGGCTTTCGTGCGGCCGGGGAGATCCTCGCGGAGTATCGGGTCGAATCGCGATCCAAAGCGGGGTAGTTACAGGCAAGTCGTGCATATCGTCGGCACCGCCGGGCACGTCGACCACGGAAAGTCGGCGCTGATCGCGGCGCTCACCGGGACCAATCCCGATCGCCTGATCGAAGAGCGGACCCGCGGAATGACGCTTGATCTCGGCTTCGCGCACCTGCGATTCGACGACGGCGTCGAGGGCGGCATCGTCGACGTCCCCGGGCACGAACGTTTTCTGCATAACATGCTCGCCGGTGCCGCCGGGATGGAGCTGCTACTGCTCGTCGTCGACGCAAACGAGGGCGTCATGCCGCAGACGATCGAGCATCTCGAGATCCTGCGCTTTCTCAACCTCCGCCGTGTGCTCGTGATCGCGAGCAAGATCGACCTTGTCGCAGCGGAGTACAGAGACGAAGCAGTAGCCAGGATTCGCGCGCGGCTACACGCGACGATCGCGGACGGCGCGCCGGTGTTCGTCGCCTCGGCAACGACCGGCGAAAATCTCGACGCGCTCAAGACTAGGCTGCACGACGAGCTGGCGGCGATGCCGCCGCGCAATCCCAGCGCGCCCGTCTATCTTCCGATCGATCGCATCTTCGCGCTGCCGGGACTCGGCACGATCGTTACCGGGACGCTGATGCAAGGCAGCATAACCGCCGGCGAAACGCTCTTGCTCGAACCGGGTGGTATTCCGGCGCACGTGCGCAGCGTCGGCGTGTTCGGATCGACACGTAAACGCGTCGAAGCGGGTTCCCGCGTGGCGCTGAATTTGCCCGGCATCGATCGGCACGAGATCGCGCGCGGACACGCAATCGTCGGGCGCGAGCTTTCGGCTCGAAAAGACTTTCGCGTGCGCTTTCTGCCCTTGCCCGGGAGCCCGGCTCTCGCGCGCCGGCGAACGCCGGTGCGAGCGTATCTCGGATCCGCAGAGATCCTGGGAACCCTCGTCATGCAGAGTAATGGCCGGGGCGAAGAGGGCGTGCCGGCGCAGCTCCATCTACGCGATCCGGCCGTTGCCTTTCCGGGCCTTCGCTTCGTTCTGCGGCGCCCGTCACCGATGACGCTGATCGGCGGCGGATACGTGGAAGGCGTTGACCTCGCGCCTTCAACCGATGGAAGTGACGTCGCGCGGGAGGCCGTGCTCGCGGTGCTGCGCGAGAAGGGCCTCGATGCAGTTGAGCCGAGCGCGATCGCGTTTGCCGCGAACTTGCGCGAGGATGCCGTACGCGGCGTGCTCGATCGGCTCGTCGAGGATGGAGAAGTTATTCCGGTGACGCGACCGCCGGGCTACGTTGACGCCGTCGCCGCTCGGACGCTGCTATCGAAAATGTTCGCAGCGCTGGCCGATGCGCATAGCAAGGAGCCATGGGCAATGGGAATGACCTCAATTGCACTGTCCCGCGCTTTCGGCCTCCCCGAATCGACGCTCGTGCGCATCGCCGAGCATTTTGTGAACGACCGGCAGGTGATCAATCGTGGCGGTTATTTCGCAACGGTCGACCATCGGCCGGTGCTCGGCTCCGAGCAGCGCGCTTTCTTCGATGCGCTCGTTCCGGTAGATGAAACGCAGCCGTTGCTCCCGGTCCCGTTTGGCGGCATCGCCGCAGCAACGCGAAGATCGCAGCTCGCCGGTCTCTCGCGCGCGTTCGATACGATGCTCGCGCAGGGTCTCTTCGTTAAGGTCGGTGACGATCTCTATCGTGGCCTGCAGATCGCGGAGATTCGGGAGCTAGTCGAGGCGCATTTTCGGGCCCACGAGCGGATGACCGCGGCCGAGTTTCGCGACCTGCTCGGAACGTCGCGCAAATATGCGATGCCGTTGCTCGAGTGGCTCGACGCCCACGGCGTGACGATCCGAAACGGCGATTTCCGAACGCTGCGAAAACATGACTGAGGACGGCCTTCGGGGCCGCCTCTGCGTACTTCGCCGTTACCGAACGGAAGATGCGGCGGCGATCTGTGCGGTTGCAGACGACTTTATGGTCGCGCGTTGGATGACACGAGCCTTTCCCCACCCTTACACACAGGGCGACGCCGATAGTTGGATCGCGATTGCAACCGGCGATACACGCGCAACGTACTACGCAATCGAGGTCGACGGCAGGCTGGCCGGAGGCATCGGCGTCGAACCATACGGCGACGAGCGCGGCGGCGCGGCCGCATTCGGTTACTGGCTGGGGCGCGCGTATTGGGGGCGCGGCATCGCCACCGAAGCCGCGCGAATGCTCGCCGACGAGGCTCTCGGGAGCGGTCGGTTTCGGCGGCTCGAAGCCTTCGTCTTCGCCGAGAACCTCGCGTCTGCCCGAGTCTTGGAAAAATGCGGTTTTACTCGCGAGGGGAGATTGCAAGGCTTCTATTTGGACCGAGACGGGAAGGTCTGCGATGCCGTGCTCTTTGCTCGATTGTCTTTGCGATAAGTGGCCTAGCAAGCGGTCTCAAGGAAAACCCGGGCTTTTCGAATGAATGCTGCGAACATGCCCGCTACTCTCATCGGTCGACCAACACTCTCTGCGATTTTGGCGCTCGGTTTGCTCGGCGGTTGTACCGCGAGTTCGCTGCAGACGCCCGCGACGCCGGCGCTCGCGCTTTCGCGGACCCTTGCGGCGAAGCCGCCCCAAGCGATCGAGCCTAGCCTCTTGCCGGGCGGAATGATGTTCACCGCGCAGCTCTACGGTAATGACGTCGGCGTCTACCGCCGCATGCGTCTGAACCTCACGTATTTCGAGACGATCAGCAACGGTCTCTCGGGCCCGCAGGGTATGGTCGCGACGGAAAACGGCTGGCTCTATGTTGCCAACGGCGGCCATTCGAACGTACTGCTCTATCGGGTGACGGATCACGGCACTAAAGGGCCATTGGGGTCGCTTGACGACTACGGTCAGCTGCCCGTGAACGTCGACGTCCTTCCCAATCGGCGCCTCGTTGCGGTCTCGAACGGCAGCACGATCTACAAAGGCGCCGGGAGCGTCAGCGTCTACTTGGATCGCCGGGCCGAGCCGGCGCGCATTCTAACCTTCGGAAGCGATCCGCTTGAAGGCATGGGCGTTGCTATCGATCACCGCGGGAACTGCTATTGGAGTTTCAAAGATCCAAAGAGCGGCGGCGGATCGATCGTTAAGTTCCCGCATTGCGCCGGAAGCGCTTCGATCGTCGTATCGTCGATTGCCAAGGCTGGAGGAATCGCCTTCGATAAGCGCGGCAACCTGTACTACGTCGACCAAACCAGCGGCATTTATCGCTGCGTGCGGACGTCGCGCTGCGCGCTCTTTGCGACCGGATTCGGCGATCCGAACAATATTAACTTCGACCATAGCTCCAAGAACCTGTGGGTTGCCGATGCAACTGGTTTTATCGACGCAGTAAACGCGAAGACCGGAGCAATCGAGTACACGGTTAAAGCGATTGGCGGTGCAACCGACCCGCCGTTTGGCATCGCACCCGAACCCGGCAGTTAAATCTGCGGCGTCGCCGCATGGACCGAGCCGCGACGGCGCGAACGCCGCGGCCGTGAGACCGTTTCGAGTCGCTCCGGAGGAGCGCGCGAAAGAGCTCGATTTAGCTACGTTGCTCAAATCTTTTCGAGTGCGAGCCGGTCTTTCGCAGCAAATGCTCGCAGACCGCGCACTGATCAGCGTTCAAGCCATCAGCGCCTTAGAACGCGGCTATCGCAAGCTTCCGTATCGCAAGACGCTCGAGCGCATCGCCGACGCCCTTTCGCTTCCCCAGGAAGCACGCGCCGCTCTCGAGCGCTCCGCGCGACGGGCGCGTGAAGAAAGACTCGTCGAGCAAGAGGCACTCCCGGTCAATAATCTACCGCGCCGGTTCACCTCGTTCTTCGGACGCGAAGAGGTCATCGAGGAGATTGGGGAGCTCGTCGAAACCGCGCCGCTCGTCAGCCTCGTCGGAACCGGCGGAGCGGGAAAGACGCGAACCGCAGTCGAGGTCGGCGCGACGCTTTTGAACCGATTCCCGGATGGAGTCTGGTTCGTCGAGCTGGCACCGCTCAGCGATCCTGCACTCGTCGCGCACGCTCTCGCAGCGACGCTGCGGGTACCGGAATCGCCGCACCGTCCGCTGCTCGAAACGCTCGTCACGTATCTCGCCCAGAAACACGCGCTGCTTATTTTCGACAACTGCGAGCACGTCATCCCGGAGGCCCGCGCGGTGGTCGGCGCGTTGCTGGCCGAGTGCCCGACGGTCGCTCTGCTCGTCACGAGCCGGGAGCCACTGGGCGTCACCGGCGAACGGGCGTACCGGATTCCACCGCTGCCCGTCCCGGGGCAGGGAGCGATTCTTCCCAACGAGGCCCTGGCTTACGGAGCCGTCGCGCTGTTCGTCGATCGCGTGTGCGCCGTTGACGCGCGCTTCACCGTAACGCGTGAGAACGTTGAAGCGATCGTCGAGATCTGCCGCCGTCTGGACGGCCTTCCGCTCGCGCTGGAACTCGCGGCGGCGCGCGCCGCGGTCTTGTCGCCAAGTCAAATCTGCAAGCGACTCGATGACGTCTTCAACCTGTTGACCTCGCGCGGCCAGACGACGCTTGCGCGCCATCAAACGATGCGGGCGGTCATTGATTGGAGCTACGCGCTGCTCTCGGCGCAAGCACAGTTGCTCTTCGACCGTCTCGCAATCTTTGCGGGCGGATTCACGCTCGAAGCGGCGACCGAAGTCTGCTCGGATGAAAGCCTCCCGTCGGGGGACGTGCTGGAGTTGCTATCTTCGCTGATCGCTCAGTCGCTGGTGACGGCCGACGTCGCTCGCGGCGATGCGCGTTATCATCTACTCGAAGCCACGCGGCAATACGGGTTGGAGAGACTCGGAAAGCGCGGCGAGCGGCAAGCGCTCGGACATCGGCACGCGCTCGAGTTTCTTCGAATCGCGCAAAAGCTCGACCGGGATTGGTACGATTCTCCCGAGCGCTCGTGGTTCAAAGAAGCGGAAACGGAGCTCGACAACTGCCGTCTTGCGCTCAGCTGGTCGCTAGCAGAGCGACGTGACGTACGCTCGGGGCGCCTTCTCGGCGGTGCGCTCGCTCGCGTCTGGTACTCATTGTCGCCAGTGGATGGGCGTCGGTGGGTGCGCCTCGCGAAGGAATCGATCGACGAAGAAACCGCGCCCGCCGTCGTCGCGCAGCTCTTTATCGCCGAAGCGGAGCTCTGCGGTGCACTCGGCGAGTACAAAGCATCGCTTTCCTCGGCGCAGAGCGCATTGGCCCGGCGCGAAGCGCTCGACGCGCTCAATGCTGCGCGTGCGACGCAAGCCGCGGGGAGCGCGTTGGCTGCGCTCGAGCGCGGCGCCGAAGGAGAGACGCTTCTGCAAGAAGCGCTCGCTGCCGCCAAGAGCCTCGACAACCGCAGGCTGCAGGCGCTCGTCTTGGGCGACCTTGGAACGGCCCGCTCCCGGCGTGGCGACGTCGCGGGTGCGCGCGGCTTTTACGCCGAGGCGCTCGCCTTTTACGTTGCGTTGGGTCTCGAGCGTCCGGCGGCCTCGATCGCAGGTAATCTCGCCGAGGTCGAGTTCGCCGGAGGCGACCCGGCCGCAGCGCTGCAACGTGCCGAAGAAGCGCGCGCGGGGCACGAGGCGACACAGAATCGTCGTTCGGTCGCAAACGATTTGAGCAACATGGCCGCGTATCTCATCGATCTCGATTGCTTTGATGACGCGCGCGTGCACGCGACCGATGGTCTGCTCGCCGCGCGTGCAGTGAAAGCGACGGTCTTAACGGCCTACGTGCTGCAGCACATCGCCGCGATCGGCGCGCTGCAGCCGCATTCGAGCGAGCGTCACGCCATCGACGCCCGGGAGCGCGCGGCGATGCTGCTCGGTTTCGTCAACGCGCGTCTTTCCTCGCTCGAGGCACGGCGGGAGCACACCGAACAGCGGGAGTACGAGCGCATCGTCGACGCACTGAGCGACGCATTTGGCGCGCGCCTCGACGAGCTCGCCGCGTTGGGCAGCGGATGGACTGAGGACGGCGCGGTCGCAATCGCGCTCGAGGTGTAGAATTCCCGAATGCGGCTGTCTGCAACGTTGGCTCTCGCGTTTGCAGCGGGCACGACGGCCGGCTGCGGATTGCCGGCCACGCCACCCGGCGTGACGACACAGAGCATGACGTCGCAAGTGCTCGTCAATCGCGGAATGCTCATCAAGAATCAGCACCACCGGACGTACAAGGATCTGCGAGTCTTAACGAGCGCGGGAGACTGCGTAACGATTGCCGGCTCTTCCGACATCACGATCGAAGAGTCGGAAATCGGACCTTGCGGGGGAAACGGCGTGAACGTCGGCGCCGGCAGCAATATCCGGATCTACGACAGCTACATCCATCCGGGGACGCGCAGCCGGAGCTGCTGCGACCACCACGACGGCGTTTTGATCGAAAACTCCACGGAGGTTACGATCCAAGGAGACGTCATCGCCTACGGCGAGTCCAACGTCGAGGCGCCGCAAGAAGTAATCGGCTTGGTGGTGATTGGTAACTTTTTGCTCAATCCGCGCGGGCCCTATCCGCGCGGCCAAAACGTGCAGGCCTGGAACTCGCGCGACGTTCGCGTGCAAGGCAACTATACGTTGAGCAGTCAGGACACTGCGCGCTACAAGCATCCCGACGACCAACAAGATTCGATCAACTTCGGCGAAGGAACGGACTTCACGGCGGTCCGGAACTACGTTACCGGCGGTCACAGTTCTTCGGGTTGCGGTTTGATTGCCGATGCACGTGCCGATCGGACGCGGTTTATCCGCAACCGCGTCGTCGACTCCGGCGAGTGCGGAATCGGCATTGCGAGCGGAACGGATCAACTCGTGGATCGCAACGAGATCGTCAATCGCAATCCGGTACGCGGCGGCGGTAACACGGCGCTCTACGTCTGGAACCAGTATGCCGGCATTTCGTGCGGCCCGGTACGGTCTCCGGCAACGTTGCAACCGAAGTACGCCGGAACGGCACCCAATCGGGCTTCTGGAACGGCGGGGGCTGCGATCCGGTCAGGCTTGGCCGGAATGCTTGGAACGAGGCGGCCAGAGAGCGGCTGACGCCGGTCCGAAAGCGACTCCCGGTCCCCTCAATCCCTCCGCAACCGAAGCGCTGCACGATCGCATCTCCGTATTCGAACCAGACGAAGTGGCCGGCTTGCGAGTTGCCTTAGCGTGCCGGAACGATCACCGGTTGGCCGGGCTTAGAGACTTGAAATATGACGAAGCTCAACGGCGTCGTGGCGCGATTGACGACCCGCGTCGTGACGTTCGCAGGCTCCATGATCGCCTCGCCGCTGCCGCGCGTCTCCGCGTTACGGCCGTCTTTATACTCCCACGTTCCCGTTCCGCTTACGACGTAGACGAATGGTGGCGAGGGGTGAGTGTGCCAAGCCGTCGACGAACCGGCTGCCAGCGTTCCGGAACGAATTTGCACTTGAGCGGTCGAGGTTGTGGGCAGTGCGTTCGTCGTCACCGTCAAGACGGCTCGGGCCGGCCCTGAGAGCACCTTGGGCGGTCCGTTCCCATCGGCTCCAATCGCGAGGAGAATCGGAATGCTCGCGCACGCCCACGCGAGCGCTTTTTGCCGCTGTATCATGAGCAGGTAACGCGGCGGCCGCGAGCGCAGTGACCGGAAACCCAGCCTCGAATGTGTCCGATCATGTACGTACCGCGGTATTTCGAAGTGACGGACCGGGCGTGGGTATTGGAGCTTATCGAACGGTATCCGTTCGGGATGCTGATTACGGGTGAGGGCGAGTATCCGCGCGTCTCGCAAATTCCGATGCTTGCGGAGCAGCGTGATGACGCAATCTGGGTCGTCGGGCACCTCGCCAAGGCGAACCCGCATGCGAGGCTCATCGCAGCGGAGGCACCGGCGACGCTCGTCTTTTGTGGTCCGCACGCATACGTATCGGCCTCGTGGTATGAAGAGCCCTATGAAACGGTGCCGACGTGGAACTACACTGCCGCGCATCTCTGCGGACGTCTACGGCCATTCGATCCTTGGCGCGCCGTTCAGTTGTTGAGCGCGAAGATGGAGGGCACGCGAGGTTGGAATCCACAGCTTCTCGATCCCGAGTATCGAGCCGGCCAGCTGGCGGCGATCGCCGCCTTCGAGGTACGTGCCGATGCGGTTTATGCAAAGGCAAAACTCAGCCAAAACCGCAGCGATGCCGACCGGCGGCGCGTCATTGATAGACTGCTAGGCTCACCCAACGAGGGCGAGCGAGAATGCGCCGAAGCGATGTTAGCGCAGTTGGAGATGGAACAACGTTAGGATGCCGATAATTACTTCGAACGCCACCAGCACTACGATGATCACCTCCAAGAACTCGTCGCGCCGGCTGCGCGCCTCGTCGCTGAAGAAGCGATACATCTCGCCGACGCTTGCGAGCTTCGTGTCGATCTGATGCTGCCAGTCGGCCAGTCCGAGGCGCGTCGCGGCGGCACGGTAGATGCGCGCGTAATAGGCGTCGCCGACGATCTTTAGCGCGTTGGTCGAGCGGTCGGTCAACTCGAGCACGTCGACGATGAGATAGCGCAGCGTCGCGGCCTGATCGGCCTCGCGCCGGCCACGCAGCGAACGTGGGGGCACCCCAGGCTGCATTTTATAGATCGAGTCGAGCTCGCGGTCGAGCAGCGCGTCGTAGGTTCGAAGTTCGAGCAGCTGCGAGTTCGCGAACTCCAAGATCTCTTCGATTGCTCGCGCGCTCTCACCGCGATCGTAGACGATCGCAGTGTCCCACTGCACGATCGTCAGGTCGTCCTCGTGGTAAGAGAATCGCACCCTGAGCGCTTCCTCGGTCTCGGTGGCAGAGAGCGGGCGACGCTCTCCGAGCAAGAGGCTCGCTAGATCCGACGAGTGCTCGATCAAGAGGAGCTCCGCATTGATCGACGGCGAAAACTGCTCGATCTCGAGGATGAGATAATCCTCGACCAGCGGGGAGTGCCGTTCGTCCAGCGCATACGAGTACTCGTCGCAAATGCGTGTGATAGTCGATTCCGCGAAACGCGTGATGCGCTCGTCGGCGCGCGCCCGTTCGGTCAGCGAAGTCAAATCGTTCCAAGAGCCGTCGGCGCAGAGGGTCAACCGCAGCGATATGACCCCGTAATCGTAGAACTTCAAACGGACCGGACCCCGGAAGCCCTCGAGTGCGGCCTCCGGCAGGTTCGCTACAAGCGGTGGAACAGGGAACTGAAGGTACGGCGATGCCTGGCGCCGCAGCGGAAGCGCGGCGGGGGCACGGTTGTCCCCGCCGAGCGCGCCCATCTTCACCAAGTCGATGGTGTCGGCGACGTCGAACAGGTAGTAGGCTCGGACGGCGCCCTTCGCGATTTCGAGCATTGCTTCGCCCTTACGGGTCAGCCGAACGCGCTCCTTGGCGGAAGGCTGCTCCCGCAACCGAATGATTGGACACGCTGTATGGTGTTGGGGAAATGAACGTAGAGAAGATGACCGAACGCGTCGGCGACGCGCTTAACGCGGCCTATTCGCGCGCTCTGCACGAGCACAACACGCAAACGGCGCCCGAGCACATGCTCGCGGCGCTGCTCGACCAGGAGCGCGGCATCGCGCCCGACATTCTCGCAAAGGCCGGCGCCGATCCAAAGGCGCTCGAACGACAGGCCGACGAAGCCATCGGCCGTCTTCCGCGGTTGAGCGGCAGCAGCGCAGATAGCGCGCAAGTAACGCTCTCGCCCGAGCTCGCGCGCATCATGACCGTTGCCGAGAACGAGGCCAAAGCGCTGCAAGACGACTTCACTTCCGTCGAGCACGTGCTGCTCGCGATGGCGCAGTCGTCAAGCGCAGTCGGACGGCTCTTCCGCGAGGCCGGTTTGACCAAGGACAGGCTGCTCCAAGCCCTGCGCGAGGTCCGTGGCAACCAGCGCGTCACGACCAAAGACCCCGAAGGGACCTATAAGTCGCTCGAACGATACGGCCGCGACCTTACGCTCGAAGCCGAGCGCGGGAAGCTCGATCCCGTGATCGGCCGCGACGAAGAAATCCGCCGCATCATTCAAGTGCTCTCACGCCGCACCAAAAACAATCCGGTGCTGATCGGCGACCCGGGCGTCGGGAAGACTGCGATCGTGGAGGGGTTGGCGCAGCGGATCGTCCGCGGCGACGTCCCCGAAGGCCTCAAGAACAAACGGATCGTCTCGCTCGACATGGGCGCGCTGATCGCGGGCGCGAAGTATCGCGGCGAGTTCGAAGAGCGCTTGAAAGCCGTTCTCAAAGACGTCGCCGCGTCGGAGGGGCAGATAATTCTCTTCCTCGACGAGCTGCACACCGTCGTTGGTGCGGGGAAGGCCGAAGGCGCGATGGACGCCGGCAATCTTCTCAAGCCGATGCTCGCGCGCGGCGAGCTCCACATGATTGGCGCGACGACCCTCGACGAGTATCGCAGATACATCGAGAAGGATGCGGCGCTCGAACGCCGCTTCGCGCCCGTGATGATCGATCAGCCGAGCGTCGAGGACACGATCTCGATTCTACGCGGGCTCAAGGAGAAGTACGAGGCGCATCACGGTGTACGAATAAAGGATGGCGCGCTCGTTGCGGCTGCAACGATGAGCAACCGCTACATCACCGATCGCTTCTTGCCCGACAAAGCGATCGATTTGGTCGACGAAGCAGCGGCCAAGCTGCGCACCGAGATCGATTCGATGCCCCAAGAACTCGACGAAGTTTCGCGTCGCGTCCTCCAGCTCGAGATCGAGCGCGAAGCGTTGCGCAAGGAGAACGACAGTGCCAGCCGTCGCCGGCTCGACCAGCTCGAAAAAGAGCTGGCCGATTTGCGCGAAGATCAAGCTCGCCTCCGAGTACGTTGGGACGCGGAGAAGAGCGCAGCCGTGAAACTGCGCACGATTCGGGATCAAATCGAACAGACCAAGGTCCAGATGGAACAAGCCGAGCGTCAATACGATCTCAACCGCGTCGCGGAGCTGCGATACGGCACGCTCCCCAAGCTGCAAAAGGAACTCAGCGACGAGGAGGAGCGTCTGGCTCACAAGGACGGCGTACGGCTTTCCAAAGAGGAGGTCGACGAAGACGACATCGCGGGCGTGATCTCGCGCTGGACCGGCATTCCGGTAACCAAGCTCTTAGAGGGCGAGAAACAGAAGCTGCTTCACCTCGAAGAGGAGCTTCATCGCCGCGTTATCGGTCAGAACGAAGCCGTCGACGCCGTTGCCCAAGCCGTCCTTCGATCTCGATCTGGGCTCGCCGATCCAAACCGGCCGATCGGATCGTTCATCTTCCTCGGCCCGACCGGCGTCGGCAAGACCGAGCTGGCCCGAGCCTTGGCCGAGTATCTCTTCGACGACGAGCGCGCGCTGATACGCATCGACATGTCCGAGTATCAAGAGCGCCACACCGTTGCGCGGCTGCTCGGCGCGCCTCCCGGATACATCGGGTTCGAAGAGGGTGGTCAGCTCACCGAAGCGGTTCGCCGGCGCCCATACTCGGTAATTCTCTTCGACGAAATTGAGAAGGCACACCCCGACGTCTTCAACGTCTTTCTGCAGATCCTCGATGACGGTCGTCTTACCGACGGTCAGGGCCACACGGTTGACTTCAAGAACACGATCGTCATCATGACGTCGAACATCGGGAGCCATCGCATTCTCGACTACAAAGGTTCGTTCGACGGCGCGGACTACGCCATTATGCGTGCGACCGTGCTCGACGAGCTGCGCCAACATTTCCGTCCGGAGTTCCTCAACCGGGTCGACGAGATCATCGTCTTTCATGCGCTCGACGAGGACGAGTTGCTCAAGATCGTCGATCTGCAGCTGCACCGGCTGCGGCATCGGCTTGCCGAGCGACGCGTCACGCTGGTGCTCGACGATGCGGCAAAGCGTCACCTCGTCAAAGTCGGCTACGATCCGCACTACGGCGCGCGTCCGCTCAAGCGCACGATTCAAAAGGAACTCGAGACGCCGTTGGGCCGCAAGATTCTTGCCGGCGAGATCAACGACGGCGACACGGTCGACGTCGGATTCGACGAGAATGCGGGCGAGCTTACGTTCTCGATCGGGGATAAGGTACCGGCCCCGGCGTAAGGGAGCGGCATGCTAATCGCCGCTTTCACCCTCGCGCAGGTTTTGAGTTACCCATTCCCCGCCGCGCTCGTTCGCGATGCGCGGGGCAGCGCAATCGCCTATGCGGTCGATCGCCAAGGCGTGCGTTCGCTCTGGTTCGCCCGAGCGCCCGATTTCGCGCCGAAAGAGCTCTTCTCGTCGGGCGGTGACGACGGCCAAGAGCTCAGCAACCTCGTCATTTCAAACGACGCGGCGCACGTGGTCTACGTGCGCGGCGGCGATCACGACGCGAACTGGCCGCAGCCGCTTCAGCCGGGTCCGGCCTCGATGCCGCAGCCGCCCGATGTGCAGGTCTGGTCGGTCGCGACGAGCGGCCCTTCGACGGGGCTCAGGGTAAACTCACCGAAGCTGCTCGGCGACGGCGACGCGCCCGCGATTTCACCGGACGGGACGCGCGTGGCCTACACGAGCGACGGCGCCGTCATGATCGCACCGATCGACGGCGCTGCTGCGGCGAAACGCTTGTTCTTCGATCGGGGACAAGACTCGGATCTGCACTGGTCGCCGGACGGTTCGGCGTTGGCGTTCGTCTCCACACGCACGGACCACAGCTTTATTGGAATCTATCGCAACGACTCGACGCCGCTTGCTTTTCTTGCGCCGACCACGTCACAGGATTTCTCTCCGCGTTGGTCGCCCGACGGCCATAGCGTCGCGTTCTTGCGGTTGCACGGCGACGGCGGCCCGCCGGTGGATCCCTTGAATTGGAATCCCGTACCGTGGGAGATTTGGGTCGCGGCGAGCGACGGCAGCAGCGCGCACCTTGCGTGGGCCAGCCCAAATACACCGCGCGGATCGCTGCCGCAGAGTGGCGGCGGCCCGGTGCTCGAATGGGTTTCGCAAAACCGGCTGGTCTTCAAGAGCGAGCAGGAGAACTGGCCGCATCTCTACGTCGTTTCCGCCGACGGCGGGGCCGCACGGCTGCTGACGCCGGGTGCATTCATGGTCGAAGACGTCGACGTCGCTCCCGACCTGCAGTCGGTCGTCTATTCCGCGAATGCCGGTGCTACGCCCGGCGATGACGACCGGCGACACATCTTCCGCGCGGACGTAAGCAGTGGAACGGTTTCGCAGCTCGTGAGCGGGGCGAGCAGTCAGATGGGGCCGGTCGCGCTTGCCGGAGGAGCCGTCGCCTTCGACGGCGGAACGGCGCAACAGCCGTTGCTCGTCTCGCTGTTGGAAGGCGGCACTCAACGTGCGCTCGATGCAAACCTGCTCCCGAGCGACTTTCCAACGTCGCAACTCGTAACGCCGCAAGAGGTCAGCTTCACTGCCCCAGATGGGCGGCGCATTTACGGCCAACTCTTTCTGCCGCACTCCGGCGGGAAGCATCCCGGGATCGTCTTCGTTCACGGGGGGCCGCCGCGTCAGATGCTCTTGTCATGGCACTACATGGATTACTATTCGAACGCGTACGCGGTAAACCAGTACTTGGCGAGTCTGGGATTCGTGGTTCTCTCGGTCAACTACCGGCTCGGCATCGGCTACGGTCACGACTTCAACTATCCGGCGCGCTGGGGACCGACCGGCGCCTCGGAGTATCAGGACGTCGTCGCTGGCGCGAAGTTTCTCCAGCGTCACCCGCGTGTCGATCCTGCGCGAATCGGGATCTGGGGCGGATCGTACGGCGGCTACTTAACGGCGCTCGCGCTCGCGCGCAACTCCGACATTTTCAAGGCGGGCGTCGACTTTCACGGCGTGCACGACTGGTCACTCGATATCGACAACCCGGTTTGGGGATTTACGCAGCTCAAGCGCTTCCAACAATACGATGAGAAGGCACTCATGAAACTGGCGTGGGAGTCGTCGCCCGATTCCGCGATTTCGACGTGGAAATCGCCGGTGCTCCTCATCCAGGGGGACGACGATCGCAACGTCGAGTTTCACCAGATGGTCGATCTGGTCGACCGTTTGCGGATCGCACACGTGCCGTACGAGCAGATCGTGCTGCCCAATGAGATTCACGGCTTCCTTCGCTACGCATCGTGGCTTGAGGCCGACACCGCGACGGCCGAGTATCTAAGCCGGAAGCTGTCCGTGAGTCGCTAGCACAAAACCGAGCCCGCGCCTCTAGGTAGCAGCGAGAGAGGCGCGGGTCGGGCTGTGCGGAGCTCAAACTAAAGACATGCGCGCGTCCCCGTGGTTTGACGCGCCCGAAGATCATACCACTAAAAACCTGCTGTCAAATCATGCGCCTGCGAGTGTGTCAGCGAGTGTAACAGCAAGTGTAGGAGAATCAGGGACTCGACACCTCGGAGGGGAGGACCGGCCGTTTTTCAGGGCCCCTCGCGTTGGCTTTTGCCTACCCGCCCGTCCCGGCGGCCTCACGCTTGCGAAGGCGAAGGCGGTCGCCTTCACCGAGGATTCGCTTGCGCAGGCGGATCGATTGAGGCGTCACTTCGACCAACTCGTCATCTTCGATGAACTCGATCGCACGCTCCAGGGAGAGATCCTCGGGTGGCGGCAGCTTGACGTTCTCGTCGGAACCGGCGGCGCGCATGTTCGTCAGCTTCTTTTCGCGCGCGACGTTGATTGCGACGTCGTAGTTGTCGTTGGCACGACCGACGATCATGCCTTCGTAGACGTCGACGCCGGGTCCGACGAAGAAGCGGCCCCGCTGCTCGAGACCCATCAGCGCGTAGCCGGTCGTCCTTCCCATCTCGCTTGCAACCAAAGCGCCGACATTGCGACCCGGGAGTTCGCCCTGCCAGGGCTGGTGATCGTAGTAGGTGTGCGAGAGGACGGCGGTTCCGCGGGTCAGCGTCAGCAGCTCGCCGCGCAGCCCGAAAATGGCGCGCGTGGGCATCGTGTACTCGAGACGATGCGCATCGCCTACGGGGAGCATGTTCGACATCATGGCTTTGCGCCGGCCGAGCGCTTCAATCGCGGCGCCGGCGTACGCTTCGGGAACGTCGACGACGACGTACTCGACGGGTTCCCAACGCTGGCCGTCACGCTCCGTTACGATCACCTGCGGCTTGGAGACGGCCAGCTCGTAGCCTTCACGCCGCATCGTTTCGATCAAGATCGCGAGATGGAGTTCGCCGCGGCCCCGCACTTCGAAGGTGTCGGGAGATCCGGTCTCGGCAACCCGCAGCGCGACGTTCGACTCCAACTCGCGCATCAGACGCTCGCGAATCTGGCGCGAGGTGAGAAACTTTCCTTCTCGGCCCGCAAACGGCGAGTTGTTGACGCTGAAGAACATCGAGACCGTCGGTTCGTCCACAGCCACGGCGTGAATAGCTTCGGGCACGTTCGCGTCGGCGATCGTATCGCCGATATTGAGGTTCTCGATGCCGGAAACGCAGACGATATCGCCCGCGGACGCCTCCTCGACATCGATCCGTTCCAAGCCAGCGAACGTCAAGAGACTTGTGAGCCGCAGTCCCGCCGTCACCGCGCCGTCGCGCGCGATCTTGGCGATCGGGTCGTTGCGCCGCGAGCCGCCGCGAAAGATGCGTCCGATCCCGACGCGCCCCACGTAACGGTTGTGGTCGATTGCGGAAATCAGTAATTGGAACGGGCCCTCTTCCGACGGCGCTTCCGGAACGCGGGCGACGATGGTCTCGAAGAGCGGCTCGAGCGAGTCGCTCGTTTCCTCGAGCGATCGCTTTGCAATGCCGGCCTTTGCGTTGGTGAAAAGAACCGGGAAATCGGCTTGCTCGTCGTTCGCGCCGAGCTCGACGAACAGATCGAAGGTTTGGTTGACGACTTCTTGCGCGCGCGCGTCCTTGCGGTCGATCTTATTCACCACCACGATCGCGCGCAGGTCGAGCTCGAGCGCTTTGCGCAGAACGAAGCGAGTCTGCGGCATCACCCCTTCGGCGGCGTCGACCAGCAGCAGCACGCCCTGCACCATCTGCAGCACGCGCTCGACCTCGCCGCCGAAGTCGGAGTGACCGGGTGTGTCGACGATGTTGAACTTGACGTCTCCGTGCCGGACCGCGGTGTTCTTTGCAAGGATCGTGATCCCGCGCTCGCGCTCGAGGGGATTTGAATCGAGCACGCGCGTGGCGACCTGCTGGCCTTCCCTGAAGACGCCGCTCTGCTTGAGCATCGCGTCGACGAGGGTCGTCTTGCCGTGATCGACGTGCGCGATGATGGCGACGTTGCGAATATCGGAGCGAGTCTTCACCACTGGGTTGGTTTGCGCGCGCGCAGGCCGGGGCCCTCGTTGGGCCAGGGGGTTCCAGGGCCTGTCGCCAATGGTCGCGGCTCAGCACTCGACGCTTGAGGGAAGGCAAACCGATGCAACTCGAACCGTACCTCCTCTTTGACGGTAAATGTGAAGAAGCTCTCAACTTTTATAAGGGCGCGTTCCGCGGTGAAGTCGAAGGGCTTTCGCGATGGAGTGAAATGCCCAAGGACGCCGGTGGTCCGCCCGTTACGCCCGAGACGTCCAACCGAGTTATGCACGCGAGTTTTAAGTCGGACGGTGTCTCCTTTATGGCCTCCGACGCCACCCCAGGCAAGGTATACGGCGAAGGGCCGATCTCGCTGTCCGTCGCGACGACCGACGTTGCGGAAGCGGAGCGCGTCTTTAATTATCTTGCCGCCGGCGGAAACGTCGAGATGCCGATGACCGATACGTTTTGGGGTGCGAAGTTCGGAATGCTCACCGACAAGTTTGGAATCGACTGGATGGTCAGTTGCCGTAACGGGCAGTAAGAGCTTGGGCGCGCGTCGCTCCCGGGGCCTTGGCGAGGTTTGAGCGAATGGTCTCCGCCTATTCGTCTTTATAGGAGATCACATCATGCTAAACATCTCACGCACGTTAGCGCTACTCAGCTTCGCAGCATTGGTCACGACTGGTACCGTCGTCGCGCAGACACAGCAAGCGCCCGCGATGCCGATGGCTTCGGGGGCGCCTCACGGTGCAACCGCGCACAAGTGCTCGCAAACGCCTAAGGGCTGTCACAAGAACGAGACCTCTCAGAGCGGCTCCGCCACTCACAAGTGCTCTCAAACGCCCAAGGGCTGCCACAAGAATCAGTCCAAGCCGCCGAGCGGCGCCCCGCCTCAGCCCTAAAACCGAAGCTCCGGTCCGGCCGCAGCGAAAAACAGCCCTGACCGCTTCGGGATCAACCCGAAATCGGTCGGGGCCTTCCGCTTCATCCATACAAGACAAAACGCAGCGAAACGTGACATTCTGAATCAAGTTGTGGCCGCATTTGCCTTGGAGCCAGGTCAGTACTACGGAACGACGGAGACGCGCGAGTGCGCGGGCGCTATTCTCTCCGTCGTTCGCCACGCCGTCGAGCAGACATTGCCCGGCCACACGCACGAACTGCCGTTTTCGTGCTTGCTCTTGGAAGGCGAGTATGTCGAACGAGCCGCCGGCGAGACGATCACTTACGAGCCGTTGACGCTGGTCTATCATCCCGCGCATTTGGCTCACAGCGATCGCGTTTTTGCCGACAGCCGCATGTTTGCGGTGGAGCTGCGCGATCGTTGGCACGATACGCTGGCACAGTGCGGCGCACCCGCCCGTTCGCTGCACACGCTCTCGGGCGGCGAACCGCTCTGGGTAATGCTACGTCTCTACGAGCTCTTTGCCGGGAACGTGCTCACCGATATAACCGTCGAATCTTTGGTTTTTGATTTGATCGGATCGTTTCAGAGCCTGGAAACCGCGGACGCCGATCGCAGCCAAGGCTGGCTCGACGACCTTCGATCGTATCTCGACGAAAGTTTTACGGAGCCACTACAGATTTCCGAGCTTGCGCGCCGATTCGCCGTTCATCCGGTTCATCTCAGCCGATCCTTTCGCCAACGATTCAGGAGCAACGTCGGCGACTACATTCACCGCCGCCGAATTCAGCAGGCATGTCGTTTATTGAGCACTTCTCGCGCGCCGCTATCGTCGATCGCCTCAGAGTTAGGGTATTGGGACCAGAGCCATTTCAACCGAACCTTTTATGCCTTCACGGGTAGCACGCCGGGTCGCTTTCGCACCCTATCACGATCCGCCGACTTGCAAGGGTAGTTCCAATCGTTCGCCCTCGAAACGTATAACGAGCACCCATGGGCCGCCCATCGTGAACGGCACGGAGGCTTTCAGCACTTTGGGATCGGCAGACCGCGTCAACGGTATTTCGCCGCTTCCGTGCGTAAAACCACCCATGTGCATCAGTACCTGCACGGTAGCAGCGGCCGGCGGATCGTGGAGAAACGCAACGGATATAGTGGCGCGGTCGGTCGGGAGCTGGTTCCCACGAAACGGCCGGAGCGCTTCCGTCCAAGCCGCCGTCGAGGTTCGACAGGTAGCCGGTAAGGTCGGCGAGCTGCTGTTGCGAGAGCGCGAACGCCGGCATCGGTGCGGGCGGCCGGCTGAACGCTGACTCGATCTGCGCTCGCGAGCGCCGCCAAAGGCGAGAGGAAAGTCGAGATCGGCGGGTTCGTCACTAGGATCGTCGATGACGAACATACCGAACAGGCCATTGATCTGCCCGTGGCTGACGTGGTCGTGATACCATCGTGTGCCCGCATTCGCTGCGGTGAATTCGTAGACGAAGCTCCCGCCGTCGGGAACGAGCGGCTGGGTGATTCCCTCGACGCCGTCCATAGCGTTGGGCAAAATCAATCCGTGCCAGTGAATCGTACCGGCCCCACCAGAGTCGTTGCGATAGAGAATCCGTACGCGCCAGCCCGCTCGAACGCGAATGACCGGTCCGGGCAACGAGCCGTTAAACGCCTTCATGTGATAGACGGCGCCTTGTGACGGCTCGAACTCGATGGGAGCCGATCGCAACGTGATCGCAAGCGCGTCGTCGGACGCTCGTGCGGGTGAAGTGACCTAGGGCCCGCCCACAGCGCCGCGCCGACAACGCCGGCCGTTCGTCCGACGAACGCCCGGCGCGTGCTCGAAGAGACAGCTCGCTGGCTCGAGTCCACGACGCGCATGCCCTACCATCGTAGGGCCTCTCCGCGCCTTAGTATTGTACGCGATTAACATCTGCTTGGCGCGAAAGCCGAATGCTTTCCGCAAGCAACTGCGGATCGACCGCGTCGGGTCTGCCGAAATCTGCACCTTCCAAACTCGCCGCGACCTGGCGCGCCCGGCCCGATAACGCCGTTACTTTGGGATTGATGACGTCGAGCGGCACTTGGTTTGCGACGGCATCATACGGTTGCGGATCGACGTCGAGACCGAATGGTTCGACGATGAGCGGCGCCAGGGCATCGAACTGCGTAAGCGGTTGCAGGTCGAAAATCCGTTCGATCGTTCGCAGGATGCTCGTCTGATTGTAGAAGTGAGAGTCCACTATGCGGCGACGATTGTATGCGCTAACCACGAGTGCCATCGTGCGGTGACCGTCAACGTGGTCGACGCCGTTTTGCGCATCGTCTTCCACGACGAAGATAGCGGTATTCTTCCAAAATCGCGAGTGTGAGATGCCCTGCACGATTCGCCCAAGACCTAGATCGTTATCGGCGACCGCTGAAGCGGGAGCGGGGTAGCCGGGATCCGTTCCCGCGGTGTGATCGTTGCCCAGCTGCAGCAGGATCAGAGACGGCATCGCTTGGGCTCGATCGAACCGCGCGAGATCGTGCAAGAACTCGTCGGCTCGGGCTTGATCGCTGATTCGGAGAGTAAAGCCGGCGTACGCAGGGTCGACGTAAGGCGCAAGCGAGCGCACCTGGACCTCGTTCTTGAAAGTAACGGAGTGCGTTCCGCGGCGTCGATCGTTGAAGAACTGCGACCATGTCGCGTTTGCCGGGATAATTTGGGGTTCGGATGTCGTGAACTCTCCATAGTCCCGAAAGGTGAGGCCGGCATCGAGAACGCGTTGCCAAATGAACCCGCTCGATACGTATGCCAGCGGGTCGGTTCCGTCGCTGGGATACGTCTTCGCCCACGAAGCGGTATTGCGCTCGACGTAGTCGGTCGTGCCGCCTTCGTCGGTCCATTGATGGCCGTCGCCGCTCATCGTTCCGTTGACGTAAAAGTTGTCGAAGACTCCGAAGCGACGCGCTAAGGCGTGATGATTCGGCGAAATTTTTTCCGGAAACGCGCAGAGCCGAGCGTCGCCGTTGCCTTGGTGCAGGTCCCCGAAGTAGTCGTCATACGTGTGATTTTCCTTGATGATATAGACGACGTGTTTGAAGAGCGAGCGCTGGCCTGACCGAATGGGAACCGGCACGTTCGATGCGACGAGATAGCGGTTGTCGATGCCTTCGCTTGGTGGGCTAGCGAGAAATGTATCGACCGATGACGTTGCCGCGGAGATGGCGCGCGGAGCGACGGCTTGAACCAGGCCGGCGTTGTCGTAGACGTTGTAGCCGTTCTGCGTCAACGAAACGTCGAGTCGAAACCCCAGGTCGGTGCGTCTAAAGCCGAAGTCTGTGCCGCGGCTTCCCCATCCTTTCAAGCTGATGACGTAGGCGCTGCCCGTCGAGTCGAGGGTGACGCCGTCAGGATACCATCCGGTCGCGACTTCGCCGGCCGGAGCATAAGAGTCGCTGTCGAGGACGAGGACGCGGTTGTCGCCTCCTTCGGCGATGAAAAGCCGGCCGTCGCGAGGCGAAACGGCGATAGCGCTGGGTGATGCGCCGAGGTTGCGCTGCAGAGGAAGCGTCAGCGTCCGAGCCACCGTTTTTCCCGCGGTGTCGACGATCGAAATCGTGTCATCGTTGGCATTTATCACAAAGAGGCGGTGGCCATCGCGGGAAAGCGCCATCGCTTCAGGCTGCCGGCCAACCGGGACCGTGCCGACGACGGTCCGCGTCGGGATGTCGAGCACGCTGATCGTCCCCGCTCGGGCGATGCCGCGGGCGTCGACGCGCACGTGGCTGCCGCCGGAATCGGCGCTCGGTTCGCCCGATGCCGGCTCTGCCCCGCCAAGATTCGCGACGTAGAGCGTTTGGCCGCGCCGGAGAAGAGCGAGCGGCGCGACGCCGACGCGAACGCTGCCGACGATCTTTCGCCGGTTTGCGTCGACGAAGAGAACCTCGCCGTTGCGGCTCAACGCGACGAACACGAGCCTCCCGTCGTCGCTCATTGCCAATCCGGCGGGAACCGATACATCTAACGCCTTCGATCGGGCGTCCCGAAAGTCTCCCGATGGTCCCGGCAGTTCGATGCCCGGATCCCATGAAAAACGCCCGGAGCTCGACCGCGTTGCTGAGCGTAACAACCCAAAGCCGTCGGTGGACCAGACTTGCGTTCCAGCCGAATTCCAGACGATTCCGAGCATTCCGTTTCCGCCCAGGTTGCGGGGATAATCGACGAGCTCGTGCGTGAGCGTCAGCGTCTGGTCGATGCGCCAGCGCGCGACTTCAACAAATAAGATCCCGTGCGAGGTTTTGATCGCCGCAATTCCACCGCTCGAGATCGCGATATCGAGAGGTCGCGCGGGAAGGTGATGCTCTCGCCGGCGGGCTCGAGCCGTTGGAACGATGGAACGATGTCTTTCCCTACGACCGGCCCCGTCGCCGAGTTAAGCGTTCCAACGGCAGCGAGCCAGGTTGCGGCCCCGAAGGCCCAACGGCGGAGCGTATCCTCGAACGCTGCCGGCACCTACGCCGAGGCTTGTGTGGGAGGAGTGCTCGAGCGGCGATATTCCATGTAATACGCGGTCTGTGCCGGAGTCTTTTGACCGAAATAGCGCTCGACTACCCGAAATGCCAGCTCCATGCCCGACGTTATTCCACCCGCGCTGCAAAACTTACCGCCTGGATTCTCTACGTACCGAACGTCGCGCACCAGCTTGATCGAGGGAAATTTTTTGCTGAAACTGTCGTAGAAATCGTGGTGGGTGGTTGCCGACAGACCGTCGATAAGTCCGGTCTGCGCTAGCAAAAAGGCGCCGGTGCATACGGACATCACGACGTCGGCGTGCGTGCTTGCCTCCCGAATCCAGGCAATTTTTTCCTTTGTATGCTGCCCTTGGGCTCCCATCACGATCACATTCGGTTGCGGCACGTTTGTGTCGTTGAAAGCGTACGTCGGAACCAGCGCCAGGCCGCCGGTCGCCTTTAACGGAGCGCGGCCGTCGGCGATCGTGTAGAGCGTAAATGATCCGGTATTCCATCCGTCGGCGGTACTGTCCTGAAAGACTTCCCACGAGCCGGACATATCCATGACGTTGGCCATCTCGCCGATTACGAATGCGACGACGATAGGGGAGTCTCGCCGCACGGCGAGGCGTGGAACTGCTTGGATGGATTGTGATGGCTCCGAAGCGAGGGCGGGGACGGCGGCTGCGCCCAACGACGCGGCGGCGACTCCAATTGCCTGGCGACGATTCATAAGACGGACCTCATTTGAAGATGGCAGGTCTTATGAGCGTGCCATAGCAGCGCCGCCGCGTATTTATCAGTTCAACATCGGCGCCCCTACCGATCGGGTGGCCAGGTCTCCTGAGAGCGTTTCTCGCGCAGAATCGCAGTGGCGTGCAGAACGCCATTAGCATCGAGGGTTCCGATTGCACTGAATGGTTCGCCGGTGACTAAGACGGAACTTCGCTCGTGTCGCAGCGCGTCGGAGTCGTCAACGCGAGCGACCATTCCGGTGCGCGTGCGTAAGGTAAGCAGCTTGCCGCTGATGGTAAGCAGCGTCCCCGTGACTTCGTGAGGAGCGCTGTTGGCGGCGCGTGGTGCCTTCAGCGGCGGGGTCGGCGGCGTCGCGGCTTTTGCGTTAGCACCCAGCAACCCGAAGATGTTTAGCTGCTCGTAGCTCGCGACGTACACTTTGCCGTTTGCTACGACCGGCACGATGTTTGCGTTTCCACCTGATGATTCCCAGGTGCCGGCCGCCGCTTGGAAGAGCGTTTGGAGCGTTGAACCGCTGCTGGGTTCGGCTTTAAACGCGAAGAGTGTGACGTTCCCGGGCACGTTTTGCGGTCGCGCCAGCGCCCAAATGATTGCGCCGGGACTGCTTCCGGCCGAGGAGACGGTCGTGAAGAAACCGGGATCTTGCCCGCCGGGTAGGCCCGGCGAGGCTCCCGCCTCGACCAATTTTATCGGAGGCGAGGTTGGAACTTTCCAAACAGTTACGTTGTTGCCGCCGCTGGCAACGATCCGCGGCACGGAGTCGCTCGCAGCGTCGAAGTACGTCTGACCGCACCAGCATCCGCCGATCGATTCCTCGTCGACGTCGTCGTTCGGACCACTCGGAGTGTAGCCACCCAAGTTCCTCCGATTGAGCAGGAAAAGCGTCCCCTCTTTTCCGGCAGCGGCGGCGAGTGGCGGTTGCGACCCAACCCTCGGCAATAGCACCACACCGCCCGATCCGAAGTCGGCATCGCCCTGGTCAAGCCCGTTTGCGTCCGAGGGTGTAAAGAAGCTAATGACTTGCGTGAGGCTCGCATTCACCTTGGCGACGGTCTCTGAAATGTTTGTAACGCTGTTGTACGTCGTCCCGGACGGATCCGAATTGCCGGTCACGAAATAGATGTTTCCCTGATGATCCGCTGCGACGCCGTAGCCCGACATCCAGACCGACGACAAGAAGAAGCTGTCCGGCGACGTCGCGAGCGTGTCGTTCAGCCTGTTCGCGGCGAGAGGCGTCAGCGACCCAGTCTGCCAACCGAGCAGCCAGCCGCGCGACATTGATGCGCTAAAGTCGCAAAAGCTCCCGAACCCGGCGTAGATGTTTCCGTTCGCTTCGAGGAGGCCCGGGCGTTGCCGCTGGTAGGTTGCGTTAAACGCGAAGCTGGTGCCGTTCGTTAAGGTGTGTGAAGCAGAGACCACAACCGGCGTTACCATGTCGGTCAGATTAGCTAGACTGAGTTCGTGGATGGTGTAGGTCGGCACGCTGCTTTGCAAGGTATACGCAATGACGTACATCACGTTGGCGTGCCGGTCGATAACCGGCGTGCCGTCGATTCCGACATTTGGCCCATTGTTGTTGCAACCCAAAGGTGTGGGTACGGGGCTACCCAAACTCTGCTGAAAGAGCAACGTCCCGCTCGACGCGTCGATCGCGTAGATCGTATCGTTTTCGGTCGCGACATAGACCACGTCGTGCTTACCGGGCGCGGTGCCGCGGGTCGTCGTTTCGTTCGGGACGATGAGCGGCTGGGTATCTACCTGGTCGTCAAGCGTTACCGAGTGCAGCAGACCGAACGATCCGCTGTTGACGTTTTCATCCGTCAGCACCGACTCCTTATCGTTCCAGCCCGTTCGGAGGTTGTTGTAGTGATACGTTAAGACCGCGACTTTGCGCTTCGCAGCCGGGCTGACCACCGCGGCCTGTGGCTCGAGAGCATCTTTGATGATTTTCGCGGCGCTACCGCCCGCGGGATAGCCGTAAAGCATGACGCCGGCGCCGGAGCCGGTCTGATTGGGCACGGCGATTTTCCCACCGTGAATCCAGAACTGAAGCGGGCTTCCGGTGCCCTTGAGCGCGGTCTTGCCCACCAATGTGGCTCGCCCTTCACTCACGCTGTAACGAAGGAGCGTCGTCGCGCCGTTCTCACGGCTTTCAACCGCGAGGTACTGACCGTCCCATTGAATCGACCCGAGATGCGAGGGACGTATCCCGTTCCACGTGATGCTTCTGAACTGCTTAGTGCTCTTCGGCAGCTCTAGCAGACTGATACGGCCTAAGTCGCCGGCGGTACTCTCGACAAAGAGATTCCCTTCGTCGTCGTACGTTGCAGACCAATAGCCGCCCTTGAGGTTATCTGCCCCGTAGATTTTAGGGCTGCCCTTCGCATTGCCGTAGACGGCGACGCCGGATTCGCGATTAGCGCTTCCCGAGAGGGCGAGGTCGCCGGTCGTGGGGTCGACGGCGCAGAACTGCACGTCCGATCCGAGCACGTTGCGCAACACCGCGAGCGGTCGCGTACTGCCGTGGGCGTATTCGAGTATCTCGTTGCGTTCCGGGATAAAGACTCTGCCACCGTCGCCGGAACACAGACCCGTGGCTCGTACGTCGAGAAGCCGGCCTTCCGGCTTGCCCTCGGGATAGGAGAAGACGCTGACGCTGCCATCCTTACGATGCGACACGTAGAGAAGGTCCTGCATCGTGGCATCGGAAGCCATCCGCGAGGCTTCAGCGTCGACGCCGCCTGGGCTCGTCGCCACGTTGG